>NZ_CAJMZG010000016.1:0-205489 GCF_905220255.1 Paraburkholderia sp. J69-1 | reverse complement strand
TGAAATGCAGCGCCGCGACGCGAAGCGCGGCCTGGCGTCGCTGTGTATCGGCGGCGGTATGGGCGTGGCGCTCGCACTCGAGCGTCTGTAAGACACAGCGGATCACGGTGCGGCCGTGCGGCTTCGGCGCGGCTGCGACTGGCGTTGATTGACGTAATGCGCGCTCACGGGCGGCGCACGGCGCAGACGCAGTAGGGAGCAGCAGGCAGAGGCGAAGCCGGAGCCGTCGATCGGCGCTTCGGATAACGATAATGGAGTGTGGTTTATGTCACAGCGTATTGCGTATGTAACGGGCGGTATGGGCGGCATCGGAACGGCAATCTGCCAGCGCCTCGAAAAGCAGGGCTTCAAGGTTGTCGCGGGCTGCGGTCCGAACTCGCCGCGCCGCGTGAAGTGGCTCGAAGAGCAGAAAGCGCTGGGCTTTAACTTCATCGCGTCGGAAGGCAACGTGGGCGACTGGGACTCGACGGCCCAGGCGTTCGACAAGGTCAAATCGGAAGTAGGCGAAGTCGACGTGCTGGTCAACAACGCCGGTATCACGCGCGACGTGGTGTTCCGCAAGATGACGCGCGAAGACTGGACGGCGGTGATCGACACCAACCTCACGAGCCTCTTCAACGTCACCAAACAGGTGATCGACGGCATGGTCGAACGCGGTTTCGGCCGGGTCATCAATATTTCGTCGGTGAATGGTCAGAAGGGCCAGTTCGGCCAGACCAACTACTCGACCGCCAAGGCCGGCATTCACGGCTTCACGATGGCGCTCGCGCAGGAAGTCGCGACCAAGGGCGTGACGGTCAACACGGTGTCGCCGGGCTATATCGGCACGGACATGGTGAAATCGATCCGCCCCGACGTGCTCGAAAAGATCGTCGCGACGATTCCGGTGCGCCGTCTGGGCGCGCCCGAAGAAATCGCCTCGATCGTTGCGTGGCTCGCTTCGGAAGAATCGGGCTTCGCGACCGGTGCAGACTTCTCGCTCAACGGCGGGTTGCACATGGGCTGATGCCCGCTGCCGCGCGTGTTGAAGGGCACGCGCGGCAAAAGCGGGATCAAGGGCGGCGGCGGCCTGTTTGCACACCGGGGCAGGCCGCCGCCGGGGTAGACAACGCGCGATGGCATTGGCCCTCGCGCGTTGGCGCATACAAGGGCGACACATGACGACTACAAAGAAAACCGCCGAACGACTGATCAAGAAGTATCCGAATCGTCGGCTGTACGACACGGAGACAAGCACCTACATCACGTTGACTGATGTGAAGCAACTCGTGCTGGATCAGGAGGAGTTCAAGGTCATCGACGCGAAGTCCAACGAGGATCTGACGCGCAGCATCCTGCTGCAGATCATCCTTGAGGAAGAGGGCGGCGGTCTGCCGATGTTCTCGTCGTCGATGCTGTCGCAGATCATCCGTTTCTACGGACATGCGATGCAGGGCATGATGGGCACCTACCTGGAAAAGAACATCCAGGCGTTCATCGACATCCAGAACAAGCTCGCGGATCAGTCGAAGGGCCTTTACGAAGGCAACGCGATGAACCCCGAGGTCTGGTCGCAGTTCATGAACATGCAGGCGCCGATGATGCAGGGCATGATGACCAGCTACATCGAGCAGTCGAAGAACATGTTCGTGCAGATGCAGGAGCAGATGCAGAACCAGGCGAAGAACATGTTCAGCACGTTCCCGTTCAAGCCGGCTTCCCCGGTTTCGCCTGCGGCGCCCGCTCAAGGCGCGAAGGAAAATGCGAGCGACGAGGAAGAGAAGAAGTAACGCGTAGCGAATGAAAGCGGCGAGGCGCGGCAGCCCACGCGCCGGTGGCCGCTTGTTTGTTTTTTGGGGTTAGCCGCGCTTTCCCTGTTTGATCTTGCCTCCGTCGGCATCGTGCCGGGGCATGCCTGGGCGTTCACGTCATTGCCCGTTTGTCGGGTGCATGCGGAGAAATGGCCCCGGATCGATTCCTCTTCCGACCCTCACGTCCAACGTCCGTCCAACGTCGTTAGCCAGCCACGCCGCCCCCCTCCATACGCCAAATGGGTAAAATGGCGGATTGGCCTGAATTCGCGCGGCGCAACGAACGCCTTGCACCCCACATCCGGACGTACACGTGAAAAACCCTGTTGAATCAACGACCTCCCACAAACCTGCCCCGCGCGTCGGGATGGTTTCCCTCGGCTGCCCGAAGGCGCTAGTCGACTCCGAGCAGATCATTACCCAGCTGCGTGCGGAAGGTTATGAAATCTCGGGTTCGTACGACGGTGCGGATCTCGTGGTGGTCAACACCTGCGGCTTTATCGACGAAGCCGTGCAGGAAAGCCTCGACGCCATCGGCGAGGCGCTCAGCGAAAACGGCAAGGTGATCGTCACCGGCTGTCTGGGCAAGAAGGCGAGCGCCAGCGGCTCGAACCTGATCGAGGAAGTGCACCCGAAGGTGCTGGCCGTGACCGGCCCGCATGCCGTCGGCGAAGTGATGCAGGCGGTGCACAGCCATCTGCCCAAGCCGCACGATCCGTTCGTCGATCTCGTGCCGCCCGCGGGCATCAAGCTCACGCCGCGCCACTACGCGTATCTGAAGATTTCCGAAGGTTGTAACCACCGCTGCACGTTCTGCATCATCCCGTCGATGCGCGGCGATCTGGTGTCGCGCCCGATCGCGGAAGTCATGCTCGAAGCGGAAAACCTCTTCAAGTCGGGCGTGAAGGAACTGCTGGTGATTTCGCAGGACACCAGCGCCTACGGCGTGGACGTGAAGTACCGCACCGGTTTCTGGAACGGCAAGCCGGTCAAGACGCGCATGACCGATCTGGTCGCCGCGCTGGGCGAGCTGGCCGCGCAATACGGCGCGTGGGTGCGTCTGCACTACGTCTACCCGTACCCGAGCGTCGACGAAGTCATTCCGTTGATGGCCGAAGGTCCGTTCAAGGGCCACGTGCTGCCGTATCTCGACGTGCCGTTCCAGCACGCGCACCCCGAAGTGCTCAAGCGCATGAAGCGCCCCGCGAACGCGGAAAAGGTCATGGAGCGTGTGAAGGCGTGGCGCGAAATGTGCCCGGATCTGACGATCCGCAGCACCTTTATCGCCGGTTTCCCGGGCGAGACCGAAGAGCAGTTCGAAACGCTGCTCGACTTTATCCGCGAAGCCGATCTGGATCGCGTGGGCTGCTTCGCCTACTCGCCGGTCGAGGGCGCGACGGCCAACGAACTCGACGGCGCGCTGCCGGACGAAGTGCGCGAGGCGCGCCGCGCGCGCTTCATGGAAGTGGCAGAAGAAGTGTCGGCGAAGCGCATGCAGCGCAAGGTCGGTAAGACGCTCAAGGTGCTGATCGACGAGATCAACCCGGACGGCGGCATTGGCCGTACCGCGGCCGACGCGCCGGAAATCGACGGCGTGGTCTACGTTGCGCCGGCGACCAAGGCGTCGAAGCGCTACAAGGTGGGCGATTTCGTTTCGGTGAAGATCACCGGCGCGGACGGCCACGATCTGTGGGGCGAGGTCTGCGCGGTATGACGGCTGCAACGCCCGCGGCTGCAATGCCCGAAATCCTGGCCTACGGCGAGGCCATGGTCGAATTCAACCAGGCCGCGCCCGGTAAGCCCGACTACCTGCAGGGTTTCGGCGGCGATACGTCGAATTTCGCAATCGCCGCCGCGCGCCAGGGCGCGCGCACGGGTTTTGTGTCGGCGCTCGGCGACGATCAGTTCGGGCGTCTGCTGCTCGATCTGTGGGCGCGCGAAAGTGTCGATACTTCGCATGTGCGCGTGAGCGCTGAGGCGCCCACCGGCGTCTACTTCGTCTCGCACGGCCCGAGCGGGCACGCATTCGACTATCTGCGCAAAGGTTCGGCGGCGAGCCGTTACGCGCCGGGCGATCTGCCGCTCGACGCGCTGGCTGCGGCGCGCGTGTTGCATCTCTCGGGTATCAGCGTGGCGATTGGCGATGCCGCCTGCGACGCGGCCTTCGCCGCGATCGAGCATGCGCGCGCCAACGGCGTGCAGGTGAGTTTCGATACCAATCTGCGCTTGAAGCTTTGGCCGCTCGCGCGCGCCCGCGCCGTGATGACCGAAGTGCTGCGCCTGACCGATATCTGTCTGCCTAGCTGGGACGATGTGGCGGTGCTGACCGGTCTCGACGATCGCGATGCCATCGTCGATCGGCTGCTGACGCTGGGTGCGCGCGTCGTTGCGCTCAAGCTCGGCAAGGAAGGCGCGTACGTTGCCACGGCGGATGAGCGTCGGCTGGTGCCGGGTCGCGTCGTCGCGGCGGTCGATGCGACGGGTGCGGGCGACTGTTTCGGCGGTGCATTCGTCGCGCGTCTCGTGGCCGGCGACGATCCGTTCGCCGCGGCCCATTACGCCAACGCGGCCGCTGCGCTTTCGACGCTCGGTTATGGCGCCGTCGCGCCGATTCCGCATCGCGCGGATGTCGAACGCGCGCTGGCCTCGGCTTGATTGGCGTGATCGGCAATATCGCCCGCGACTACTCCCAAGCAATCCCGATCAGAGGAGTCTGATGCAAGTTTCATTCTCGAAAGCCGTGCGCGGTTTGGCCTGGTGCGCGGCGGTGGCGATTGCGCTGCCGCTCGCCGCTTGCGCGGTCGGCGACAATCACGCAACGGACGCTGCGGCGAGCGCGCCCGTGCATTCGACGCTCAAGCCGAATCCCGAATTCGCGAAGTTGCCGCAGTACGTGGGCACGCTCGGCAAGCGTGCGATCCTGATGCGACTGGGCGCCAAGACCGATCCCGATGATCCGTCCGGCGTGCACGGCGAGTATCAGTTCCGCGATACCGGCGAAGTGATCCTGATCGCCGGCGACCGCACGGGCCAGACGCTCGAAGCGGAAGAGTCGAACGACGGTACGCGCATCACCGGCAACTGGGTCGGCACGTTTGCCGCGGACGGTTCGCTGTCGGGCGACCGCATGGAAGTGGACGATTCCCATCCCGTGCCGTTCGAGTTGAAGCCGCTCGCGGCAGGCTCCACACCTGCGCCCGCACCCGCTGCAAAGAGCGGCAATGCGGTAGGTGGCGTCGGCAATGTCGTGACCGGCGAGTGACCGCTTAAGACGTCATTCCTTTTCGGCTGGCCGCTCGCGCGTGCCGCGCGGCACGGCCAGCGCCGCGCGCTTCAATTTCGCGCGCGAGCGATTGCGCATCGCGGCCAGCCGGTTTTCCAGCACTTCGCGCTCGCGTTGCCATTCGCCGCGTTCCCGCATCGACGCTTCATTTGCCTGCTGCGCCTCGCGTAGCGCGTCGTCCTGACGCGTTTCGTGAGCGCGCGCCGCGCCCAATTCTCCGAGCAGGGTTTCATTGCGATGCTGAAGCGACGCGGCAAGCGTATCCGCACGCTTGCGCTCTTCGCGGGCCTCGCTGATCTGCTGCATCATGTGCCGTTGCACGCCTTCCATACGCTGCGTCGCCTTGTCCAGTTCGGACTGAAAAGCCGCGTCGCGCGCTTCCAGCGACACACGCAACGCGCCGATCGCTTTTTCGTGTTCTTCCCGTTGTTCGCGCAGCCGCGTTTCGGCGCTATCGCGTTCGTGGTTGCGCTGGGTTTCCAGCGCATCGGCGCGGTTTCGGGCGTCTTCTGCGCGCGCATTGGCCGCTTCGAGTTGCGGTTTTAGCACCGCGATCTGCTCGCTGAGCGCCGCCAGTTCCACTTCGCGCAGCTTCAGCGCTTCTTCGGCGGCAGCGCACGCTGCCAGCGCTTCGGCCGCGCGTGATTCCGCCTGCGCGGTGGCGTGTTCCAGTTCGGCCACGCGCGCGTCATAAACCTTTTCCCCATGCTCCACGGCGACGGCCCAGATGCCGAGCATCGCATCCGCGACCGCAGGCGGCAGTTGCGAGGCAAGGGCGTCGCTGCGCGTTTTTTCGTCTTTCCACTGCTTGAGTTCGTCGTTGATCGTAGTGCGGCTGCCCTGGCGGATTTCCGCGTAGATGAGGTCGACGGTCAGCTCATGCGGCCGTTTTCCTTCGGCGACGAGGCGAGACGCGGTTTCGCGGGTACGCAAACGGGTATCGCTGATACGTGACATGGTTTTCTGGCAGGGGAAGAGGCGAACGTTTCAAATTTTACTGTATATCATCATATAACGTTATATACGTAATTGATTGAGTTAGAAATTTACGATAACACCTATAATCGCAAGTAAAGCTACGATACGATCCGCTCAACGCCCAAAATCGCCCCCGAATCGATGCCCGAAGACGCCATTGCCTTGCTTCCCGCTTTGCCGCCCGCGCTCGACGGCCGAAGCGGCACGAATCGCGCACGCGGCGGGGTAGCGCAGACCGCCGCGCGCACCGATATCGAAGCCGTGCGCCTCTGGCTGGCCGAATACGTCGATTCCCCGCACACCTTGCGCAGCTATCGGAAAGAAGCGGTGCGCCTGATGCTGTGGGCCACGCGCGCGCTCGACAAACCGCTGTCCAGCCTCACACGCGAAGATTTCGTGCTCTACGAGCAATTCCTCGCCGCGCCGCAGGGCGATTGGGTCGATCCGGCGCGTCCGCGCAAAGGCCGCGAGCGTCGGCTGTTCGAAGGGCCGCTTTCGCCGCGCAGCCGCCGCCAGGCGATGGGTATCCTCGGCGGGCTGTTCAACTATCTGGTGGCGGCGGGCTATCTCGCCGGCAATCCGCTGGCCTTGCGCCGCGCCCGCGCACCGCAGGCACCGCGCAGCCGACGCGTCGAGCGCTATCTCGACCAGACGCTCTGGCAGCAGGTGCTCGACGGCGTCGACGCTTTCGAGCAAGACACGCCGCGCGAGCGTCAGCATTACGAGCGATGCCGCTGGCTCATGCGCTTCCTCTATCGCACGGCGTTACGCGCAAGCGAAGCCGCACAGGCGCGCGCGGGCGATTTCGAGCGTCGGCGTGGCCGCTGGTGGCTGCGTGTAGTGGGCAAGGGCGGCGTAGAGGGCGACGTGCCCGTGAGCGACGAACTGATGGCGGATTTCGCGCGCTATCGTGCTTTTCATGGCTTGCCGGAAGTCCCGTCGCCGGGAGAGTTGCGTCCGGCCGTGCTCGGCGTCGCGGGCGGCGATACCCACCCGCTGACATCGACGGCCGTGTATCTGATCGTGAAAACGGTGTTCCGGCGCATTGCCGATACCCTCGACGCTCGCGATCCCGCGAGCGCGGCCACGCTGCGCCGCGCCTCGACGCACTGGCTGCGCCACACCGCCGCGACGCATCAAGCCGACGCAGGCACGGACCTGCGCTATATCCAGAAGAATCTGCGTCACGCGTCGATCGAAACGACCGGCCTCTACCTGCACGCCGACGACGACGCGCGCCACGCCCAGACCGTGGGCGACAAACCGGCCGCCTGATCCGGATCAAGCCCAGGCACGATCCATTACGGATCATCCCCAGCGGCGCCGGTGTTAATCTTCGGCATGCGGCGCGGGAACGGTCCAGCAGGACCCGCCCGCGCCATGTCACCTTCCGCGCCTTACCGCCAGCACTCCGTTATGAAGAAATCCGACACCCATCGCGCCTTGCAGACGCGCATCGTCAATCCGCAGGACGACATCACGCCCGGCTTCGAATCGTTCGCCGCGCCCGTCACGCGCGCCTCGACCGTCGTGTTCCCAGACCTCGCGACCGTGCGCGGCCTCGACTGGAAAAACGACGCGCAATGGCGCTACGGCCTGCACGCGACGCCCACCTCGACGATGCTGATGCAACGTCTCGCCGAGATCGAAGGCGGCGAGCAGGCGCTGCTGCAACCGTCGGGGCTCTCGTCGATCTCGAACGTGTATTTCGGTCTCCTGAAAGCGGGCGACGATGTGCTGATTCCCGACAACGTCTATTCGCCGAACCGCGATCTGGGCGACTGGCTCGCACGCGACTTCGGCCTGACGGCGCGCTATTACGATCCGATGATCGGCGCGGGTATCGAAGCGCTGATCCGCCCGGAAACGAAGCTGATCTGGCTGGAAGCGCCCGGCTCGGTGACGATGGAAGTGCCCGATGTGCCCGCAATCACGGCCGTCGCGCGCAAACATAACGTGATCACCGCCATCGACAATACGTGGTCCGCGGGCCTCGCATTCAAGCCCTTCGATCATGGCGTCGATATCTCCGTGCAGGCGCTCACGAAGTATCAATCGGGCGGCAGCGACGTGCTGATGGGCGCGACCATCACGCGCGATCGCGATCTCTATCTGAAGCTCAAACTGGCGCGCATGCGTACGGGGATCGGCGTGTCGTCGGATGACTGTTCGCTCGTGCTGCGCGGTCTGCCGAGCATGAAAGTGCGTTTCGACGCGCATGACCGCACGGCGCTCTCGCTCGCGCAATGGCTCAAAACGCGCAGTGAAATCGTGGCGATGCTGCATCCCGCCTTCGAAGATTGCCCCGGCCACGAATTCTATAAACGCGACTTCACGGGCGCGGGCGGGCTGTTTTCGGTGATCTTCGATGAACGCTACAGCGCCGCGCAGATCGACACGTTCTGCGAATCGCTCGACCTGTTCGCGCTGGGCTGGAGTTGGGGCGGCGCGCGCAGCCTCGCGATGCCGTACGACATCGCGTCGATGCGCACGGCCGCGCAATGGCCGCATCGCGGCACGCTGGTGCGTTTCTACATCGGCCTGGAAGACGAAGCCGATCTGCGCGCCGACATCGAGCGCGCACTCGCCACGCTCGCGTAAAAGTACGCGCATAAAAGCAAACGGCCGCGCCTGTCTTCTGGGACAGGCGCGGCCGTGCTAGTTTTTGCGGCTGGGTTTTTGTCGATCAGAACAGACGCAGCAGACCGTCCAGACCGACGAAATTAAACGCGACGCTCGCCGCTTCGCGCACCACCGGCTTGGCGCGGAACGCCACCGACAGACCGGCCACGGCCATCATCTTCAGATCGTTCGAGCCGTCGCCCATCGCGATCGCACGGCGCGGATCGATACCCAGTTGCGCGCAGGTTTCGCTGACGGTACGCGCCTTCACTTCGGCGTTGACGATCTCGCCCGTGACGCGGCCCGTGAGCTTGCCGTCGACGATTTCCAGCGAGTTCGCCCGCGTGAAGTCGAGGCCGAGGCGCGCCTTCAGACGCTCCGTGAAGAACGTGAAGCCGCCCGACACCAGCAGCGTCTTCAGACCCGCCGCCTTCGCGCCCGCGAGCATCTTTTCCGCGCCGGGCGAGAGTTGCAGACGCTCTTCGTAGACGCGCTCCAGCGCGCTCGCGTCGAGGCCCTTGAGCAGCGCCACGCGGCGCGTGAGGCTTTCGTTGAAGTCCTTGATCTCGCCGCGCATCGACGCTTCGGTGATTGCCGCGACTTCGGCTTTCAGCCCGCAAAAATCGGCGATTTCATCGATGCACTCGATCGTGATGAGCGTCGAATCCATGTCCATCGCCACGAGGCCGAAGCTGCCGAGCGTGCGGCCCGGTTCCACGAATGCGTAGTCGAGCTGATGCACGCCGCAATAGACGTCGAGGTCCGGGCGCTGCGCGGGTACGGCGTCTTCGATACGGATCGCGTGTTCGTCGATCGGCACAAGGCGGCTGCCGCGTGCGAGCGCGAGCAGCGGCTTGTGGTGAACGTCTTGCAGCGGAGCGGGACTCTGGATGACGAGATTCATGACGTGTGCGGCGCAAGGCGCCCCGGAAGCGGCTGAAGTGGAGTCAGATTCGGGGCAGGAATCGAAACAGGGCGCGAAGACGGTCGGACGTTTCCCTATGAGGAAAGCTCCAGCCGGCGTGCGCGGCGAAAACGCGAATTGTACCGTTTCGATAGTCCAATGCGGCCCACCGCACACCTTACGGAGACGAAAGCCCGCTTTCGAGGCACAATGAATGCTCGTGCGGCGTCCGACGGGGGGGCGGCCGCCGCGTGCCGTCAACCACGCATCGCGAGCTGCGTCGCGCGACGCGTTGCATGCGCCCATCGGCGCCAGGGGAACCGGTATGCAGGACGCTCATCCCAGCCAGACAAGTCCTGGCCGAACGCCGACCGGCGCGCGCAGGCAGGCCCAGGAAAGCGCAGCGCCTTCCACGCATGAAGTGCTTCAAGCCCCTGAGATGTCGAAGGAGCCTGAAGTACGCGGTGTTCCCGTCGCGCGCATAGCGCGTGCCTCGACTCCCGCTACACCAGCCCGTTCGCGTGCCGGCCGCGCCAGCACCACCGGCGAGGTGGCCGGTATCCACATCACCAGCGCGCGCCGCATCATCGACGTCGAAAGCGGTATTCGCAAGCTCGATCTCGTGCGCTATTACGCGCGGGCCGCGCCGTGGCTGCTGCCGCATCTGCGCGATCGCCCGGTGTCGCTCGTGCGCGCGCCGCAAGGCCTGTCCGGCGAATTGCTGTTTCAGCGTCAGGTCACCCGCGCACCGATTCCCGGCGCGACGCTCCATGAAGAACTGGATTCCGCGCATCCGCTGATTGGCATCGATTCGCTCGAAGCGCTGATCAACGTGGCGCAGATGGATGCGATCGAGCTTCATACCTGGAACGCGCACGCCGCCGAAATCGAATGGCCCGACCGGATCGTGTTCGATCTCGATCCAGACCCGGCGCTGGGCTGGGATCGCGTGATCGAGGCGGCCGATCTCACCCGCGCAGTGCTCGGCGATCTGGGGCTGGAGTCGTTCTGCAAGACGAGCGGCGGCAAGGGCCTGCATATCGTCGTGCCGATCACGCCCGGGCCGGGCTGGGACGACATCAAGGCTTTTGCGCGCGCGGTGGCGCAACGTCTGGCGTCGGGCTGGCCGACGCTGTTCACGGCGACGATGGGCGTCGAGCATCACAGGAAGAAAATCTTCGTCGATTACCTGCGCAACGTGCGCGGTGCCAGCACGGCGGTCGCTTATGGCGTGCGTGCGCGGCCGGGCATGGGCGTTTCCGTGCCGATCGGCTGGGACGAACTCGCGCAGACGACCGGCGGCGCGCACTGGACGCTGGCCAATATCGACGTGCGGCTCAAGCAGTTGAACCGGCCGAAGCGCGCGGCGCCGTGGGCGCGCTACGGCCAGGTGCAGCAGACGGTGAGCAGCGAATTGACGCTGCGGCTGGAGGAGGGCGGCGCCTGAGTCGTCGCTGCGCGGTCTACAAAACCGGTCCGGTGGCAAGCCGTATAAAACCTGGGCCGGGCGACGCCATCGCCCGGCGCACGGCTTCGCGCGGCGCGCTAGACTGACAGGAGAACAATTCGCCACGTAATCCGCCACGTGTTCGCGTGTCGCCCCGGCCACGTCGTTCGCGGTCGTGGCGGCTCCCCCAAGGAGGTGACGCATGCCCTGCAGCCGCACCCGCTCCCGCCGCACTCGCGCGGCGCTCGCTCATGTTGCCGTTGCCGTGACCTGCGCGTGCACGTTCGCGCTGCCGGCTCACGCCTCGCCGCCCATCAAGGTGACCTCGCAGGCCGCACCCGACGGTCCGATCCGCTACACGGTCAAAGTGACGTCGAAGCTCTACGGCAACGCCCAGGAAACGCGCACGCTGCGCTCGGGCGATACCGATGACTTCACCTGGCGCTCCACGCCGCCGGGCGGCGCGGTGCCCGCCGCGCAAAGTTGCCCTGACTACAGTTCCTTGCCGCTCGACGCCAACGGCGCGATGGTGCGCCAGACCCAGTTGCGTCTCGCGCCGATCGTCGCGCAAAACGGTACGGCCAATGTGCAGGTGAGCTTCCGCGCACAGGCGCCGCGTGGCGGCAAGGCGGCGGGCGGCGCGCAATGCCCGGAAGTGGTCGCGCATAGCGAAGTGCTGCATTTTTCGATGCCGACCAACGGTACGGCAAAAACGCTCACGCTCAGCGACGGCACGCAGTTGAGCGTTTCGGCGCAGCGCTAGGCGTTCGCTTCACGGCGCGGTCTCTGCGTCCGCGCCTACGCGCGGGGACCGCGTCAGCCGCGCGTTTTGGCACGCTCCTTGAGCCGCGCGGCGATAAAGCAGTGATCGGCCGAAAACAGCCGCCGGTACGCCAGAATTACCGCGCCCACCGTTCCCAGCGCCGATGAAGCCGCGATCAGAAACATGATCACGATCTGATAGCGCACCGCCTGCAAAGGCGACTGTCCCGCCAGCACCTGGCCCGTCATCATGCCGGGCAGACTCACCACGCCGACCACGGCCATCTGATTGAGCGTCGGGATCATGCCTGCGCGCACGGCTTCGCGCGCGCTCGCCTGAGCCGCTTCCCAGCGCGTCGCGCCGAGCGCCAGCGCGCTTTCCACGCGATCGCGCCGCGCCGTGAGCTCCTGCATCATGCGCTCGACGCCCAGCGACACGCCCGTGAGCGTACTGCCGAGAATCATGCCGAGAATCGGAATCGCGTATTGCGGCTCGTACCAAGGCCGGATGCGGATCACGGCAAACAGACCCACCGCCGCAACGAGCCAGGCGCTCACCCAGATCGACACGATGCTATCGACGCGCTGTCCGGCATACGTGCGCGCGCCGCGCTGCGCGCCCGCGAATCCGGCGATCAGCGTCATCAGTGCCATCAGCGGCAGCACTACGTACCAGCGGTTGAACGCGAACACCCAGCCCAGCACATAGCCGATCGCCAGCAGTTGCACGACGGTGCGCACGGCGGCCCACGCGAGCTTGCGTTCGAGATCGAGCTTGAGCAGCACCGAAACCGCGCCGTTCACAAACACCAGCAAGGCCGCAATCGCGACATCGCCGATACCGAGATCCTGCAACACGCCCGGGCTCATTGCGGTGCTCCGCTGATGGTGGTGGTGGCGTTGGCGGCTTCGCTGAGCACGCCCGCGCGCATCGTCAGGTGGCGTGTGCCGACGCGTTGCGCCTGGGCGGGATCATGCGAAACCCAGACCGTCGCGCGCGCGGCGCGTTCGTGTTCGAACCAGTGAGCGATCAGCGTTTCGACTGCGCGCGCCGAATCGGGATCGAGCGAGGCGGTGGGTTCGTCGAGCAGCAGCGCTTCGGGATCGAGTTGCAGCACGCGCACCAGCGCGACGATCTGCGCTTCGCCGCCCGACAGTTCGGCGGCGTCGCGCTCGAGAAAGTCGCTGCCGCGACCGGCGGCTGCCAGCAGGTTAGCGGCGCGTGCGGCGTCGAAGCTGGCATCGCGATACACCGCCAGCGAATACGGATAGCGCAGATTTTCTTCGACCGTGCCGTCGATCAGCGCGGGGCGCTGGCGCAGATAGGCGATATGCCGCCGGTAGCGCGGAATCTGCGCGCGCGCGACGCGCTCGCCGTGCCAGAAGATCGAGCCTTCGTCGGCGGGATCGAGCAGCGCCAGCGCGCGCAGGAACACGCTCTTGCCCGAACCGGACGGCCCCGTGAGCACCACGCGCTGGCCTGGCATTAGCGAAAAATTCGCCGGTTGTAGCAAAATCTGGCCGCGTTGCGCGTCGCGGCGCGCGAGCCCGCGTGTCTCGACCAGCGGCGCGGTCAGGCCGCAAGCGGTATCGGCGTGATCGTTCTGGGGGTTCTTCATTAATTGATATTGATGGCTAACAAGGCTGATACGCAGACATGCGCCCACGAAAGCGCACGCATTACGGCTGATGGCCCAGGCGGGCACGCCGGCTGCTTCAAAATCGTTGGCGAAACAACAATGCATAACACGGAGTGCGCATGACGTCACCGCAACCCAAGCCCCGCGGCCCCGGCCGCACACTCGCCAGGATCATCGCATGGCTCGTGGCGGTTGTCGCCGTGCTGATCGCCGCGCTTGCGGTTTTCATCCTGACCTTCGACTGGAATCGCGCCAAACCTTACGTCAACGAAAAAGTGTCGGAGGCGATTGGCCGTCCGTTCGCGATCGTCGGCGATCTGAAGGTGGGCTGGCGCAGGCCGCCGGGCGAAACGGGCTGGCGCGCGTGGGTGCCCTGGCCGCGCTTTTCGGCGCAGCAGATCGAAGTGGCCAACCCCGACTGGACCAAAACGCCCAAGTTCGCCACCCTCGACGAGATCGACTTCGAAGTGGCTGTGCTGCCGCTGCTCGCGCACGACATCGTGATTCCGGCGATCAATCTCGTGAATCCTTCCGTCGATGTCGAACGGCTCGCCGATGGCCGTAATAACTGGACTTTCAAGCTGCCGGCTTCGAGCGGACCGTCGACGTGGAAACTCAATCTGCATGACATCACGTTCTCGAACGGCAATATCGACGTTAGCGACCAGCAGACCAAAACCGATGTGAAAGTGACCGTGAGCCTGCTTGGCCAGGGCATTCCGATCGGCAAGGTGATGGAGCAGCAGGAATCGGCGTCGCGCCAGGGCTCGGCGCAGGTGATCGGGCGTTCGGGCGCGAACCGGCTCGCGCAGCAGGCGGAAAAGCAGCAGGCTTCGGAAGCCGCGGCGGCCAGCGCTGCGAGTGCAGCGAGTGCTGCCAGCGACGCCAGCGCGGTAACGACCGCCAGCGCGCCCGCCGCTTCGCAGGGCATTGGCTCGAAGCTCGCCGCAATCGGTGCGAGTTCGGCCAGCAACGCCAATGCGGTTTCCGGCGGCAAGACCACGGAACCGTTCTATGCAATCGGCTGGACGGTCAAAGGCACGTACAACAAGACGGCGCTGTCGGGCGAAGGCAAGCTCGGCGGCGTGCTTGCGCTGCAGGACCCGAAGCGCGCGTTCCCGGTGCAGGCCGACGTGCGCGCGGGCGACATGCATATCGCGCTGGTCGGCACGATTACGGACCCCGCGCATCTGGCGGCCGTCGATCTGCGCCTGTGGCTGCAAGGGCAGAGCATGGCGCATCTTTACAACCTCACCGGCGTCACGCTGCCGGAAACGCCGCCCTATGCGACCGAAGGCCGTTTTGTCGGCCAGTTCAAGAAAGGCGCGAGCGTCTTCCGCTATGAAAACTTCACGGGTCGCGTGGGCGGCAGCGATCTGAACGGCACGCTCGTCTACACGCAGCGCCCGACGCGGCCGCTGCTCTCGGGCGCGCTCGTCTCGAACCTGCTGCAGTTTTCCGATCTGGCGCCGGTCATCGGTGCGGACAGCAAGGCGAGCAAAGCCAAACGCGGCGACACCGTCAGGCAGCCCGCCGACCGCGTGATTCCGGTCGAGCCGTTCAAGACCGACCGCTGGAACGCCATCGACGCCGATGTGAAGTTCACCGGCAAGCGCATCATCAAGCAGGGCAGCCTGCCGATCCAGGATCTCTACACGCACGTGATCATGACCGACGGCGTGCTCGCGCTCGATCCGCTGCAGTTCGGCGTTGCCGGCGGCACGCTCGCGACGCGCGTGAACCTCGATGGCGGGCACACGCCGCTCAAGGCGCGCGGCACGGTCGAGGCGCGCCACCTCAAGCTCAAGCAACTGTTCCCGAGCGTCAAGTCGATGCAGTCGGCGCTGGGCGAAATCAACGGCGACGCGTCGCTGTCGGCCACCGGCAACTCGCCGGCGGCGCTGGCGTCCACCTCGAACGGCGAGGTCAAGCTGCTCGTCACGCAAGGCACCGTCAGCCGTCTGCTGATGGAAGCGGCCGGCCTGAACGTGGCGAACGTGGTCTACGAGAAGCTGTTCGGCCAGCGCGACGTGAAGATCAACTGCGCGGCCGCCGATTTCGTGGCGACCAACGGCGTGCTCGATCCGCGCGTGTTCGCACTCGACACCGACGATGCCGTGATCGACATCACCGGCCCGATCGATCTGCGCGATGAATCGATGGACATGAAGGTGCACCCGCATACCAAGGGCTTCCGCATTTTCTCGCTGCGTTCGCCGCTGTATGTGAAGGGCACGTTCAAGAATCCGCACGTGGGCGTCGATGCGGCTGCGCTGGCGTTGCGCGGCGGCGCGATGGTCGGGCTGGGCCTGATCAATCCGTTCGCGGCGCTGATCCCGCTGATCGCACCGAGCAACAACAAGCCGCTGCCATGCGATCAGTTGTTCTCGCAGATGCGCCAGCATCCGGTCGCGCCGCCGCCGGGGCAGAAGATGCGCGCGCCGGCTTCCGCGCCGGTGGCGGGCGGCGCGGCGGCGTCGCGTTCAGCGGCGCCCGCGAAAACACCGGAAAAGAACACGCGGCCCGACGCGGCCTCGCAGCCGGGCATGCAGAATCTCTATAGGGGAAGCTAACGAAGCGGCACGTCAAAAGCTGGAGCGCATGACAAAACGCCCGACGCTGATTTCACATAGCGTCGGGCGTTTTTGCGTGGATCTCAGCGCAATTGCTGCTTCGGTGCCGGATCGCCGGCCGCGTCCTGACCGCGTGCCGGGCGTCGCGAACCTGCGCCGGGTCGACCGGCGCCGAAATCCGGCAGAATCCGGCCGCGCGCGCGGCTGGCGAAGACCAGGAAGCCGAAACCATCGGCTTCGTACCAGTAGCCGCCGTTCTCCAGCCCTTCGATCGGCTGCTCGAGCGCATGCGCAATGGATTCGATGCAGCGCTTGCGCAATTCGCCGGTGCCTGGCCACGGCGGTTGCGCGCCGCGCATGCTGCACAGGAGCACGTCGAGACCCGGCAGCACATGGGCATAAAGCACCGGCTCGTCCTGAGCGCGCGCACGCGCGATCTTCGTGTCCAGTTGACCGAACGGTTTGAAGTGGCTCAGTACGGCGAGAAATGACTCGTCGCCATCGGCCTTGATGCGTTTACGCTTTTTCGGGAAGGACATAAAAATTCGCCTGAAAAAGGTGGATTGCAAGACACGCAGCGTTCCCATGCGACCACTCCCGGATTGGTGCGCCGCACGTCGATCCACCATGGATCTGCCGTTTTCGCGAGGATGCAGGCCGTGGGGACGGCGCCCAGATCCTCCTTGCGTCAGGCAAACGCCATGCCGGACAGCACGTCGCGCTCATGTAAGTATCCCGGCGCTCTCTCGCTTCTTTTACCGCTTCTCTTACCCTGTCTTTCTTTCGTCTCCGGTCTCAATAATAGTCCCGCACGCGCGCGCGGTGTGACGATTTCTCGGGAAAAAGGCGGCTTTTCTCGCGGCGAGGTGGGCAGTGCCACATACATTGTCATCTCGGTATTTCGCGCCGATAATGTTTCGGCTCTGATGCCTGCGGCGCACGATGCGCCGCGCGGGGAATCGGTCGCAGGTTGGCCGCGACCGGTGTGCGAATTGGATACGAATTGGGTCATCAGGCAGACAGATCGGAGCCGGGGCGGCGCTGCGGCCCACGCACGAGCATCACGGCGACGCCTTGCGCGCCCGCCGCCACTGAATCCGACCATCATGAAACTGTTCGCCAAGGGTCTGTTGCTGATCGCGATTCCAAGCGTCATCGAACTGGCGCTGCTCGGCGTCGTCTTCGATACACAAGGCGAGGCCGCCCAAGCCGCCAAACGCGCCGAAGCCAGCAAGCAGATTCTCTGGCAGGCTTCGAGCCTCGCCCAGCCGCTGTTGCGCGAAGCCGCGCGGGTGCGTACCGCGGTCGTGCTCGAAGATCCCTCGTTTATCGACCGGCGCGCCGTGTGGGCCGAATTCTCGGACCGCATTGCGCTGCTCGCGCATGCCGTGGCCGACAATCCGCAACAACTCGCGCGCGTGCAGCGCATCAACAACGACGCGCGAGCGTGGCGTGCGCGCTGCGGTGAAATCGCCGACGCGCTGCGCGAAGGCCACGCCGGTCCCCTGGTGCATGCGGGTGCGAGCGGCCTGCCGCCCGAAATCGAAGCGGTGCGCAGCGAACTCGACGCGTTTATCGCCGAACAAACGCGCCTCGACGTCGCCCGCAGCACCTCGTTGCGCGAGACGCGCGAGCGCCAGCAGGACGCGCTGATTTTTGCCGTGGTCGGTTCGATGCTGATCTGGGCGCTCACGGCCTTCGTGTTCGCGCGCAACGTGGGACTGCGTCTCGCGGCGCTCGACGCCAACGCGCAACGCCTGGGCGAAGGCGTGGCGCTGGCCGCGCCTCTGGCCGGCGACGATGAAATCGCGGCGCTCGATGCCGTGCTCAATCAGACCAGCCACCGCCTGCGCGACGCCGAACGCGAACAGGCCGCGCTCAAGCTGCAGTTGCAGGCGCGCGCCGCAGATTTGGCGTCTGCCAACGACAGCCTGCGCCAGGAAAGCCAGGACAACGAGATGTTCATTTACAGCGTGTCGCACGATCTGCGCTCGCCGCTGGTGAATCTGCAGGGCTTTTCGAAGGAATTGCAGGTGTCCTGCGAGGACCTGCGCGAGCAGATCGACCGCGCCGGTTTGCCCGCCGACGAGCATCGCCGCATGAACGAAGTGCTCGACGGCGATGTGGCCGAATCGTTGCAATTCCTGCGCCAGGCGGTCTCGCGTTCGGCGGCGATCATCGACGCGCTGCTGCGCATGTCGCGCGCGGGCCGGCTGGAATTCCGCTGGCAGCGCGTGAATATGGGGCGCATCGTCGAGCGCGCGCTCAGCGGTCTCACCGCCGATCTCGCGCAGCGCGCGCAGATCATGGTGGGCGAGTTGCCGCCTGCTTGGGGCGATCCGGCGGCGCTCGAACAGATTTTCGGCAATCTGATCGATAACGCTTTGCGCCATCTCGATCCGTCGCGGCCGGGGCAGGTGGAAATCGGCGCGGTGTTGCCCGACGAGATGGCGAAATACGAAGAGGGCGATCTCGTAGAAATCGACGAAATGGCCGCCGCGCGCCCGGATTTCAGTAAAAAAACGCCTCAAAATGCGCCGAACAGCGCGCTTGATGCGGCACGCATGCCCGAGACGCGCACGCGGACGTATTATGTGCGCGACAATGGCATCGGCATTCCCGCCGCGTATCTGCCCAAGCTGTTTCGCGCTTTCCAGCGTCTGCATGGCGGCCAGTCGGACGGGCAGGGCACGGGGCTCGCGCTAGCCCGCCGGATCGCCGAGCGTCATGGCGGGCAGATGTGGGTCGAATCGACCGAAGGCGCGGGCTCGACGTTTTTCGTCACCTTGCCCGATGCGCCGTTGCGCACGGCATAGAACATCATCGAAACGTTTGTGAAGACGTCGGAGAGCGGCATATGACGCACGGGGAGAACGCGGATCGGACCGATCAGGCGGGCGAGGCTGACGCAGCGCAAACGCCGCAGGCACTGCTTGATTACCGCGCCGCGTTGGCCGGCGAACGCGTGAGCATTGTGCTGATCGAAGACGACGACGGCCACGCCACGCTGGTCGAACGCAACCTGCGGCGCTCGGGCGTGTCCAACGGCTTTTTGCGCTTTCGTGACGGCCAGGAGGCGCTCGACTACTTTTTCGGCGCGCCGGGTGCGCCAGGTGCAGAAAGCCCGGGCGCAGCGACTTTTCCATCGCGCGAGGATCTGGCCAACTTCGTCGTGCTGCTCGATCTGCGCATGCCGCGCGTGGACGGCTTCGAAGTATTGCGCCGGCTGAAGGCCGAACCGGCGACGGCCTCGGTGCCCGTGATCGTGCTCACTACCACCGACGATCCGCGTGAAATCGAGCGCTGCTATGAACTGGGCTGCAACGTGTACATCACGAAGCCCGTCGAATACGACGCGTTCATCGAAGCGGTGAGGCGGCTGGGGTTTTTCCTGCAGGTCGTCAAACTGCCGGCAGGGCATCGTTTTTCGCGTCCCTGAAAACGCGATACGGCCTGGCGGAGTCGATGAAGCCCACGGTTGTCACCCGACTGCACCCGACTGCACCTGATAGCCAGCGGCACGAACCAGACCGAGAGAGAGATTGATTCACGCATGACCACCATGACCAGACTGCGCATGCTCCATACCTGGAGCCAGCCCCGAGGGACGCGACGCGCATGAACGAAGAAGCAACCCTGTTGACGGGCGCGCACGTGCTCGTCGTCGACGATGACGAGGGCATTTTGCGGCTCGCGCGCAAATCGCTGGTGCGTGCGGGCGCGCGCGTGGACACCTGCGGCAGCGTGGCCGAGGCGAGCACCGTGCTCGCCGCGCGCACGCCGGATGTGCTCGTGCTCGACTATCAGCTCGACGGCGCGGAAACCGGGCTCGACTTCTTCCGCCGCCTGC
Source organism: Paraburkholderia sp. J69-1 (assembly GCF_905220255.1). Classification (NCBI taxonomy): domain Bacteria; kingdom Pseudomonadati; phylum Pseudomonadota; class Betaproteobacteria; order Burkholderiales; family Burkholderiaceae; genus Paraburkholderia; species Paraburkholderia sp. J69-1. The sequence goes on along the minus strand of NZ_CAJMZG010000016.1, from coordinate 185,640 downwards.
GCGCGGGCAACGTGCGCGTGCCGGCGATTCTCGTCACGGGATTCACCGATGAATCGCGCGTGATTGCGGCGTTGCGCGCGGGCGTCTCCGACGTCGTGCCGAAATCGGGCGATTACCTCGACTATCTGCCCGAAGCGGTGGCGCGCGTGCTCTCGCAGGTGTCGCTGCAGCGCGCATCGGATCAGGCGCTGTTGCTGCGCGATCGCGAGGAGCACTACCGCACGCTTTCGGAAGCCTTGCCGCACCTCGTTTTCACCTGCGGCGCGGATGGCGACTGCGATTTCCTCTCCAAGCAATGGCGCGATTACACGGGACTGGACGCGAGCGCTTCGCATGGTCTCGCCTGGCTCGACGCCGTGCATCCCGACGATCGCGAGGACATCCGCCGCACCTGGCTAAAGGCGGTGCGCAGCGACAACAACGATTACCGCCACGAATTGCGGATTCGCCATCACGACGGCTCGTACCGATGGTTCGATGTGCGGATCGTGGCGATGCGCGACCCGCACGGCGGCATCAACAAGTGGTTCGGCAGTTGCACTGACATTCACGCGCAGCGCGAATCGAGCCAGGAGCGCGAACTATTGCTGGCCTCCGAGCAGACCGCGCGTCAGACCGCCGAAGAAGCCAATCGCGCGAAAGACCGCTTTCTCGCCATGCTGTCGCACGAATTGCGCACGCCGCTGACGCCGGTGCTGGCCGGCACGCGTCTGCTCGAACAGATTCCAGGCCTGCCCGAAGCCGCGCGCGCGGGCGTGCTGATGATCCGCCGCAATATCGAACTCGAAGCGCGCCTGATCGACGATCTGCTCGATCTCACGCGCGTGGCCAACGGCAAGCTCAGCCTCACGCTCGATACCGTCGATGTGCACGAAGTCATCGACGCCGTGCTCGAACTCTTTCACAGCGAAATCCAGATCAAGCAGCAGGACGTGCATGTCGAGCGGCACGCGAAGCATCACTATGTCCGCGGCGATCGCGCGCGCATGCAGCAGATGTTCTGGAATCTCGTGCGCAACGCCGCGAAGTTCACGCCCGATGGCGGCCATATCTACGTGCGCACGCGCGATGAACGCATGCATGTGCTGATCGAAGTCGAGGATACGGGCATCGGTATCGCGCCCGAGCAGATCGGCAAGCTGTTTCACGCTTTCGAGCAGGGCAGCCACAACATGACGCGGCAATTCGGCGGTCTGGGGCTGGGGCTTGCGGTGACAAAAGCGCTGACCGAGGCGCATGGCGGCACGGTCAGCGCGAAGAGTCCCGGCGCGCACTGCGGCGCAACCTTCACGATCGTCCTGCCGACGGCCACGCCCGGCACCGGCGCGCAGCAACCGGCGGATCACTGCGCGCCGCAGCAGGCGGGCGCGCTCGATATCCTGCTGATCGAGGACCACGAAGATACGGCGGAGGTGATGTCGCAACTGATCCGCGCGCTGGGTCACGAGGTCGCGGTGGCGGCCAGTGTGGCGAGCGCGCTGGCGCTCGCGGCCGCGCAACGTTTCGACCTCGTGGTGAGCGATATCGGCTTGCCGGATGGTTCGGGCATCGACTTTATCCGTGCGTTCCGCAAGGAATCGACGGTGCCGGCCATCGCGCTAACGGGCTTCGGCACGGACGACGATGTGCGTCGCAGCCTCGATGCGGGTTTTACCGCGCATCTGACGAAGCCGGTCAATTTCGAACAACTGGAGCGCTTGATCGAAGAAGCCGCGGTGCAGCGCGCGCAGACTCTCGATCATCACGCATCGAATCCGGCCACGTCCTGAACGCCAGCCGCATGACGTCAAAAAGCCCGCGTGCCGTTGAAGGCGACGCGGGCTTTTTGCTTTTGAACCGGTAAAACCTGTGCTTAGCGCGGATTGTTCTTCAGCGAATCGCGGATTTCGCGCAGCAGAAGCACATCTTCGGGCGTGGGCGGCGGCTCGGCGGGCGCGGCTGCCGCTTCCGGCTGGCGCAGCTTGTTGATGAACTTCACCATCAGAAAGATGATGAACGCGAGAATGATGAAGTTGATCAGCACGGTGATGAACGAGCCATAACCGAACACGGCCACGCCCGCGGTCTGCAGGTCCTTGTACGAATCGGGATTGCCCTTGAACGTATCGGGAATATGACCGAGACGCACGAACATGTTCGAAAAGTCGAGGCCGCCTGTCACCACGCCGATCACCGGCATGATGAGGTCTTTCACGACCGAGTTGACGATGCTGGAGAACGCACCGCCGATGATCACACCGACGGCGAGATCCATCACATTGCCTTTGACGGCGAAATCCTTGAATTCCTGAATCATGCTCATGAGCGGGCTCTCCTTGGTAAGGGGCGGCACGGGCCTGGGGTCATAACGATGCATTCGCGCAATGATAGCGAACGCTCCCGTATCACGGTAGCGATTTGACACTGCCTGACATTTCGCCGATTGCGCCCGAGTGCCGGATTAGTGGCGAATTTGCGGGGTTCAGCGCCGATACATCAGACTTATTGCACGTCGCGTGCCTGCATGATCGGCGCGTGAAACCGCAGCGGCCTCAGTGATCCAACATCAGTGATCCAATTCAGCGCCCGAGCGCTTCGACCGACATGCCGCGCACCAGCTTGCGCAGAAATCCTTCGCAGGCCGAAAGCTGTTCGAGCGAGACGAACTCGTTGGGCTTGTGCGCCTGCTGGATATCGCCGGGGCCGCACACCACGGTGGGAATGCCCGCGCGCGCGAACAAGCCCGCTTCGGTGCCGTACGCGACCTTGCGGCGCGCCTGGTCCGCGGTGAGCGCGCGCACGAGTTGCGTGATCGCGGCCTGTTCGCTGTCGTCCAGACCCGGCGCAGCGGCAATCTTCATGAATTCGATCGCGGGCGTTGCGCCCGCCACGCCTTCGCGTTGCATCTTCGGCAGCAGCGTTTCGCGCGCGTATTGCTCGACGCGCGCGAAGATCGCATCGGGGTCGAGCGTCGGCAGATTGCGGAATTCGAACGCGAAGCGGCATTCCGCAGGCACCGTGTTGACGGCGTTGCCGCCTTCGATCGTGCTGGTCTGGGCGGTGGTGAACGGCACGTCGTAAAGCTCGTCGAACGGGCCTTGCGCGCGGAATTCATCGGCCATATCGCGGATGTAGCAGATCAGGCGCGCCGCGTATTCGATCGCGTTCAGCCCGCGCGGCGTGAGCGACGAATGCGCCGCGTGACCGCGCACGCAGCATTGATAAACGTTGATGCCCTTGTGCGCCACGATCGGCCGCATGCTGGTCGGTTCGCCGACGATGCAGCCTTCCGGGTTCACGCCGCGCTTCACGAGCTCCTCGATCATCAAGGGCGCGCCGACGCAGCCAATTTCCTCGTCGAAAGACAGCGCGATATGCAGCGGCTTCGCAAGTTTGACCTGCTGGATTTCAGGCACGAGCGTGAGCGCCGCGCCGATAAAACCCTTCATATCGCAGGTGCCGCGGCCATAAAGCAGGCCGTCGCGAATTTCCGGCTTGAACGGATCGCTGTCCCATTTCTGGCCATCGACGGGCACGACGTCGGTGTGACCCGACAGCACGATGCCGCCATTCGTTGAGCCGTCGTGCGCGGGCAAGGTGGCGAACAGATTGGCCCATTTGCCGTCGCGGCCATAGGTGAGCGTCGATTCGATGCCGCGTGCGCGCAGATCGTCGCGCACGGTTTCGATCAGGCCGAGATTCGGATGACGGCTGACCGTGTCCATCGACACGAGACGGTTGACCCAGGGAAGCGAGGCGGGAAGTTCGGACGAGGCGGATGCGGGGGACTGCGTGGAAGACTGCGCTGTTTCAGCGGTACTCATGGTGGACTCCGGCGTACTGGGCTTGCCCATAGTGGTATCCCATATTAACCAAAAAGGGTGGGACTCGCCAAAGCCGGCAGGCGCGTTGCAGTGCGCCCGGACGTGGCGCGCTGCAACATGCCGTGGGGGCGGATGCGACGCCGGTTCAGGCGTCGCATCATCCGTTAAAGCGCGTGTGCCAACTTACGCACGCGGCGCGTTGGCCCGTGCAGGCGCACCCAGCGCACGCAGCGTTTCCTTCACCGTGGCGACGCGCACCGTGAGATCCGGGGTGCGCGTTTCGATGCGCAGCTTGTCCTGCCCCGCGAGCTTCACGTGCTTGTGCTTCTGCACCATCTCGATGATGCGCATGGCGTCTACCGGCGGATTCGGCACGAACTGCAGTCCGATGACCGTTTCGCCCGCATCGATCTTGGTGATGCCCAGCGGCTTCGCCGCCAGACGCAGACGATGCGTTTCGATCAGCGCATGCGCCTGCGGCGGCATCTTGCCGAAGCGGTCGATCAGCTCTTCCTGGATGCCGTCGATCGAATCGTCGTGCTCGCAGTTGGCCAGTCGCTTGTAGAGCGACAGACGCTCCTGCACATCGCCGCAATAATCGGCGGGCAGGATCGCGGGCGCGTGCAGATTGATTTCGGTGGTCGCGGCGAGCGGAGCGTTCAGATCGGGTTCGCGGCCATCCTTGAGCGCCTTCACGGCGTCGTTGAGCATGTCCGTATAAAGCTGGAAACCGATCTCGTGAATCTCGCCCGATTGCTTGTCGCCGAGCACTTCGCCCGTGCCGCGAATTTCGAGGTCGTGCATCGCCAGATAGAAACCCGCGCCCAGTTCTTCCATCTGCTGGATCGCTTCCAGACGGCGCTGCGCCTGCTTCGTCAGACCCTGCGGATCGTGCACGAGCAGATACGCGTAAGCCTGGTGATGCGAGCGCCCGACGCGGCCGCGCAACTGGTGCAACTGCGCGAGACCGAATTTATCGGAGCGATGGATCAGGATGGTGTTGGCGGTCGGCACGTCGATACCGGTTTCGATAATCGTCGTACAGAGCAGCACGTTCGCGCGCTGCGCCACGAAATCGCGCATCACCGCTTCGAGCTCGCGTTCGTGCATCTGGCCGTGCGCCACTGCAATGCGCGCTTCGGGCACGAGCGCTTCGAGCATCGCGCGACGATTTTCGATGGTCTCGACTTCGTTGTGCAGGAAGTACACCTGACCGCCGCGCTTGAGTTCGCGCAGCATCGCTTCGCGAATCACGCTGTCTTCCTCGCGGCGCACGAAGGTCTTGATGGCAAGACGTTTTTGCGGCGCGGTGGCGATCACGGAGAAGTCGCGCAGACCTTCGAGCGCCATGCCGAGCGTACGCGGAATCGGCGTGGCGGTGAGCGTGAGCACGTCGACTTCGGCGCGCAGCGCCTTGAGCGCTTCCTTCTGGCGCACGCCAAAACGGTGTTCCTCGTCGATGATCACGAGACCCAGGCGCTTGAACTGCACATCGGAAGACAGCAGCTTGTGCGTGCCGATCACGATATCGACGCTGCCTTCGTTGATCTGCTGGATCGCCGTGCTGACTTCCTTCGCGCTCTTGAAACGCGAGAGTTCCGCGATGCGCACGGGCCAGTCGGCGAAGCGGTCGGTGAAGGTCTGCGTGTGCTGTTCGGCGAGCAGCGTGGTGGGCGAGAGAATCGCCACCTGCTTGCCGCCCATCACGGCGATAAAGGCCGCGCGCAACGCGACTTCGGTCTTGCCGAAACCCACGTCGCCGCACACGAGACGGTCCATCGGCTTGCCGCTCGTCATGTCGCCGATCACGGCGGCAATTGCGGCGGCCTGGTCGGGCGTTTCCTCGAAGCCGAAGCTCTCGGCGAACTTCACGTAATCCTTCGGTTCGAGCGCGAATGCGTGGCCCTCGCGCGCGGCGCGGCGCGCGTAGAGATTCAACAGCTCGGCGGCGGTATCGCGAATCTGCTGCGCGGCCTTGCGGCGCGCCTTTTCCCACTGACCGGAGCCGAGCGCATGCAGCGGCGCGCTGTCCGGGTCGGCGCCGCTGTAGCGCGAAATCACGTGCAACTGCGAAACCGGCACGTAGAGCTTGCTGGCGCTGGCGTATTCGAGGTGCAGGAATTCGGTGTCGCCTTCGCCCAGATCCATCGTCACGAGGCCGTGATAGCGGCCGATGCCGTGCTGCGCGTGCACGACCGGATCGCCCACTTTCAGCTCGGACAGATCGCGCACCATCGAATCGACGTTGCTCGCCTGTTCCTGGCGGCGGCGTCCGGCGCGGCGCGCGAGCGGGCCGTACAACTCGGTTTCGGTGATGATCGTCAAGCTTTCGCCTGGCAGCGCGAAGCCGGTCGACAGCGGCGCGACGCCGAGCGTGAAGCGCTCGTCGCCGGTGAGCCAGTCTTCGAAGCTATCCGACGAGGTGGGGCGCAACCGGTTATCGGCCAGCAGTTGCGCGATGGTCTCGCGCCGGCCCGCCGATTCCACCGCGAACAGCACGCGGTTCTTCGTGGTGTCCAGATAGCCGCGCAGCGACGCGAGCGGGTCGTCGGCGTGACGATCGATTGCGAGCGTGGGCAGCGGCGTGGCCCAGCCGCCCGCGCTCGCCGCCGGCAGCACGAGGCGCGCGAACGGCTTGGCGAGCGTGAAGAAGTCCTCGTCGGTCAGGAAGAGGCGCTGCGGCTCCAGGATCGGACGCTCGCGGTCGTGCGCGAGGAAGTTGTGGCGCTGCCGGGTATCGGCCGTGAAGCGGCGGATCGAGGTGTCCAGATCGCCCGAAAACACCAGTTGCGCGTTCTGCGGCAGATAGTGGAACAGCGTGGCCGTTTCTTCGAAAAAGAGCGGCAGGTAGTACTCGATACCGGCCGACGGCACGCCGTTGCCGATGTCCTTGTAGATCGTAGCGCGGCTCGGGTCACCTTCGAATACTTCGCGCCAGCGGCTGCGAAATGCCGTGCGCGACGCTTCGTCGAACGGAAACTCGCGCCCCGGCAGCAGACGGACTTCCTTGACCGGATAGAGGCTGCGCTGGCTGTCCGGGTCGAAGGCGCGGATCGAATCGACCTGATCGTCGAACAGGTCGATGCGGTAGGGCAGCGGCGAACCCATCGGGAACAGGTCGATCAGCGAGCCGCGCACGCAGTATTCGCCGGGACGCATCACCTGGCTCACGTGCTCGTAGCCGGCCAGCGTGAGCTGCGACTTGAGCTTCGCTTCGTCGAGCCGTTGGCCCTGGGTGAACGAAAACGTGTAGGCCGCGAGGAACGAGGCCGGCGGCATGCGGTAGAGCGCCGTGGTGGCGGGCACCAGCAGGATGTCGCAACGGCCTTCGCCGAGATCGTGCAGCGTTGCCAGACGCTCCGACACCAGATCCTGGTGCGGCGAGAAGGTGTCGTACGGCAGCGTTTCCCAGTCGGGCAGCAGGCGCACGCGCGCGGCGGGCGCGAAGAACGGAATTTCCTGGGCGAGACGCTGGGCGTCCACGGCGCTCGCACAGATCACCGCGAGCAGCGGGGCGCCGGCGCTTTCGCGCGCGGCTTCGTGGTATCGGGCGATCAGGAGCGCATCGGACGAACCGTGCGTGCCGTCGAACGCATAGCGCTGCCCCGGCTTGACGACGGCGACCGGTGAAGCGGACGGGGACTTCGAGGATGCGGCGATTTCGGACATAGGGGCAACAGGTTGGCCTGGGCGAGGCGGGCGGCGCGCATCGTGGGATGCAGGCTCCGCGCGCACCGCCTGGGTGCATGCGATCCGGGCTGCAGGCGATTCAAGGCGATTCAGGGTGATTCCGTACGGCCGTTCGACAGGCCGCGGGGGCGCCCAGGGTTGGCCCAATACGCGAGTCGACCGGTGCTGCTTGCGGTCGTCGTGCGTGCGGGGTAGGGTAGCCCCCTTTCCTTGCGGAAAAGGGGCCCCCTAAGAACCGTACGTGCGAGTTTCCCCGCATACGGCTCAAGCCTTTACTAAGCCCGACTTCACAGTCGAGCCGGTTTAGTTACTGCGATTTTACCGTGGTGCACCCGTTGGTGGCAGTCAGGGTGTAGCAGGACCCGGTTGGCCAGAGCGTCTGATCCACCATGCATCCGGTACTCTAGATGATGATCGTGCCAGCCACTCTCTTCCGTCAGGGCACAGCCGCAGAGCGCACAGTTGCCACTCTGTGACATGTACAGCGACGCCCATTGCTTTCGGTAACGCATCGACTTCCACATGCGTTCCTGCCTGAGTTTTTCGCCGTCCTGTTCCATTGAGGGATCAAAAGGATTGAAATCCGCCTTGATCTTCTTGTGCCGCTGAATGGCCGTACCGTTAATCTGGTATAGCTCCAGCAGCCCCTTGCTACCATCGTCACGCACTGTGGACGCAGCGAACACCCAATTTCGCCCGCCGACCGTGTGAAAGTACTTCTGCTTCACCCAGTTGGCTGACTTTTGTGGATGCCGCCGTTTCGACCACCGCCAGAGTCTCTGAAAGATCAGATGGTCCATGCGGCTGTACGCTTGCTTGGCCACTACTGGTTGGTGATATTGCGCCCAACCTCGTAGCATCGGGTTCAGCAGTTGGATAAGAATCTTCTGCGTCACCGTCTTGTTTCGGCTGATCGTTTCCGCTACCTTGCGATAAAACGCTTGCGCGTTTTTCTTGCTCGGCTTGATGAGCATCTTTCCCGAGTACTTCCGAAAATTCCACCCAAGGAAATCGAAGCCTTGGTCGATGTGTACGATGCGCGTTTTCTCCTCGGACAGTCGCAGTCCCCGTACTGCCAGGAAAGCTTCCACCCACGGGCGGATTTCGTTTTCGAGCAACTCTGGCGAGTCACCGGTGATCACAAAATCATCCGCATATCGAACGACATTGACTTTGAGCATCTTGGTCTTCGTGGTTCCAAATTTCGCACGTAGGTGCTGTATCAGGTTCCGTTCCAACCCATTCAGCGTCACATTGGCCAGCGTCGGGGAGATGACACCTCCCTGTGGCGTACCGGCTTCTGTCGCCTGAAGCTGTCCTTTGTAAATCAGGCCAGCCTTCAACCATTTCCTGAGGATCGTTCTGTCCATGGGGACATTGCTTACCAGCCATTCGTGGTTGATCCAGTCGAAACATCCTTTAATGTCCGCCTCCATTATCCATTTGGCCGAAGCCTTCTTGGATAGAGAGACGAAGATCTGAGACATGGCGTCTGCCGTTGAGCGGTTTCGCCTGAACCCATACGAGTTCGGGTCGCTCGTCGACTCTGCCACGGGCTCCAAGGCGAGCAGATACAGAGCTTGCATCGCTCTGTCGTGCATGGTCGGAATGCCGAGAGGGCGCATCTTTCCATTAGCCTTGGGGATATAGACCCTCCTTAATGGCAGGGGCTGATAACCGCGCCGTTTCAACTTTCCGGCTGCTGCCAGCCGGATTTCAGGCGTGCTCCACAGTTCACGATCGACTCCCGCCGTTCGCGCACCTTGGTTCTGCGTAACACGTCGCACCGCATACAACTTCGCGGACAACGTGCGGGTTAGCATTCGTTGCAAAGCTTTCACCCTGCGCCAATTGCTTTCCCGCGTCGCCTTCGCAATTCTGATCTGCATCCCCCTCACGTTCCTTTCGACTAGACGCCAGTCAATGGCGTGCCAGCTATCGGGCGCGTGGGAAAGCGCAGACCCATTCTTTCGATTGGGCACTCGCATGCTGCTCTCCTTCTGAAGAAGTGAATCCCCGTGGAGAGCAGACCATCCCCCTGACGGGAGCGGTTTGCTCCCAGAGGGGACGATTTCAACTCATAGACTGACTGTGTTGCTGCCAGCCTCACTTTCCCATTCAAGGGTCAGTCAGTCGTCTTGCGACGAAAGACCAGACGGAAGTCTGCCCGTTTTCACGTGGGGTGATGTCCCAACCCCTATGCGGCCCATTACAGGCCACCGTTCGCTTTTTCCGTCCTCCCATACCCGCACCGCCATGGGCTTCCCTTGCGAGTCGCTTTGCTACCTAACTTCAGGTAGCGACGATATGGGCTTTCCACGTTCCCTAATTCACACACGACTGGTTTAGACCCTGCGACTCCCCCGGTGATCGAATGACGACGTATTCCGTCCTTCGAGCGGAATAACCGATCACATACCGTTTTGGTTAGTGCCCGACAGCATTTGGCACATCAATAGTTACGAGGTTTATAAGCAGTTCACATGTGTTGGTCTTGCCAGCCAGCCTAGCTCCTCAATCTCATTGCTGTTTGAGATCTCCGGTGGTTGACCTCACGGCCATCCACCGCCCGAAGCTCCGGGGGCATCATTGTCGGAAAGGCTTCACACCCAGCAGTTACCCGCCACGCATGCTCTCCTAGGCTACATCTGGTCGTACAGATGGTTCACTGTCGCCAGTACTGCGGCGATCGAACAATGTGAATTAGAGCCGCCTTCATTGGGCTCTAGGTTCTCGAGTTTATGCATGGGACGTAGCATGTTCCCGATCTTGGCGAACGCATGTGTCCTTTTGCTCTTGTAGTTCTAAGGGTTGTAATGTTGCGTAACAAATCTTTTGCTGGAGCCAATGCAGCGGCCCCACAGTTTGTCGCTGCGGAACAACACTTCTCGAGTTAATTCCTCCCTGGGCCCGTCGATAAACGTCTATCAACGTGCCGAAAGACAACCGGCTGGGAGGGGCTGAGCGCATCCCTAGAGTCCGAAAGATGCCCGGACCCAGATCGCGCAAAGCCTTGATTTACCTATATTGCTGGACTCTTTAGGGCCCTGCTCACCCTCACGATTTAAGGCGTTCGTGTCGCACCAAAGGACCTATTATAAAATCCGTCCTTTACTTTGACTCATGCGGCTCGCGACACCGTGACCTCACGCCTATTTGCCCTGATTCCCTGCGCCGGTACCGGCAGCCGTTCGGGATCGATTCTGCCCAAACAATACCGTACGGTAGCGGGGCGCGATCTCCTGCACTATACGCTCGCGGCGTTCGACGCCTGCAGCGAATTCACCCAGACCCTGGTTGTCATTTCTCCCGACGATAACCACTTCGATGCGCGCCGTTTCAGCGGTTTGCGCTTCGCGGTGCGCCGCAACGGCGGGGCTTCGCGCCAGGCGTCGGTCTATAACGGGCTGGTCGCGCTCGCCGAATTCGGCGCCAGCGACGACGACTGGGTGCTGGTGCACGACGCCGCGCGCCCCGGCATCACGCCCGCGCTGATCCGCTCGCTCGTGGACGCGCTCAAGGACGACCCGGTCGGCGGCATCATGGCGCTGCCGGTGGCCGACACGCTCAAGCGCGTCGCGCCGCATCACGTGCCGGGCGGCCCGCGTATCGAGCGCACCGAATCGCGCGACGGCCTCTGGCAGGCCCAGACGCCGCAGATGTTCCGCATCGGCATGTTGCGCGGCGCGATCGAACGCGCCCAGCAGGAAGGTCACGATCTCACCGACGAAGCCAGCGCGATCGAATGGCTCGGTCATTCGCCGCGTCTCGTGCAGGGCAGCCTGCGCAACTTCAAGGTGACGTACCCCGAAGATTTCGCGCTCGCCGAAGCGATTCTCGGCGCCGCGACCTGAACGCCCGACAGCACAATCACCTCAGCACCACCCACACGGAAATCCCACACATGGACATCAGAATCGGACAAGGCTACGACGTGCACGCACTCGTCCCGGGACGCCCGCTCGTTATCGGCGGCGTGACGGTGCCCTACGACCGCGGGCTGCTCGGCCACTCGGACGCCGACGTGCTGCTGCACGCCATCACCGACGCACTGTTCGGCGCGGCCGCGCTGGGCGATATCGGCCGTCACTTCCCGGATACCGACAAGCAGTTCTACGGCGCCAACAGCCGCGTGCTGCTGCGCGAATGCCTGCGCCGCGTGGAAGAAGCCGGCTTCAAGCTGATCAACGTCGACAGCACCGTGATCGCCCAGGCGCCGAAGCTCGCACCGCATATCGACGCGATGCGCGCCGCGATTGCGGAAGACCTCAAGTTGCCGCTCGATCGGGTGAACGTGAAGGCAAAGACCAACGAGAAGCTGGGTTATCTCGGTCGCAGCGAAGGTATCGAAGCGCAGGCAGCGGTGCTGCTCACGCGCGAGTAAGAATGGGTTATAGGCCCTGAAACAAGGGATTTTCTCAATCGATTAACGTGCGTTGAAAGCGCCGCGCAAACGGCGTGCCGCGAATGTATCGATTGAACCGCGCAGGCCGCGTGCCCGCTCGCACAACAGAGGCGGTGGTTGCAGATGCAATCACCGCCTTTGCTTTTCTTGCCGATTTATTTCCGTTTTTGTCGCCGTATCCTGAACGCGTATCCGGAAGCGGAAAGGGCAATGACGGGACTCGAAAGACGCGTGAAAGGCCTCGACGGTCTCCGGGCGCTGGCAGTGATGCTGGTGTTCCTCTCGCACAAGGCGCACGTCGACGCGATCGATGCGGGCAAGATCGGCGTATGGCTGTTCTTCCTGATCAGCGGCTATCTGATCATCGGCGAGCTGCATCGTAATCGCGCGCGCGTGGAGCAGCAGGGCGCGCGTCGCGATGCGGTGCTCTATGTGTTCTACGTCAAGCGCGCGCTGCGCATCTTCCCGGTGTATTACCTGCTGCTGATCGCGCTGACGATCGCGCATGCGTGGTTCTATCAACGCGATGTCGAGCTTGGGTTGGCCTGGCATTTCGCATTCCTGTCCAATTTCTGGATCGGCATCGTGCATGACGGCTGGCCGGGAACGGTCTCGCATTTCTGGAGCCTCGCGGTCGAGCAGCAGTTCTATCTGATCGCGCCATTCGCGCTGCTTTTCACGCGTGCGTCGCGGCATCTGGGGATTTGCATCGGCATGATCTGTACGGCGGGGCTGGCGCATCTTGCGCTCTACGCGAGCGGCGCCATCGAGCCGCTCGTCTACGCGTTCTCGCCGTGGAATTTCGCTTTGCTCGCGCTCGGCGGCGCATTGGCGATTGGCGGCGAGCGCGTGCAGGTGAGGGGGCATTTACCTGCCGCGCTGTGGTGCGGGCTCGCGTTCGCGTGTCTGGGCGTGTTCGCGTTCGCGCGCGCCGATTGCCTGAGCTGCGAAGCGACCCAGCGCGCCGTGCTGCCCGGTTTGCTCGATATTGGCCTCGCGCTTTCGCTGGGCGCGGTATTTTTGTGGATCGTGCGCCGTCAGGACAGCGCGCTGGTGACGGCGCTCGAAGTGCGGCCGCTCGCGTATCTGGGCACCATCAGCTACGGCTTCTATCTGTTCCACAACCTCGTGCCGTCGAAGCTGGGCGACGCGCCCGCGCTTTACACGCGTCTGCATGTGCCCGAATTCGCTCAGGACCTGCTGCCGCTCGTGCTGCAATTCGCGCTGGCCGTGCTGCTCGCCCATCTGTCCTGGCAACTGCTCGAAAAGCGCGTGCTGGAATGGAAAGCGCCGCTCACGACGGCGATCCGCAACCGCCTGCCCGCGCGTACCGCGGCCGGGCAGACCTGAGTGCTCCGCGATGAAACTCAGAACGTGGCGCCGCCGACTTCTCTGCCGCCCGGACACAGCTCGCCGGTTTGCAGCCCGTCGAGCACGCGTAGCACTTCGGCCGCGCTGCGCCCCACGTTGAGACTGTTCACGGACACGTGCTGGATCGTGTTGTCGGGATCGACGATAAAGGTCGCCCGCAGCGCCACGCCGGCTTCCTTGTCGCGAATGCCAAGCTGGTCGATCAGCTCGCCTTTTACGTCGCCGAACGAGTAGTGGTTCAGGCGGTCGAGTTCCCGGTTCTCGCGCCGCCACGCGAGCTTCACGTACTCGTTATCGCAACTGCCGCCCATCAGCACCGCGTCGCGGTCTTCGAACTCCTTGTACAACTGTGCGAACGCGACGATCTCGGTCGGGCAGACCACCGTGAAATCCTTCGGATAGAAGTAGATCACTTTCCACTTGTCCGAGAAGGTCTGCTCGGTGATTTCGATAAAAGCCGATTCGCCGTTTTCTTCAGGATGATTGAAGCCGGGCTTCGCGGCGGTGACGGTGAAAGCTGCCAGTTTGTCGCCCACGGTTTTCATGGCGTCGCTCCTTGAAGACGTGCCGGATGCGCGCCCCGTGCGCGCACGATTTCGCTTTGATTGTGGCAGGTGACGGCGACGCACGCCGCGAGCCTGCACGGCGGCGTGGTCACCTTCAAGGAGGGGAAAGCTGACTCAGGCGCCCTTGGCGAGCGGAAACTCGATGGTCACTTCCAGACCCGGGCCAGGCGCCCGGTTGCGCAGGCGCAGCGCGCCGCGATAACGGCCCACCAGACGCTGCACGATCGCCATGCCTAGACCCGTACCGTTGGCCTGCGTACGGGCGCTGTCGACGCGATAGAACGGCCGCGTGACGAGCGCAAGCTGGTCCTCGGGAATGCCGGGGCCTTCGTCGACGACGGAAAGCTCCACGCGCGAATGCGAGACGCGCGTTTCCAGCATGATGTGAGGAATGCCGTCCGACTCGCTCGCACCGTATTTGCGCGCGTTTTCGAGCAGATTGCCGACGATGCGTCGCACGTCGGTGTCATCGGCTTCGATGACCGCCGTGGGCGCGAGGCGCGTGATCAGGCGCACGCCGTCTTCGGTCGCCATACGCGCGGCCATTTCGCTGGCGATCACCGAAAGATCGACGCGCTCGGGCATACGCTGCACCGGCCGCGCGTAGTCCAGGAAGCGGCCGATGATCATGTCCATCTGCTCGATGTCGTCGACCATCGCATCCTTGGTCGCCTGATCGGACGGACTCATCTCGGTTTCCAGCCGCAGCCGCGCGAGCGGCGTGCGCAGATCGTGCGAGATGCCCGCGAGCATCAGCGCGCGGTCGGCCTCGAGTTGATCGAGGTCGCGCACCATCTGGTTGAACGAGCGATTGGTTTCGGCGGCCACGCCCATGCCGCTTTCGGGCAGCTGCGCGGGCGACTGCCCGGAACCCACCATGCGCGCGGACATGGCCAGACGCGCGAACGGCCGGTTCACGAGACTCGTGATGAAGGCCGCGCCGAACAGCGAGAGCGCGAGCGCGGAGACGCCCCATCCGACCCACTGCAGGCCCGTGACGTTATCGAGCTGGTCGCGGTCGAGCGCGACCCAGTAGTCGTCGTCGTCGATCTTGAAGCTGATCCACACGCCCGGAATGTCGTTCACGGACTGCGCGATGACGGTGTCGTCGCCAAGCCGCCCGCGAATGTCGTGTTCAATCAGACGATTGAGCGATTCGTCGGGCTGGAGCTTGTACTTGTCGGTGGTTTCGCGCGGGTAGACGCGCACGCCTTCGTTGCTCTCCAGATCCTGCAGCAGCGCGCGGCGCAGATCGGGATCGGAATAGAGCAGGGCCGTGCGCGTGAGCTTGACGACCGCGACGAGCTGAAGCGCCACGCGCTGCGCGCGCGGCTCCCGCTCGATCACACGAAAGCTCTGGAACCACGCCGCGAGGCTGACCGCGATAAGCAGCGCGATCAGCAGGAAGGTGCGCCAGAACAGATCGCCGAACGCGAGCGTGAGCAAACGCCGGTCAATCCGCATGAACCCTTCCCGTCAACAGTGGCAGTGCGGGACTACAGACACCTCGAGACACCATCAGGCCCATCCAGGATCAGGCGGCGCCGTCGGGGATGAACACGTAGCCGAGGCCCCAGACTGTCTGGATGAAACGCGGGCTGCCCGGGTCCGGCTCGATCAGCTTGCGCAGACGCGAAATCTGCACGTCCAGGCTGCGATCGAACACTTCGTATTCGCGCCCGCGTGCAAGCTCCATGAGCTTTTCACGCGAAAGCGGCTGACGCGGATGACGCGCGAACACCTTGAGCACCGAAAATTCGCCCGTGGTGAGCGGGATTTCCTGACCGGCCTTGGTGAGCGTGCGGGTGGCGAGATTCAGCGCGAATTCGCCGAACTCGAACACCTCGGTGGTTTCCGACGGTGCGCCCGGCAGCTCGGACGGCGCCTGGCGGCGCAGCACGGCATGAATACGCGCGACCAGCTCGCGCGGATTGAAGGGCTTCGGAAGGTAGTCGTCGGCGCCCATTTCGAGGCCCACGATGCGATCCACATCTTCGCCTTTGGCGGTGAGCATGATGATGGGCGTGCGGTCGTTGCTACCGCGCAGGCGGCGGCAGATCGACAGACCGTCTTCGCCTGGCAGCATCAGATCGAGCACCAGCAGGTCGAAACGTTCGCGCACCCACAGCTTGTTCATGGCGGGTGCATTTTCTGCGACGTAGACGTTGAAGCCCTGCTCGCCGAGGTAGCGGCGCAGCAGGTCGCGCAGTCGCGGGTCGTCGTCGACAACGAGGATTTTGGACGGGTTCTTGGTTTCCATGCCTGGCATCTTAGCGCGATTGAGTTACGGTGCGAGATCGCACACTTTATCGGGTTACAGTCAGTTACAAAATTTACCCGCCCTGTGCCACGGCATCAAGCACTGACGGATAGACTTCTTTACGTTTAGCGGCCATTCGGTGGATACTTCATTCGATTTTCGAACCAGTGCCCGTGTCAGAGCCGGGTCCACATGTATTCGAGGTAGCCGTTTGCCGCGTCAAGAAGGGAAAAAAACGATGGGAGGGGTCGGCCCGACAATGCGCCATACCGTGATCGCACTGGCGCTGGCCAGCGGCGTCGTGGTGGCATTGGAAGCGGCGCCTGTCCATGCCCAGACCTTCGCCGACGGCCCTCATGCGGGCAGCCGCTACGCGGGCAGGCCGCCGATCCGGCGCGTGCGCAACGATCAGCCGCCACGTCCTGCTTCTGACCTCAACCAGCGTACCGTCGTTCCCCCCGATCTCGACGAACGTCGTCGTGACGGTCATATGACGCCCGACGAACGCCGCCTTCTGCGCCAGCACATCGAAGACGCCGTGCGCGAGCTCTACAAGCGCTGAGCCAACACTACGTCGCTCCCCGGTGTGTCGTTCGATGCACTCGCGCTTCTTGCGTTTCATTTCCCCGCCTTACCTTTATTTTCCTTCCCGCCGCACCGTCCTGCTGCGCTTGCGCGCTTTAACCAGCTATAACGCCTGGCGGCAGAGAAAAATTCCGTTTCAATTGCGCGGTCAACAAGTGCGCTGTGCGGCCCGTTAAGTCGATACCTCCATCCATCATGGATGCGCGATCGGCTCGTGCGCTCCTTTCGATCCCATGTGTGCCATGAAACGGTTCATGCGGTTTTTGCCAGAAGCGTTGCCGGAAAAGACTGCAGGCCTGGTCGCGCTCGCTTCCACGCTTGGCACGTTGTCGCGAAGTGCCTCGGCAGAAGACGCGCCGAAGCCTCACCGCTCGCACCGCCGCGCCGCGGCCGTCGAAACAGCATCCGATGCCGATCTGCTGGACGCCGACGACGCCACGCATCTGCTCCTGCGCACTGGCTTTGCTCCGGCGCCTAACGAGATCGCGCCATACGTCGGGCTCACGCGCGCGCAAGCGGTCGCGCAGGTGTTATCGACAACTCGCACCGAAGCGCTCACGCCACTGCCGGGCTGGACCGGCGACGCGCTCCTGACCCGCGAGCAACGCAAAGCGCTGACACCCGACCAGCGCCGCGACGAGCAACGCACGCGCGGCCAGCATTACGACGACCTGCGCGCCTGGTGGATGCGCGAAATCCTCACGACGCCATCGCCGCTCACCGAGCGCATGACGCTCTTCTGGCACAACCATTTCACATCGGGACAGGACAAGGTTCCCGAGCCGCAGATGATGGCGCAGCAAAATGCGCTCCTGAGGCGTCACGCGCTCGGCAGTTTTTCGGCGATGCTGCATGACGTGGCGAAAGATCCGGCGATGCTGCTCTATCTCGATGGCGCCAGCAATCGCAAGGGCAAGCCCAACGAAAACTTCGCCCGCGAGGTGATGGAGCTTTTTACACTCGGCGAAGGGCAGTACTCGCAGCAGGACGTTTCCGAAGCGGCGCGCGCCTACACGGGCTGGGGCGTGGACCCGGATACCGGGCGTTTCGACTGGCGCGCGCCGCAGCACGACGATGGTGTGAAGACCGTGCTCGGCCACACCGGTTCCTTCGACGGCGATGCGGTGCTCGACATTCTGCTGGGCGAGCCACAGACCGCGCGTTTCGTATCGGCGAAACTATGGCGCGAATTCGTTGCCGACACGCCCGATCCCGCGCAACTCGATACCGTGGCGACGCGTTTTCGCACGAGCGGCTACGACATCAAGGCGGCGCTGGCTGCGCTGCTGGTGACGCCCGCGTTCTGGGACGAACGCAATCGCGGCGTGCTGGTGAGTTCGCCGGTTGAATTCATCGCGGGCACCGTGCGCCGCTTCGACGTCGCGTATGTCAACACGATGCCTTTCGTGCGCACTTCGGCATCGCTCGGCGAGAACCTGTTTTATCCGCCGAATGTGAAAGGCTGGCCCGGCGGCGCTGCGTGGATCAACAGTTCGACGCTGCTTGCGCGCAAGCAGTTTGTCGAGCAACTGTTTCGCGCGACCGAAGCGGGGCGTCCGGCTGCGCATGCTGCGATGTCGAAGGCTTCTGCAACGTTGCCGGCAAGCGGCGCAACGAAGACGCCCGCGCGGCCGATGCAAGGCGGCATGCGTTTCGATCTGGATGGCTGGCTCGGCCATTTCGGTTTGACCGCCGATGCCAGGCCGTCGCTCTCGGCGCAGTTGCAGATGCAGCATGCGGTATTGCCGCTTGCGCCTGTCGATGCGATTGCAGCAGGCAGTAGCGCCCAGGCGTATCTCCAGGCACTCCTGATGGACCCCGTGTATCAGCTCAAATAAGCCAGCTCAAATAAGCGTGCATGCGATGATCACACTATTCACGACACGGGCGGCGCGCGCCGCATCGATTGAGCGAGGCATGGCATGAAGCGACGCGATTTTCTGGCCGCCGCCGCGATGACGGCAGCGGGTGCGACATGGTTACCCGAAACCGCCTGGGCGCAAGGCATTGCGCCGTCGGTGCAGCCGCGTGCGAGTGGTTACGGGAATCTGCTGATTCTCGTCGAGCTCAAGGGCGGCAACGATGGGCTCAACACCGTCGTGCCTTACGCCGACCCGCTCTATGCAAATCTGCGGCCGACCATCGGCGTGCGTCGCGGCGATGTGATTCAACTCGACGAACATAGCGCACTGCATCCCGCGCTCGCCCCACTGATGCCGATGTGGCGTGCACACGAACTCGCGATCGTGCAGGGCGTGTCTTACGCGCAGCCGAATCTCTCCCATTTCCGCTCCATCGAGATCTGGGACACGGCTTCGCGTTCCGACCAGTATTTGCGCGAAGGCTGGCTCACGCGCGCGTTTGCCTCGGCGCCTGTGCCCAGCGGTTTTGCCGCCGATGGACTCGTGCTCGGCAGCGCCGAAATGGGGCCGCTCGCGAACGGCGCGCGTGCCATTGCGCTCGTCAATCCGGCGCAGTTCGCGCGCGCGTCGCGACTCGTGACGCCGGTTTCGCTCAAGGAGCGTAACCCGGCGCTCGCGCACATTCTCGATGTCGAGAACGACATCGTGCATGCCGCCGATCAACTGCGTCCGCGTCCGGGGCAACTGGCGCTGAAGACCGCGTTTCCGAACGGCGCGTTCGGCACATCGGTGAAGACGGCGATGCAGGCGCTGGCGTCCGGCGACACGCCGCAGGGCGAGCCCGTGAACGGCCAGGGCGTGGCGGCGATCCGCCTCACGCTCAACGGCTTCGACACGCATCAGAATCAGCCTGAACGGCACGCGGATCTGCTGCGTCAGTTCGCGGCGGGCATGGCGGCGATGCGCTCGACGCTCGTCGAAATGGGGCGTTGGGATCGCACGATGATCGTCACGTATGCGGAGTTCGGGCGGCGCGTGCGCGAGAACCAGAGCCGCGGCACCGATCACGGCACGGCGTCGGCGCATTTTGTGGCGGGCGGGCGTGTGGCGGGCGGTCTGTACGGCGCGGCGCCCCAGCTTGCGCGCCTCGACGGCAACGGCAATTTGCCGGTCGCCGTCGATTTCCGGCAGATCTACGCGACGGTGCTGGGAGACTGGTGGGGGCTGGACGCGCAAGCCGTCCTGCAACAGCGTTTCGAGCCCTTGCCGTTGCTGCGCGTCTAAGCGTTTCGTGTGCGCGTTTCGTGTGCGGCTGGCGCGTGTCTAGCCGCGTCGCGCAGCGCGCCACGCGATCCAGAGCTTGCGGATCGGCGTGAGGACGATCTGCTGATGCAGCACCTGAAACTGCTCGCGTTCCACTTCGTCGAGCAAGGCCAGTTCGAGTGCCGCGAGCGCACGCAACGGCCGCTGACGGCGGCGCTCGCTCGCGGGCATCGCGGCCAGCGCGGCGTTCACCGCTTCGCGCGCGCGCGCAGTCTGGAACTGCATGAGTTCGGTGAATTCCGCGCTGTAGCGGCGGTTGATCAGATCGGCGGCGGTGACGTTGTAGCGCTGCAGTTCGTCGATCGGAATATAGATGCGGCCGTGGCGCGCATCGTTGCCGATCTCCGGCACGAATTGCGCGAGCATCAGCGCATTGCCCAGCGGCGTGGCCCATTGCGCGATCGCCGCGCGTTCTGCATCGCTGCCCGCCGCAACCTGCGCCACCAGCGTCGCGAACGTGCCGCCCACGCCGTCCATATAGCGGCGCAGATTCGGCAGATCGAGATAGCGGGCCTGCTCGAAATCCATCTCGAAGCCGGCCAGCAACTGTTGCAGCAGCGCATAGAGCTTCGCCGTGTCGCCGGTGTGGTGCGCGATCGCCTTGGTGACCGGATGCGAAGGGTTGCCTGCCGCGAGCGCGGCCAGTTCCTTCTGCCACCAGGCAAGCTTGGTGCGCCCGACGGTCGGGTCGCTGGTTTCCTTGGCGGTTTCCTCGAGTTCGCGGCGCAGCGCGAAGAGGGCGGCGAGCAGCGGTTGCTGCGCGGCGCTCGCCTGGCGCAGCGCGTAGTAAGTGCTCGATCCTGGCGGGGCCGCCTTTTGCAGGCAGTATTCGTCGAAATTCACGGGGTTCTGGGGCGTGGGGAAGCGCGGCGATTCTAGCATCGGCGCGGCTTTCGGGTTCCGGCGCTTTCGAGATGCAGACAAGCGTGGAGCAATCGGTTAGAATCTCGCGCTTGCGCTTTGACGGCGCCCCATCGGGGTGCACAAGCGGGGCGCAGGAAGCTGTATCGGGCTGTATTGCACGCGACTCGTTTCACCGGTTCGCAGCGCAGTTGCCGGTCAGAAAGATTCGCGTGAGTGGCGAAATTGGTAGACGCACCAGGTTTAGGTCCTGACGCCCGCAAGGGTGTGCCGGTTCGAGTCCGGCCTCACGCACCAGGCTAGTAAAGACAAAGGCCACGTACTTGACGGTACGTGGCCTTTTTGTTTTTGCGTCGGCAGCAAGCTGCGGGCATCCGGCGCGATGCGTCTGCCCATCAGTTTCAGTTATCGACTGCGCTGCCTCAGAGTTCTTCCTGTGCCGCCGCGATGACCTTTTCCAGTGCACGGTTGAGCAGCTCGCGCTCCTTGTCGTCAAGGATTGCGAACAGATCGACGTTCCACTTGCGTGCGATCGGCATGACCTTGCGGTAGAGGGCGCGTCCGTCGGCCGTCAGCGAGACGAGCACGAGGCGTCCGTCTTCCTCGCTCGCGTCGCGCTGCATGAGTCCGCGGCGCATCAGCGCTTCGGCTGCGCGGCTGGCCTGGCTCTTGTCGAGATTCGCGTGACGCGCAAGCTCCATCACCGAAAACGGGCCGAATGCGCCGACAGCAGCGATCAGGCGAGCTTCCGGCAGCGTGATGCCGAGCTTGTCCTGATAGCGCTCGCTGGCACCGCGTTCGGAGAGCTTGTTCAGGACATGGAGCCGATAGGTCAGAAATTGTTCGAGTCCGGCTTTGCTTTCCTTCATGGTCGTCCTGGTCTGGTCGCGTGAGGTATGCGCGATCGTGTCGCGCTCACCGTGATTGTTGCCGCAACCAGCGCGCGGGTCAACGCGCAAGAACCCTCAACGTGCGTGCTGGCGCGCGCAAGCCGGAGCATGCGAATCTATTAATCGCTTACTGCAAAACTGGTTGCGCGCGCACACGAAAAAGTCTGACGATTCGAGCGAATTCGTGTGCGGCGCGAAGGTGGCGCGGGTTGCGAGTGTGGCGGGCTTGCGATGAACTTACGCTGCGCGCGAGCCGTATCGCAGGCGCGTGAGCTGTTCGGCTTCGTTCGCGAGCAGCGTGGCGGCGTCGCGGATCGCGGTTTCGAGCGTGATCGGGCCCGGCGCGGGCGAGAAGCAACCGCTGAAGTGCTCGCCAAGACGCGGCAGCGCGCTGGAATCGACTGCGCCCGAAAGCAGCGTAGCCGGTACACCCGCGGCCTGCGCGTGGCGGCAGGCGATAAAGGGCGCCTTGCCGTGCAGCGTCTGCACGTCCGAACGACCTTCGCCGGTGATGAGCCAGTGCGCGCCCGCGAGCGCAGTGTCGAGACCGATGGTGCGCGCAACGACTTCGGCGCCCGGTTCGAAGCTCGCGCCCAGCATGCGCAGCGCAAAGCCCAGCCCGCCCGCCGCGCCCGCGCCTGCTTCATGGCGCGCCTGGCGATTCAGCGCGGCTTCGAGCAGATCGGCGAAATGGCCGAGCGCGGCGTCGATCGTCGCGACTTCTTCGGCTTTCACGCCTTTTTGCGGACCGAACACAGCGGTGGCGCCATGATCGCCCGTGAGCGGATTGTCCACATCCGACATGGCGATGAAGGTGGCTTCGGCCAGCCGCGGGTCGAGGCCGGAGACATCGACGCGCGCCACGCGAGCCAGCGCTTGCGGCGTGGGTTCGAGCGCGCTTCCCGTCGCATCGAACAGTTGCAGGCCGAGGCCGACCAGCAGTCCGGCGCCGCCATCGTTGGTGCTGCTGCCGCCAAGCGCGACATAAAAACGGCGCACGCCTTCGTCCAGCAGCGCGCGCACGGCCGCGCCCATGCCGCGCGTGCTGCGCGCTGCGACCGGCACGCCCATGCCGACCGTATCGGTAATGCCGACGATCTCGGCCGTTTCGACGATCGCGCTGCCGTCGTGCAGCAGGCCGACGAGCGCATCGCGGTGCGCGCCGGCGGCGCCTTCGACATTGAGCGTGCGGCGCTCGCCGCCGACGCTCAGCATGGCGTCGAGCGTGCCTTCGCCGCCATCGGCCATCGGGCAGATGCGAATTTCGGCATCGGGACGGGCGCGGCGGATGCCATCGGCGATCGCGGCGGCGACCCCATCCGCGCTGAGCGAGCCTTTGAATGAATCGGGAGCGATGACGACGACGGGTGCGTCAGCAAACGTCTGGTTAGGCATGGTGTCTCGACTGGAAGAGTAGTGATGGCGGCTGCGGCCGGCGGGGCGTCCGGCGCGAGCGTTAGCTTACCAGCCGCGAGGGGCGCGCTGGATACCCGAAGCGCGATAGCGCGCATCGCGGACAGCCGGGTTATGGCGTTCCGCCAGGGGCGCGGCACGGTACAAACGCAGGCCAAACCGGCCCGTTTTAGACCGAAAACGGGCCGGTTCATAGGCCTTTTCCGCGTCCGAACGGCAATTCCATTTGGGTCGGGCAATAGTTTGCTAAAATACTCGGCTCTTTTGACGGAACCGCACCGCAAACCGTCCTTTTTGGCCTGTCGGGCCGATTCGGAACGGGCCGGGTCTCGCGGCTCCCGGAAAAGGGCGCCGCCCAGCGGGCAGCGTCCGCGAAAGCCCGCTTAAACGCCTCGGCGTGCCGCGCGGGCAGGGCGGACGATTGCCGCCGAATGCTGCGAAAAGCGCTTTATCCGGTTAGAGAGCGCTTGTTGGTCAGGATCGACCGGCAAGCGACGCCGACGAGGCACAAGCGAGACGCAAGCGATGCGGATTTTCCCATCGGACTGCGGCAGCAAAGATTACTGATACGCTCGAACAATTTTAGGACGATTGAAGCCATGGCTAACGTTGTTGAAAACCTCGGCAAGCTCGAACGCCGCGTGACGATTTCCCTGCCGAAGGACGCCGTGCAGAAAGAAGTCGATTCGCGCATCCGCCAACTCGCGAAGAACGTGCGCATGCCGGGTTTCCGCCCGGGCAAGGTGCCGCTCAAGATGGTCACGCAACAGTACTCGGGCCAGGTGGAAGCCGAAGTCCTGAGCGACAAGGTTGGCAAGGAATTCTTCGATATCAGCCGCACGGAAAACCTGCGCGTTGCAGGCCAGCCGAGCTTCGCGCCGAAGGCCAAAGCTGCTGAAGGCGATTACGCTTTCGACGCGACCTTCGAGGTCTACCCGGAAGTGAAGCTGGGCGACGTCGCCAGCGCCGAAATCGAGCGCACGACCACGACCATCAGCGAAGCGGAAATCGACCGCACGCTGGACATCCTGCGCAAGCAGCGCGTCCACTACCATGCACGCGGCGAAGCCGGCGAGCACGGTGACGGCGGCGCAGACACGGCAGCCAAGGAAGGCGACCGCGTGACGGTCGACTTCGTCGGCAAGATCGACGACGTCGCATTCCCGGGCGGCACGGCTGAAGGCTTCGCATTCGTGCTGGGCGAAGGCCGCATGCTGCCGGAATTCGAAAAGGCAGCGCTTGGCCTGAAGCAGGGCGAGTCGCGCGAATTCGACCTGGCATTCCCCGAGGACTACCACGGCAAGGACGTCGCAGGTAAGACCGCGAAGTTCACGATCACGATGCAACTGATCGAGTGGGCGCATCTGCCGGAAATCGACGGTGAATTCGCCAAGTCGCTCGGCATCGCCGACGGCGACCTCGTGAAGATGCGCGCCGAAATCAAGGACAACCTCGAGCGCGAAGCCAAGCGTCGCACCCAGGCTATCGTCAAGAACCAGGTGATGGACGCCCTGCTGAAGATCGCCGAACTCGACGTGCCGAACGCACTGATCGAACAGGACCAGCAGCGCCTCGTCGAAATGGCGCGTGCCGATCTGGAACAGCGCGGCGTGCCCAACGCCAAGGACGCACCGATCCCGGCTGAAATGTTCAAGGAACAAGCCGAGCGCCGCGTCAAGCTGGGCCTCGTGCTGGCCGAACTGGTGAAGGCGAACAACCTCGAAGCGAAGCCGGAACAGATCCGCGCTGAAGTCGACGAATTCGCGAAAAGCTACGAAGACCCGAAGGAAGTCGTGCGCTGGTATTATTCGAACCAGCAGCGTCTGGCCGAAATGGAAGCGTACGTCGTCGAATCGAACGTCGTTGACTTCGTGATCGGCAAGGCCAAGGTGACGGACAAGCAAGTGAGCTTCGAAGAACTGGCAAGCGCAACGGCGCAGGCTTAAATCTGCCCGCTACGGCGTGCCGGCTGTCGGAGCGACCGACGGCCAGCACGCCGTTTTTGTATCCGCAGAATTTGGCCACACACGCGTTAGGGTTGATTTCTGCAGGGTCCGTCGCCATTCCGGTATTTCAGGCTTACTGTGTTTGACCTGCGTAACCAGAACAACTCTTCCAGACAAGGATGCACCGCATGACCATTCGCGCTCAATCGCTGGACACGTTGACCTCCCACGCCTCGCGCGACCTCGAACCGCAGGCGCTCGGCCTCGTGCCGATCGTCGTCGAGACGAGCGGCCGCGGCGAGCGTTCGTATGACATCTATTCGCGCCTGCTGAAAGAGCGCGTGGTGTTCCTGGTCGGCGAAGTGAACGACCAGACCGCGAACCTCGTTGTCGCCCAGCTCCTGTTCCTCGAAAGCGAGAACCCGGACAAGGACATCAGCCTGTACATCAACAGCCCGGGCGGCTCGGTCTCGGCCGGTATGGCGATTTACGACACGATGCAGTTCATCAAGCCGAACGTTTCGACCCTTTGCATGGGCCTCGCGGCCTCGATGGGCGCGTTCCTGCTGGCAGCGGGCGAGAAGGGCAAGCGTTTCGCGCTGCCGAATTCGCGCGTGATGATTCACCAGCCGCTGGGCGGCGCGCGTGGCCAGGCGTCGGATATCGAAATCCAGGCGCGTGAAATCCTGTACCTGAAGGAACGTCTGAACCAGTTGCTCTCGCACCATACCGGTCAGCCGGTCGAGCGCATTGCGCGCGACACCGACCGCGACAACTTCATGTCCGGCGACGACGCGCAGGCGTACGGCCTCGTCGATCAGGTGCTCCACAAGCGTCCCTGATCCGGCACGCGTTTCCGGCGTCGAAAAAGCGCCGGAAACGCGTATGCAGCGTGACTTAACCCCGTGAAAAAAGGGATAGGCACGCGCGTGCGGACCATGTGAAATAATCAGCAAACGCGCTTCGCGGCCTGCGGCCCCAACGCCGTCACAGCAAGCGGTTAACGCACCCCCGGCCGGGCCAGGGGAAACGGCGTATTATCTGTAACAGAGTGTCCGGAGGCTCATCTATCCATGGCGGACAAAAAAGGTTCTAACAGCGAGAAGCTGTTGTATTGCTCGTTTTGCGGCAAAAGCCAGCATGAGGTCAAGAAATTGATCGCTGGCCCGTCGGTGTTCATCTGCGATGAATGTATCGACCTGTGCAACGAGATCATTCGCGACGAAGCCGCCGGTGCGGGTATCGACGCGGCGCTGTCGCGCTCGGACCTGCCGAGCCCGCAGGAGATCCGCGACATCCTCGACCAGTACGTGATCGGCCAGGAACGCGCGAAGAAGATTCTCGCAGTGGCGGTGTACAACCACTACAAGCGTCTGAAGCATCTCGACAAGAAGGACGAAGTCGAACTCTCGAAGAGCAACATCCTGCTGATCGGGCCTACGGGTTCGGGCAAGACGCTGCTCGCGCAGACGCTCGCGCGCCTTCTGAACGTGCCGTTCGTGATCGCGGACGCCACTACGCTGACCGAAGCCGGTTATGTGGGTGAGGATGTCGAGAACATCATCCAGAAGCTGCTGCAGAACTGCAATTACGAAGTCGACAAGGCCCAGCGCGGCATCGTCTACATCGACGAAATCGACAAGATCAGCCGCAAGTCGGACAACCCGTCGATTACGCGCGACGTGTCGGGTGAAGGCGTGCAGCAGGCGCTGCTCAAGCTTGTCGAAGGCACGATGGCGTCGGTGCCTCCGCAGGGCGGCCGCAAGCATCCGAACCAGGATTTCATTCAGGTCGATACGACCAACATCCTGTTCATCTGCGGCGGCGCGTTCGACGGTCTGGAAAAGGTCATCACGGATCGCACGGAAAAAACCGGTATCGGTTTTGGCGCGAGCGTGAAGAGCAAGCAGGAACGCGACACGGGCGAAGTGCTGCGCGAGACGGAACCGGAAGATCTGATCAAGTTCGGTCTGATTCCCGAATTGATCGGCCGTCTGCCGGTGGTCGCCACGCTCGGCAAGCTCGACGAAGCCGCGCTCATGAAGATTCTGGTCGAGCCGAAGAATGCGCTCGTCAAGCAGTATCACAAGCTCTTCAACATGGAGCGCGTGGAACTGGAAATCCGCCCGGCCGCGCTGCAGGCTGTCGCCCGCAAGGCGATCCGCCGCAAGACCGGGGCCCGTGGCCTGCGTTCGATCCTGGAACAGGCATTGCTCGACGTCATGTACGAGCTGCCGACCATGAAGGGCGTGAGCAAGGTCATCATCGACGACAACGTGATTGATGGCGACGGCAAGCCGCTTCTGATTTACGAAGACGCGCCTAAAGTCGCTGGGTCGAACTGATGCGGGTGATCGGCTAAAGAGTTCCGGGAAAAAGCCGTTCATACACTGAGATGAACGGCTTTTTCGTTTATCTTGTGGTCGATGGCGCACCTTTTTTGGAGTCACTGAACTTTTCCCACACGCGCGAGGCTTGTAATCGGTTTTTCAGGCCTCACTTACCGAACAATTGATTCCACTCATGGGGAAATGAAATGTCAGGAACCCAACTCCTCCCGCCGGAACGCACCACGCTCCCGCTGCTGCCGCTGCGCGATGTCGTAGTCTTCCCGCATATGGTGATTCCCCTTTTCGTGGGCCGGCCGAAATCGATCAAGGCCCTCGAAGCGGCAATGGAAGGCGGCAAGCACATCATGCTCGTCGCGCAGAAGACTGCCGCAAAGGATGAGCCGACCGAAAAAGACATGTACGAAGTGGGATGTATCGCCAACATCCTGCAAATGCTCAAGCTGCCCGACGGCACCGTGAAGGTGCTCGTGGAAGGTTTGCAGCGTGCGAAAACGCTCTCGATCGAAGAGCAGGAAACGCAGTTCTCGTGCGAAGTCATGCCGCTCGAGCCGGACCACGCCGATAGCGCTGAAACCGAAGCGCTGCGCCGTGCGATCGTCTCGCAGTTCGACCAGTACGTGAAGCTTAACAAGAAGATCCCGCCGGAGATCCTGACCTCGCTGTCGGGTATCGACGAAGCCGGTCGTCTTGCTGACACCATCGCCGCACACCTGCCGCTCAAGCTCGACCAGAAGCAGCATATCCTCGAGATGTTCCCGGTCGTGGAGCGTCTGGAGCATCTGCTTGCCCAGCTCGAAGCCGAAATCGACATCCTGCAGGTCGAAAAGCGCATCCGTGGCCGCGTCAAGCGCCAGATGGAGAAGAGCCAGCGCGAGTACTACCTGAACGAACAGGTCAAGGCGATCCAGAAGGAACTGGGCGAAGGCGAAGAGGGTGCCGATCTCGAAGAACTCGAGAAGCGCATCACCGCCGCGCGCATGCCGAAGGAAGCGAAGAAGAAGGCTGACGCCGAGCTCAAGAAGCTCAAGCTGATGTCGCCGATGTCGGCTGAAGCCACCGTCGTGCGCAACTACATCGACACGCTGATCGGCCTGCCGTGGCGCAAGAAGAGCAAGGTCAACAACGACCTCTCGAACGCCGAATCCGTGCTCGACGAAGACCACTACGGTCTCGAGAAAGTGAAGGAACGCATTCTCGAGTATCTCGCGGTCCAGCAACGCGTGGACAAGGTCAAGGCGCCTATCCTGTGCCTCGTTGGGCCTCCGGGCGTCGGCAAGACCTCGCTTGGGCAGTCGATTGCGCGCGCAACGAACCGCAAGTTCGTGCGTATGGCGCTGGGTGGTGTGCGTGACGAAGCCGAAATTCGCGGCCACCGTCGTACGTACATCGGTTCGATGCCGGGCAAGATCCTGCAGAGCCTGACCAAGGTCGGCGTGCGCAATCCGCTCTTCCTGCTCGACGAAGTCGACAAGATGGGTATGGATTTCCGCGGCGATCCGTCGTCGGCGCTGCTCGAAGTGCTCGACCCGGAACAGAACCACACGTTCGCCGACCACTACATCGAAGTCGATTTCGACCTCTCCGATGTGATGTTCGTCGCCACGTCGAACTCGCTGAACATTCCGCCGCCGCTGCTCGACCGGATGGAAGTCATCCGCCTCTCGGGTTACACGGAAGACGAGAAGGTCAGCATCGCCCAGCGTTATCTCCTGCCGAAGCAGAAGAAGAACAACGGGCTGAAGCCGACCGAGATCGAAGTGGCCGAAGGCGCGATCCGCGACATCATTCGCTACTACACGCGTGAAGCGGGCGTGCGTTCGCTCGAGCGCGAAGTGTCGAAGATCTGCCGCAAGGTCGTGAAGATGCTGCTGCTGAAGAAGGCCGACAAGGCCGTCACGGTGGACAGCGCCAACCTCGACACGTTCCTTGGCGTGCGCAAGTACGACTTCGGTCTGGCTGCGAAGGAAAATCAGGTTGGTCAGGTCACGGGCCTCGCGTGGACGGAAGTCGGCGGCGATCTGCTGACGATCGAAGCGGCGGTCATGCCTGGCAAGGGCAATGTGATCCGCACGGGTTCGCTCGGCGACGTCATGAAGGAATCGGTCGAAGCGGCTCGCTCGGTGGTGCGTTCGCGTTCGCGTCGCCTTGGTATCAAGGACGAAGCGTTCGAGAAGCAGGACATCCACATTCACGTGCCGGAAGGCGCGACGCCGAAGGACGGTCCGTCCGCAGGTGGTGCGATGACCACGGCGCTGGTGTCGGTGCTCACGGGTATTCCGGTGCGCGCCGACGTCGCGATGACGGGTGAAATCACGCTGCGCGGCGAAGTGCTGCCGATCGGCGGGCTGAAGGAAAAGCTGCTTGCAGCGCATCGCGGCGGCATCAAGCTCGTGCTGATTCCTGAAGAGAACGTCAAGGATCTGACCGAGATTCCGGACAACGTGAAGAACGCCATCGAAATCGTGCCGGTCCGCTGGATCGACAAGGTGCTCGAACTGGCGCTCGAACGTGCACCGCAACCGCTGCCGGAAGAAGAGGTGAAGGCCGAGGACGCGAAGGCGCCCGTGGTCGAATCGAAAGAACCCGGCACGCCGGAAGTCGTGAAACACTAAGTCGATGACGGGCCGCGCCTCGCGCGGTTCGTGCCGGCTTGCAGTACCCCAAAGCCCGCGGCATGTCCGCGGGCTTTTTGCTTTTCAGCGGGTTTCCAGACCTGCGCGTGAGATTCGTTGACGTTACGGCCTTATGGCTGCAAAGGCTGCAAAGGCTGCAAACGTGTCGTATCGATTCGAAGACTTCTTCCAAAGCCCCGTAGCATCAGGCTGAACCCGGCTTGACACGTATTAATCGGCTTCGTTAAATGAGCGGGCTTAGGCTTCAGGCCGTGGCCGCAGGACCGGCAAGATCAATAAACGATGTTCCTTAAGGCGCGCGGCTACGCAGTGCGCCGCCACGAATGACCACACCATCCTCGGGGACCGGAATGAATAAAACGGATTTGATCGATCACATTGCACAGCAGGCCGATATTTCGAAAGCGGCGGCGGGCCGCGCGCTCGACGCCGTGATCAACGGCGTCAAAGTCACGCTGAAGAAGGGCGGCTCGGTCACGCTGGTGGGTTTCGGCACCTTTGCGGTGGGCAAGCGCGCGGCGCGCACGGGACGCAATCCGCGCACCGGCGACGCCATCAAAATCAAGGCTGCAAAAATTCCTAAATTCAGGCCTGGCAAAGCGCTAAAAGATGCGCTAAACTAGCGGGCTCGCTGCTTGAGAAACACGGCAGCGAAAAATCTGAAGCTGGGTGCTTAGCTCAGTTGGTAGAGCGGCGCCCTTACAAGGCGTAGGTCGGGAGTTCGAGCCTCTCAGCACCCACCACAGTTTCAGTTTGCCAGCCGCGCGATGCACACGCAGTCAGTGCACTACGCAGCGGTGGCAGATGGCGCAACAAACCGCACGGAGCGGTAGTTCAGTTGGTTAGAATACCGGCCTGTCACGCCGGGGGTCGCGGGTTCGAGTCCCGTCCGCTCCGCCAGGAATACTCCAGCAGTACAGCAAGAAGGCGAACTCCGGTTCGCCTTTTTTGTTGTCTGCTGATGTAAGATCGGGCGTTCTGTTTTTTGGCGCCCTTCAACGCTTGGTCACGCATGCTCGACTTTTTCCGCAATCACAAACGACTGATGATGCTGATGCTGATGCTGGTGATTCTGCCAGGTCTCGGCTTCGTCGGTATTCAAGGTTTCCGCGGCTTCTTTGACGAAAGCGCGAACGTCGCCAGCGTCAACGGTCACAAGATCACCCGTGTCGAGTACGACAACGCTGCGCGTCAGCAGATGGATCAGGCGCGCCAGATCATGGGCGCGCAGTTCGATGCCAGCATGTTCGACACGCCGCAACATCGCAAGGACATCCTCGACGGTCTGATCCAGCAACGCGTTCTCGCCGATGAAGTGCAGCGTCTGCACCTGACGGCTTCGGACGAAGCGGTGCGCCGCACGCTGCTGGCCGATCCGATCATCTCGTCGCTGAAGAACCCCGACGGTTCGATCGATCTCGACAAATACAAGCAGTTGCTCGCCATGCAGGGCATGACGCCCGAGCAGTACGACGAGCGCGTGCGTTACAGCCTCGCGATGCAGCAACTGCCCGCGGCGCTGGTGAACAGCGCGTTCACGTCGAAGGCGCTTGCGCAGCAACTGACGGGTCTGTCGGAGCAGCAGCGCGAAGTGCAAGGTCTCGCGTTCCATGCCAGCGACTACGCGCCGAAGGTCCAGCCGACCGACGCGCAACTGCAGGCTTATTACGACGCGCACAAGAACGACTTCGCCACGCCCGCTACGGCGCAGATTCAGTATCTGGTGCTGTCGGCGGCGACGGCTGCGGCTTCGGTCAACCCGAGCGACGCCGATCTCAAGAAGTATTACGACGACAACATCGCGCACTACAAGTCGCAGGAAGAAGTGCGCGCGAGTCACATCCTGATCACAGTTGCGAAGGATGCGAGCGCAGCTGATCGCGCTGCCGCGAAGCAGAAGGCCGAGCAGATCCTCGCCGAAGTGAAGGCGCACCCGGACCAGTTCGCGCAGCTCGCGCAGAAGGATTCGCAGGACCCGGGTTCGGCTGCGAAAGGCGGCGATCTGGGCTACTTCGGTCCGGGCATGATCGCAGGCGGTCAGGCCTTCGACGACGCCGTCTTCAAGCTGAAGAAGGACGAAATCAGCGACGTGATCCAGTCGGACTTCGGCTATCACATCGTCAAGGTCACCGACATCAAGCCGTCCGTGACGAAGCCTTTCGACGACGTGAAGGGCCAGATCCTCAACGACGTGAAGACGCAGCAGGCAGCCAAACTGCTCGCGGATGCAGCCGATGGCTTTACCTCGACGGTCTACGAACAGGCCAAGAGCCTGCAGCCGGCCGCCGACAAGTACAAGCTGACGATCCAGACCGCCACGGTCACGCCGAAGCCCAACGCCACGCTGCCGCAGGATAGCCCGCTGAACAACGCGAAGTTCCTTGCCGCCGTGTTCGCGACCGATTCGGTGAACCAGCACAACAACACGCAGGCGATCGAGGTGAGCAACAACACGCTGATCTCGGCGCACGTGACGAACTTCCAGGCTGCAGCCGTGCCGGCGTTCGCCGCGGTCAAGGATGCCGTGCGCCAGAAGGTGGTCGCGCAGCAGGCTGGCGAGATGGCGCGCAAGGACGGCGAAGCAAAGCTGGCCGAACTGCAGAAGTCGAAGTCGACCGATGGTTTCTCGTCGGCGCTCAAGGTGTCGCGCAACGACGCACAAGGTCTGCCGCCCAGCGCGCTGTCCGCTGTGTTCAAGGCCGATGCGCAGAAGCTGCCCGCTTACGTGGGCGTCGATCTCGGCAATGACGGTTACGCGATCTATCGCGTGAACAGCGTGACGAACGGCCCGGCGGCCGATGGTCAGCGTCTCGCGGCAGCGCAGCAGCAGCTTGCCGGCGTCGGTGGCCAGTCGCAGACGCAGGCGTATCTCGATGCGCTGCGCGAGCGCTCGAAGGTCAAGTTCTACGGCACGCTTGGCGCGTCGAACCAGCAAAGCGACGGCGACGGCCAGTAAGCACCGCCACCGCTTCGAGCTTCAAATGAAAACGCCCCGCAATCTGCGGGGCGTTTTGCTTTTGCGCGCTGCAAAAAAGTGCGGCGCGCGAGAACTCAAGCTCAGAGGCAGGCGCTGATATCGCTCGTGGCATCGGCACCCGCGCCGCCGCCCGAACGGAAGCCCACCCAGGTCTTGGCATTGGCGTTCCACGCCGGGCGCACCGTTGCGGCTGCGCCGTTAGGCGGCTGTTGGCCCGGCACATAGACGTCCACGGCCTGATCGTTCGCCATCACGCTTTGCGAGACGACTTGCTGCTGCGACTTGTCGGCCCACTTCTTGGCGATGCACTGGGCAACGGCCGTCGGCGGTTGCTGGCTGGTGCCGACTGATTGGGCGCCGCTAGGCATCGGCTGATTGGCGCAGGCAGCAAGGGCTGCCGTTACGACAATAAGAGGTAAATATTTCACGTTTTATCCCTCCAGTCAGGGTCAATCTGAGATTGGACGAAGGTTTCTCGTCCGGCGCAAAAAAATGTGACCTGATGCGCGACGCCCGGCACCGGATCAAACCGGATCGACAGCGCGCCTGACATCCCGGCGCATCGCATCCCAGACTACGCCCAGCCGCGTGCAACTGCGTCCTGCGTGTCTGCTAGCGCTGCGCGCTGCTGCCAAGCAGCGGCTTGAGCGTCGGCCACACGTTGTCGAGGAGCAAAGGCTGTGCCTGCTGGGTGGGATGCATCTGGTCGGCCTGGAAGAGATCGGGTTTATCGGCGAGACCGGCGAGCAGGAACGGCACCAGCGGCACGTGCAGTTCTTTCGACAGCTGGCCGTAGAGGTCGTGAAACTTCTGGGTGTAGTCGGGGCCGTAGTTGGGCGGCACGTACATGCCGATCAGCACCGGTTGCGCGTGTCCCTGGCGGATCTGGGCGATGATGGCGCGCAGATTGCTCCCGGTAGTGGCAAGCGGTACGCCACGCAAGGCGTCGTTCGCGCCCAGTTCGACGATCACGACCGACGGCTTCATGCGCTGCATCACGAGCGGCAGGCGGGCGAGGCCGCCACTGGTCGTGTCGCCGCTGATGCTGGCATTGGCGACGCTATAATCGATTCGCTCGCTAGTCAGGCGCTGGCGCAGCAGGGCCACCCAGCCCGTATCGCGCGGCAGGCCGTATTCGGCGGACAGACTGTCGCCTAGCACCGCGATCACGGGTTTGGCCGCAGCCGGTTGCGTATCCGTTGCGGTGGCAGCATAAGCCGCATGCGGCGCGGCGCAGGGCAGGGCAATCGCCGCAAGCAGCGCCAGCGCGGCGAGCGGCGCGAGGCGCCCAGAGACGTGTTTCCTGACGGCTAATCCTGATGTCATCATGTGCGAATGAATAGCGATCCAGTCATCGAAGTACGGGGTTTGAGCAAGCGCGTCACGGACGCGACCGGCGAACTGACGATCCTCGACGGTATCGACATGAGCGTGCACGCGGGCAGCAGCGTGGCGATCGTCGGTGCTTCGGGTTCGGGCAAGTCCACCTTGCTTGGCCTGCTGGCCGGTTTGGACAGCGCGAGCGCGGGCTCGGTTCGTCTGCTTGGACACGAGCTTACCGGTATGGCCGAAGATCGGCGCGCTGCGTTACGTAACGGCGCGGTCGGTTTCGTGTTCCAGTCGTTCCAGCTGATGCCGCACCTTACCGCATTGGAGAACGTTGCGCTGCCGCTCGAACTGCAGGGCGGTTTGAGCACGCGCGAGGCTTTCACGCGTGCGCGCGCGTTGCTCGAGCGCGTGGGTCTGGGGCAGCGCACGAGCCACTATCCCAAGCTGCTCTCGGGCGGCGAGCAGCAGCGCGTGGCGCTCGCACGCGCCTTCGTGACGCATCCGTCCGTTCTGTTCGCCGATGAACCCACCGGCAGCCTCGACGCCGCCACGGGGCACGCCGTCATCGACCTGATGTTCGAACTCAACCGCGCCAATGGCGCGACGCTCGTGCTGGTCACGCACGACATCGATCTCGCGCGCCGCTGCGACACCGTGGTGACGATCGAAGCGGGCCGGCGTGTGCCGAACACGCTGCACGCCGACGGCCCCGAAGACGCGCGCGATCATATCGAAGCGGGTCGCTAGCCTCAGCACCGCCGCAAACGAGATCGCCAAAAAACAAGGCGTGCCCGGTTCGCACCGCGCACGCCTTTTCTACATCAGCGAAACTTCAGTTCAACGTTTGAGTGCCGCACGTGCACGCGCGATCAGCGCGCTCGTGGACGAATCGTGCGCTTTCACATCGCCGCTCGCGGCCGTGAGATCGGCTTCCACGACCTTGCCGAGGATCTTGCCCAGTTCCACGCCCCACTGGTCGAACGGGTTGATGTCCCACACCGAAGCCTGCACCAGCACCTTATGCTCGTAGAGCGCGATCAGCGCGCCCAGCGAGCGCGCCGTGAGCGCGTCGACGAGCAGCGTCGTGGTCGGACGGTTGCCGGGGAACATGATGTGCGGCACGAGTTCGGGCTTGTCCGGCCCGGCGATCTTCTTCGCCTCTTCTTCCGTGCGGCCGAGCATCATGGCCTCGCTCTGCGCGAAGCAGTTGGCGAGCAGCTTGGGATGGTGATCGGCGAGCGGATGCTCGGGCGTGAGCACCGCGATAAAGTCGATCGGCACGATCGTCGTGCCCTGGTGCAGCATCTGGAAGAACGCGTGCTGGCCGTTCGTACCCGGCTCGCCCCAGGTGATGGCCGAAGTCGCGTAATCGACGAACTTGCCGTCCAGACGCGCCTGCTTGCCGTTGCTCTCCATTTCGAGCTGCTGCAGATACGACGGCAGGTAATGCAATGCTTCGGAGTACGGAGCGACCAGATAGCTCTGCGAGCCGAAGAAGTTGCGATACCAGATGCCGATCATGCCGAGCAGCACCGGCAGATTCTTTTCGAGCGTCGCGGTGCGGAAGTGCTCGTCCATGTCGTGCGCGCCCGCGAGCAGTTCGTCGAACTGCTGCGGCCCGATCGCGATCATGATCGACAGCCCCACGGCCGACCACAGCGAATAACGTCCGCCCACCCAGTCCCACATCTCGAAGACGTTTTCCTCGGCGATGCCGAACTTGACGACTTCGGCGGGATTCGCCGAAACGCCGACGAAGTGCTTCGCGAGCGCATCTTCTGGGCAGCCGTGCTTGACGAACCAGTCGCGCATCGAGCGCGCGTTCGTCATGGTTTCGAGCGTCGTGAAGGTCTTCGAGACGATGATAGCCAGCGTTTCTTCGGGATCGATGTTTTCGATCACGCGCCAGAGATCGGCGCCGTCGACGTTCGAGACGAAGTGCGATTCGATCTCGGGCGTTTCCAGATGCTGGAGCGCGTGCACGACCATCTTCGGGCCGAGATCCGAGCCGCCGATGCCGATATTCACCACGTGGCGGATGCGCTTGCCGGTATAGCCGGTCCATGCGCCATCGCGCACGGCATCGGCGAACTTCGCCATCTTCGCTTTTTCGGCGAGGATCTGGGCGTGGAACGGTGCGTTCGCTTCGGTCGCGCGCAGTGCGGTGTGCAGCGCGGCGCGGCCTTCGGTCGGGTTGACGACTTCGCCGGCGAACATCGCGTCGCGGCGCTTTTCGACGCCGGCTTCGCGCGCGAGCTGTACCAGCAGCTTCAGCGTGGCGTCGTTGATGCGGTTCTTCGAAAAATCGGCTGCAAGACCGCCGCCCGCATACGTATAGCGTTCGGCGCGGGTCGGCGCGGGATCGTTGGCGGGTGCGAACCAGTCGCGCATTTTTTCATCGCGGATCTGTTCGTAATGCGTCTGTAGCGCGGACCAGGCAGGGAGCAGATTCGTCATGTTCGTCTAGCGAGGGAAAACGAATGGAAGGCGGCGGACGGCGTCAGCCGGTCAGGCCGACGCGCGCGTCACGCGCTGCGGGGAAGCGCACCACCGGTGGGCGGCGCGCGAAAGATCAGTATAGCGGGCATGAGCGAAGCTGCGCAGCGGCCCGGCTGTGCTAACGGAATCGTCGATACGTTAGCAAACGGTGTGCCGCGGTTTGGGCCGGTTTTTGCCCAGTATGTGGCCGGTTTTCAATCTTTCGGAGCGTAAAAGAGCCGGTTCATCAGGCGCCGGACCATCGGCGCGAGTTCGCCGGCGGCGAGACCCGCGGGCCCGTCGCCTTGCGCAACGAGCGTATCGGCGGCGAGACCGTGCAGATAGACGCCCGCCAGCGCCGCTTCGAAGGCGGGCAGGCGCTGCGCGAGCAAGGCGCCGATCAGGCCGCCCAGCACGTCGCCGGTGCCGCCGGTGGCGAGCGCGGCGTTGCCGGTCGGGTTGATCGCGAGGCGGCCGTCGGGTGCGGCGATGACTGTGCCGCTGCCTTTGAGCACCACGACGGCCTGATAGCGCGATGCCAGCGTGCGCGCCGATGCGAGTCGATCGCGTTGCACCGAAGCCGTATCGGCGTCGAGCAGGCGCGCGGCTTCGAGCGGGTGCGGTGTAAGCACACAAGGCGCGCCGCGCGTGCGCGCGTGGTCGTTCACGTGGGCCGCCAGCGCGTCGTCGCGGGCGATCAGATTCAAGGCATCGGCGTCGAGCAGCACGGCGGTGTCGAGTCGCAGAATGCGCTCGACGAGTTGTCGCGCGGATGCGCTGCCGCCCATGCCGCAGCCCGCAGCCACCGCGCTCATCGTATCGAGCGTGAGTTTGCCCGCGTGATGCAGCATCAGTTCGGGATGAGGCGCGTCGTAGGGCGGCGCATCGCTGCCAAGAAAGCCCACATGCACCTTGCCCGCGCCCGCGAGCAGCGCGGCGCGCGCCGCGAGGATCGGCGCGCCGCACATGCCGGTATCGCCGCCAATCACAGCCAGTGTGCCGAAGCTGCCCTTGTGGGTCGCGAAATCGCGCGCGGGCATGGCAGGCCCGAACAGCGTGGGCGAGTTCAGCAGCGCGATTTCAGCGCTCTGCAGCGGCACATCGCTTTCGATGCCGATCGGCGCCACGCAGACAGCGCCCGCGTAATCGCGCCCCGCGCCGGTATAAAGCCCAGGCTTGGCGCCGATGAAGGTGATCGTATGGCTCGCGCGCACCGCCGCGCCGTTGCCGATCCGATTGCCGGTATCGCTATCGAGGCCGCTTGGCACGTCGAGCGCGAGCACGCGGCCGTGGCTGCGCATGCGGGCCGACAAACGCTTCGCCAGTTCACCGAACACGCCATCGAGCGCGCGTGCAAGGCCAATGCCGAATATGCCATCCACCAGCCAGCCGTAGCCGTCGAAAGAGGCGGGCGGCGCGGCGGTAATCGGCACGCCCGCCGCGCGCGCTTCGGCGAGCGCCCAGCGTGCGTCGTCGGGTTTCACATCGACGGGCATGCAGACTTCGCAAGCGATGCCCGCACGCGCCAGCGCGGCGGCGGCCACGAGCGCATCGCCGCCGTTATTGCCCGGACCGGCCGCGAACCACACGGGCTGCGCGCTGGCTGCAGAAGGCGCATGCAGGATCTGTTCGCGCAGAAAGTGGGCGGCGGCGGCACCGGCGCGCGCCATCAGCGTGTGGGCGGGCAGTGCGGCCTGCGCAGCGTGTTCGCGCTCGCGCAATTGCGCGACGGTGAACAGCGCCAGCGTGCGGCCTTGCGGATTGACGAGAGAAGGATGAACGGGCGTGGCGTCTGTCATGGTGGCGAGGCCGGCCGCGCAAGGCGGCGACGTATGCGGAAATTCGACAGTGCAACGATACCCGAGTGAAGCCGCCATCGGGCTATCGGGCCGCGATGGCCCGATAGCGTCACATGACAGTAGCCTTAGCTGCGCCCAGGCCAGAGCGCCTTGACGGTTTCCGGCGGCAGTTCCGGTGGCGTGCCGGAAAGCTCGGCGGCGATCAGGCGGGCCGAACCCAGCGCCAGCGCCCAGCCAGCCGGTCCATGACCCGCATTCACGAAAAGGCGCGGATGGCCGACGCCGCCCACGGCCGGCAGGCCATCGGCGGAAAG
This sequence comes from Paraburkholderia sp. J69-1, assembly GCF_905220255.1. NCBI lineage: Bacteria > Pseudomonadati > Pseudomonadota > Betaproteobacteria > Burkholderiales > Burkholderiaceae > Paraburkholderia > Paraburkholderia sp. J69-1. Next base: position 146,784 of record NZ_CAJMZG010000016.1, on the reverse strand, counting down.
CAGTTTCATGCCCTCCCACGCGAGCGCCGCCGAAATGCGCGCAGCGCCCGGCGCCCAGTCGCGCGAGGCTTCGCCGAGCAGGGCGAGCGCTTCTTCGGTGAGCGCTTCCGGCAGTGCTTCCTCGAGCTGCCGGGCGCGCTGGAGCACCGCGCCGCCCGCGATGCGCAGGCGATGGTTCGTGCGCGTGACGACGATGCGCCGCGCCGCGTCGATCAGCGTCGAGTGCGGCACGCATTCCTCGTGTGCGACCGGCGCGTTGAGCGTATGCACGCGCACCGGATAAAAAGGCAGCTTGATGCCGAGCGGCGCCAGCAGTTTGAGCGTTTCCGCGCCGGCTGCGACCACCACGGCGTCGGCGGAAATCACTTCGACGTCGCGCTGCTTGCCGCTTTCGTCCGGGCGCGGCGCGAGCTCGACCGCCGCACGCTGGTTTTCGACGCGGATCGCACTGACCGTGCGCCCGGTTTCGAACTGCACGCCGCCGAGCGTATCGAGCGTCTGCTTGAGCTGCTTGACGAACAGCGGGCAATTGGCGATGCGCGCCTGATCGAAGCGCACCGCGCCGGCGAACGGTGGATCGGCGGGAATCGTGTGTTCGGCGGCCACGCATTCGTGCGGCGTGAGCACGTGATGCGGCGTCTCGAAACGGCGCAGCAATTCCAGCGCGGGCTGATTGAGCGACCACTCGTCGGTGGCGCGCACGAGATAGAGCAGGCCTTCGCGCTGTTCGTATTCGAGCTGGAAGCGGGCTTCGATGTCTTCGAGCGCAGTCTGCGCGGATTCGATCAGCGGACGCAGCAGCGCATAGCGTTGCGCGAACGCCTCGGAGCCATGCAGCGTAGCGAGCCGCTTGACGAACGCGCGCGCCTGGCCCGTGAAGCCGGTCTTGCTGATCACCCCGCCCGACGATTGCCGGCCGTTGCGCAGGAAGGTAGGGCCGAACCAGACGTCGAGCGGCGAAGGCAGCACGACGCCGCTATGACCGTAGGTCGCGCCCTGCGCGACGGTGGCGTGGCGCTCGACCACGCAGACGCGATGGCCCGCCGCGCGTAACTGGTAGGCGGTGGCGACGCCGGCGATTCCGCCGCCAATGACGATGACATCCATGATGATTCGATCTGCAGGCAGGCCGTGCGCCCTCGACTGTCGGGGTCGAGGCGCTCTGCCGAAGAGGGTGAGACGTGCGGCGCGCAGGTACCGCGCCGATCGGGTGAAACGCGCAATCATAGCAGCCAATCGGGGCGAATCGCCATGCGCGTGGCGGCGCCGGCGCGCCTGCGACCGCCTTCCCGGACCGCCATGGCATCGCAAAAATATCGGCGATGCAGCGTGAATATAAGGTGCTCGCATTTCCCGTATCGCGAAAAGGCGCACGGACGTGCTTTGGATAACGCCTTCGAACCGCCGCCAGGGCGGTCGGAAGGGGGCTTCCGGGTTATAATCGCGGTCTCCCTTCGCCTGACCGTCGCCACAGCCCCGCGCGACGCATCGCCACCTTGCGACGCAACCGCGCGAGGCGAAGCCGCGATGTAACTTCGACGCAACGCCCCAGTCCATGGCCCACTTCTCGTGTTTCCCCGGTGCTTCGGCCCTCTCCGACTTCCGTCAGACCCGCCTGCTCGAGACGCTTCAGCGTATCGACGCCAATATCGTCGGCGTGCACGGCCAGTATCTGCACTTCGTCAATTCGGCCACGCCGCTCTCCGCTGACGACAGCGCGAAGATCGAAGCGCTGATGCACTACGGCGCGCCGTTCGCGGCCCCGCAGGAGCGCGGCAGCGCGGTGACCTTCATGGTGGTGCCGCGCTTCGGCACGGTGTCGCCGTGGGCCTCGAAAGCCTCCGACATCGCCCATCACTGCGGCCTCGAACAGGTGCGCCGCATCGAGCGCGGCGTCGAGTACACCGTGATCCTCAAGAGCGGCCTGCTGGGCGGCAAGAAGACGCTGTCGGACGACGCGCATGCGCAGGTTGCCGCCGCGCTGCACGATCGCATGACCGAAAGCCTGGCGCCGTCGCGTGACGCGGCGCTGCATCTGTTCGACGAACTGCCGGCGCGCCCGATGCAGACCGTCGACGTGCTCGGCCACGGCTGCGCGGCGCTGGAAACGGCCAACGGCGAACTGGGCCTCGCGCTCGCCGACGACGAAATCGACTACCTCGTCGAGAACTTCACGAAGCTCGGCCGCAACCCGACCGACGTCGAACTGATGATGTTCGCGCAGGCCAACAGCGAACACTGCCGTCACAAGATCTTCAACGCGAGCTGGACGATCGACGGTCAGGATCAGGATCTGTCGCTGTTCGCGATGATCCGCAACACCGAAAAGATCAGCCCGCAAGGCACCATCGTCGCGTATTCGGACAACTCGTCGATCATGCAGGGCGCGGTGGCCGAACGCTGGTTCCCGCGCAAGAGCGGCGACGGCGTGCCGGGCGAGCAGTACGGCCGCCACACCGAACTCACGCACACGCTGATGAAGGTGGAAACGCACAACCACCCGACCGCGATCTCGCCGTTCGCCGGCGCGGCCACGGGCGCAGGCGGTGAAATCCGCGACGAAGGCGCAACGGGCCGCGGCGCGCGTCCGAAGTCGGGCCTCACGGGCTTCACGGTGTCGAACCTGGACCTGCCGGACGCACGCGAATCGTGGGAAAACGCCCGCGACGCCGCTGTGCCGCTCGCGCACCGCAATCCGGCCGATCAGCACGGCACCTACGGCCGTCCGGACCGCATCGCTTCGCCGCTGGAAATCATGATCGACGGCCCGCTCGGCGGCGCCGCGTTCAACAACGAATTCGGCCGTTCGAACCTCGGCGGCTACTTCCGCGTCTACGAGCAGAACGTCGCGGGCACCGTGCGCGGCTACCACAAGCCGATCATGATCGCCGGCGGTATCGGCAACATCAGCGACCAGCACACGCACAAGCACGACCTGCCGGCCGGCTCGCTGCTGATCCAGATCGGCGGCCCGGGCATGCGCATCGGCATGGGCGGCGGTGCGGCCAGCTCGATGGCCACCGGCACCAACACGGCCGAACTCGACTTCGACTCGGTCCAGCGCGGCAACCCGGAAATCGAGCGTCGCGCGCAGGAAGTCATCAACTCGTGCTGGCAGCTGGGCGAAGGCAATCCGATCCTGAGCATCCACGACGTGGGCGCGGGCGGTCTGTCGAACGCTTTCCCGGAACTCGTCGACGGCGCCGATAAAGGCGCGCGTTTCGAACTGCGCAAGGTGCAACTCGAAGAGTCGGGTCTGTCGCCGCGCGAAATCTGGTCGAACGAGTCGCAGGAACGTTATGTCCTGGCGATTGCCCCGGCCGATCTGCCCGCTTTCGAAGCGATCTGCGCGCGTGAGCGCTGCCCGTTCGCGGTCGTGGGCGTGGCCACCGCGGAACGCGAACTCAAGCTGATCGACACCGACGAGCAGGCGCTCGCCGCCAACGGCGGTCACCAGCCCGTCGACATGCCGATGGACATCCTGCTCGGTAAGCCGCCGCGCATGCACCGCAACGTCGAACACGCGAGCACGCCGCTCGTGCCGGTCGACGTCACGGGCATCGCGCTCGACGAAGTCGCGAAGAGCGTGCTGCGTCACCCGACGGTCGGCAGCAAGTCGTTCCTGATCACCATCGGCGACCGCTCGGTGGGCGGCATGAACGTGCGCGACCAGATGGTCGGCCCGTGGCAGGTGCCGGTCGCCGACTGCGCGATCACCGCACTCGACTACGCCGGCTTCAAGGGCGAAGCGATGACGATGGCCGAGCGCACGCCGCTGGCCGTCATCAACGCGCCCGCATCGGGCCGCATGGCCGTGGGCGAGGCGATCACCAACATCGCCAGCGCACCCATCGCGTCGCTCGACAAGCTCAAGCTCTCCGCCAACTGGATGGCCGCGTGCGGCGCACCGGGCGAAGACGCCGCGCTCTACGACACCGTGAAGGCGATCGGCATGGAACTGTGCCCGGCGCTGGGTATCGGCATTCCGGTCGGCAAGGATTCGCTGTCGATGCGTACGAAGTGGAACGAAGAGGGCGTGGCGAAGGAAGTGGTCGCGCCGGTTTCGCTGATCATTTCGGCGTTCGCGCCGGTCGAAGACGTGCGCCGTCACCTGACGCCGCAACTGCGCCGTATCGACGAAGCGGGCGAGTCGGTGCTGATCTCGATCGACCTCGGCCGCGGCAAGAACCGCATGGGCGGCTCGATTTTCGCGCAGGTTACGCAGCAGGTTGGCGACGACGCACCTGACGTCGATAACGCCGTGGACCTCAAGCAGTTCTTCAACGCGATCCAGAAGCTCAACGCCAACGAGCAGGTGCTCGCGTACCACGACCGCTCGGACGGCGGCCTGTGGGCGACGGTCTGCGAAATGGCGTTTGCGGGCCACACGGGCGTGTCGCTGAACGTGGACATGCTCACGCTCGACGGCGAGCACGGCACGGACTTCGGCGACGCCAAGGACTGGGCGAAGCAGACCAGCGGCCGCCGCGACGACCGCACGTTGCGCGCGCTGTTCTCGGAAGAACTGGGCGCGGTGATCCAGGTTGCGGCCACGCAGCGCGACGCCGTGATGGCGGTGCTGCGCGAGCACAACCTGTCGGTCTGCTCGCACGTGATCGGCTCGCTCAACAACCGCGACTCGATTGAAATCTATCGCGACGCCAAGCGCATCTACGAAGCCCCGCGCGCCGAACTGCAGCGCGTGTGGAGCGAAGTGAGCTGGCGTATCGCGCGTCTGCGCGACAACCCGGCCTGCGCCGACGCCGAATACGACGCGCTGCTCGACGCCGCCGATCCGGGCATGCAGCCGGTTCTCACGTTCGACGCCGCCGCCGATGTGGCCGCGCCGTTCGTCAACACGGGCGCGCGTCCGCGCGTGGCGATCCTGCGCGAGCAGGGCGTGAATTCGCACCTCGAAACCGCCTACGCGTTCGACCGCGCCGGTTTCGACGCGCACGACGTCCACATGAGCGACCTGCTGGAAGGCCGCGCCACGCTGGCCGATTTCGCGGGCGCAGTCGCCTGCGGCGGCTTCTCGTACGGCGACGTGCTGGGCGCGGGCGAAGGCTGGGCCAAGACGATCCGCTTCAACGCGCAACTCGCGGACATGTTCGCGGCGTTCTTCGGGCGCGAGGACACCTTCGCACTGGGTATCTGTAACGGTTGCCAGATGCTCTCGAGCCTGGCGTCGATGATCCCGGGCGCAGAAGCCTGGCCGAAGTTCACGCGCAACAAGTCGGAGCAGTTCGAAGCGCGTTACTCGCTGGTCGAAGTGCAAAACTCGCCGTCGATCTTCTTCAGCGGCATGGAAGGCTCGCGCATTCCGGTCGCGGTGGCGCACGGCGAAGGTTTCGCGGACTTCTCGCAGCAGGGCGACATCACGAAGGCCGCCATTGCGATGCGTTACGTCGATCACCGTGGTCAGGCGACCGAAGGCTATCCGTTCAACCCGAACGGTTCGCCGCAAGGTATCACCTCGGTCACGACCGCCGACGGCCGCTTCACCGTGCTGATGCCGCACATGGAGCGCGTGCACCGCACCGTGACGATGAGCTGGCACCCGGAAGGCTGGGGCGAAGCCAGCCCGTGGCTGCGCGTGTTCCAGAACGCACGCAAGTGGGTGGGCTAAGGCCCGGCATGGCTGCCTGAAACGGCGGCTGCGCGCACCGGAAACCCCGGTCAGGTCCGCTACGGCGGGCGTGACCGGGGTTTTTGTTTGGGCGTGCGGCGAGGATGTGCGGCGAATACGGATATTAATCGCCGCACAATATGCGGTGATTAATTTGTGCCTGCGGCGAATCCGCGTCATAATCACCGCATGAATAGCGGCGAATACACCTACATCTGGCAAGCCGGCGACTGGCCGGCATGGCGCTTCGACATGGCGGCGCTCGCCGAACCTTTGGCCGAAGCCAGCCGCGCCCAGGGCGTGCTGATGGGCCGTCTGGCCGATGTCGGCCTGCGTCTGCGCGATCAGGCGAGCCTCGCGGCGCTCACCGAAGACGTCCTCAAAACCAGCGAAATCGAAGGCGAGCGGCTGAACGTGGCGTCGGTGCGCTCGTCGATCGCGCGGCGTCTGGGCGTGGATATCGGTGCACTCGCGCCGGTGGACCGGCACGTGGAAGGCGTGGTCGAGATGGTGCTCGACGCAACGGCGAACAGCCGCCAGCCCATCACGCGCGAGCGTCTGTTCGGCTGGCACGCGGCCTTGTTTACCACCGGTTACGCGGGGCTATCGCGCATCACGGTCGGCGCCTGGCGCGATGACGTCACGGGCCCGATGCAGGTGGTCTCCGGGCCGATCGGGCGTCAGCGCGTGCACTTCGAAGCGCCGCCCGCGCCACGTCTGGAAGCCGAATTGCAGCGCTTTCTCGACTGGGTCAACGCGCCCGCCCAGATGCCGGCCTTGATCAAGGCCGGGCTCGGGCATCTGTGGTTCGTCACCTTGCACCCGTTCGATGACGGTAACGGCCGCGTCGCGCGCGCGATCGGCGATCTGCTGCTGGCGCGCGCGGATGGCAGTTCGCAGCGATTCTACAGTTTGTCGGCGCAGATCCAGCGCGAGCGCAAGGCGTATTACGAGATTCTCGAACGCACGCAGAAGCAGTCGATGGACGTGACCGGGTGGCTGCGGTGGTTTCTCGACACCCTGCATCGTGCGGTCGATCACGCGCAGATCACGCTCGATGCGGTGCTCGTCAAGGCGCGCTTCTGGCATCAATGGGCCGACGCGCAGTTCAACGAGCGGCAGGCAAAGGTCGTGAACCGCATGCTCGACGGTTTCGACGGCAAGCTCACCAGCGGCAAATGGGCGGCGATGGCCAAATGCTCGTCCGATACCGCGCTGCGCGATATCAACGATCTCGTCACGCGAGGCGTGCTGCGCAAGTGTGATGGGGGCGGGCGCAGCACGAGCTACGAGCTGAATCCGCCAGCATGAAAAAACCCCGCGCCTGAACAGGTCGCGGGGTTTTTATCGAAGCAGGACTGCGGGGCAGTCTTACTGGATCTTCGCTTGCGCGCGCAGTTGCTTTTCGAACGCGAGCAGCTTTTCCTGCTGGAGTTGCTGGACGATCTGCGGGCGAACCTGCTCGAGCGGCGGCGGTGCGATTGCGCGGATGTCGTCGACACGGATGATGTGCCAGCCGAACTGCGTATGCACCGGCGTATCGGTGACCTGGCCTTTTTGCAGCGAGGTTGCGGCCGCAGCGAATTCCGGCACGTAAGCCTTCGGGTCCGACCAGTCGAGGTCGCCGCCGTTCTTCGCCGAACCCGGGTCCTTCGAGTACTGCTTCGCGAGCTCTTCGAAGCTTGCGCCGGCCTTGATCTTGGCGATCAGGTCCTTCGCCTGCTGTTCGTCGGCCACGAGGATGTGGTGCAGGTGATATTCCTTGCCGCCTGCGCCTTGCGTGACCTTGTCGTACATCGCCTTGATGTCGGCGTCGGACGGCTGGTTGTTCTTGAGGAAGTCCTCGATCCACGCGTGCAGGATGACCTGCTGTTGCGCCATCGCCAGTTGTGCCTTCACGTCCGGACGATTCGGGATGCCCTGACGTGCGGCGGCCTGCATCAGCACTTCGCGGTTGATCAGCTCTTCACGCACGGCCTTTTCCAGGTCTGGCGTGTCTTGCTGGCCTTGCGCCACGACCTGGGCGATCAGCGCGTGGGCGCGCGACGTCGGGATCGGCGTGCCGTTCACGACGGCGACATTCTGCGCAAAGGCGGGAGCCGCCGCGAACGCAGCCAGCAACACCCAGAGACGGGTTTTCTTCAAGGTCATCGAAAAATCCTAACAGGGCGAATCAAAAGTGTGGGGCCTACCGCGACATCGGGGGCAGCGCTGCGGCTTCTTCGGGCGTGAGCGCGGTGATCGCAAGCGCGTGAATGCCGCGCTGCATGGCTTCGGCCAGCGCATCATACACCATGCGATGCCTTGCCACGCGGGCTTTCCCCATGAATGCGGGCGCAACGATCGTGACATGAAAATGACCGCCCGCCGACGCGCCGGCATGGCCCGCGTGCAGCGCGCTGTCGTCGCGCACGACGATCGAATCGACCGGCGCGAGCGCTGCCGTGAGACGCGTTTCGATCAGCGCGAGACGTTGCGCTGCGCTGGCGTTGAGAAAGTCATCGCTCATTCTTCTTCCTTCATGTGACGCGACAGCCAGAGGCTCTGGCCGACGATGAACACGACCAGGATGCCGGTCGCGCCAAACAGCTTGAAGTCGACCCACGCATCCGTGGAGAAGTGGAAGGCGACGAACAGATTGAGCATGCCCAGCAGCGCAAAGAAGATCGACCAGACGAAGTTCAGCTGCGTCCAGACGCGTTGCGGCAGACTGATCTGCTTGCCCATCATCGCTTCGATGAGGTTCTTGCCGAACGCCACCTGCGAGACCAGCAGCACGACCGAGAAGGCCCAGTACAGCACCGTGGGCTTCCACTTGATGAAGGTTTCGTCGTGCAGGATCAGCGTGGCGCCGCCGAACACGACGACGATGCCCAGCGACAGCCACAGCATCGGATCGACCTTGCGATGGCGGAACGCCACCCAGGCGATCTGCACGAGCGTCGCGACGATGGCCACGGTCGTGGCCGTGAAGATGCCCCACAGCTTGAAGGCAACGAAGAACAGGATGATCGGGAACAGATCAAACAGAAATTTCATTATCGGCCTGGAGTCCGCAAAAAGAGCCGCAAAAAGGGCGCGACGCGGTAACGCGACACGCGCTCAACAACGAGAACGCGTGCCTGCCCGCGTTACTTGGGCTCGAATTGTAGCGCAGCCGAATTGATGCAATACCGAAGGCCCGTCGGGGCCGGACCGTCTTCGAACACGTGGCCCAGGTGCGCGCCGCAATTCTTGCAGCGCACTTCGATGCGCAGCATGCCGTGCGTGCGGTCCGTGCGCTCCTCGATCACCTCGCCGTCGATCGGGCGGAAATAGCTCGGCCAGCCGCAGCCGGCGTCGAATTTCGTATCCGATTCGAATAGCGGCGTGCCGCAGCAGACGCAGTCGTAGATGCCGCGCTCGGTGTGGTCCCAATACTTGCCGGTGAAGGCGCGCTCGGTGGCCGCGTGGCGCGTGACCTGGTACTGGGTCGCATCGAGCTGCTCGCGCCATTCGGCGTCGCTCTTGTTGCCGGGGTAGGCGTCGGAGTTGTGGTCGTCCTGGCTCATGTCGGGGTTCCTCTGGGTGGAAGATGGTCTATATGGGGCCGAGCTTACGAAGAGCAACTGACTTCGAGCGAGCTGGCCCACGCGGGCGGCAGCGCCGCGTAGCTGGCGTTCTCCGGCTGCTCGTCGAAGGGGCGCTTGAGCACGTTGGCAAGGCGCTCGACTTCGCTGAAGTCCTTTTGCTCCGCGCGCTCGATCGCCGTCTGCGCGAGATGGTTGCGCAGCACGAACTTCGGGTTCACGCGGTTCATCGCGGCGGCGCGTGCAGCGTCGTCGCGCGTTTCGTGGGCGAGGCGCGCGCGGTAATCGGCGGCCCAGGCGTCGAAGGCAGGACGATCGAGGAACAGATCGCGCACCGTCGTATCGTTTTGCGCATCGAGCTTCGACACGTTGGCGAGATTGCGGAACGTCAGCGTGAAATCGGCGCGGTTCGCATGCATGATCTCGAACAGGCGATTGGCGAGCTGGTCGTCGCCTTCGCGCGCGTGTTCGAGGCCGAGCTTCGCGCGCATACGCGCTTCGAGCGCGGGCGCGAAATGGCCCTTGAAGCGTTCGAGCACGCCTTGCGCGTCGGCCACGCAGCGCTCGCCGCGGGTTTTGTCGTCGGCGATCTCGTAGTGCATGCCGAACAGCGGCAGCAGCGCCTGCGCGAGGCAGAAGAGATTCCAGTAACCGATCTGCGGCTGCGCGCGATAGGCGTAGCGGCCTTGCGAATCCGAGTGATTGCAGATGTGGTTCGCGTCGAAACCGTCGATGAAACCGAACGGGCCGTAATCGATCGTGAGACCGAGAATCGACATGTTGTCGGTGTTCATCACGCCATGGCAAAAGCCCACGGCCTGCCAGTCCACCATCAGCGCCGCCGTGGTTTGCACGGCCTGATCGAGCAGCGCGAGATACGGATCGTCGGCTTCGCGCAGTTGCGGATAGAAGCGGTCGATCACGTGATCGGCGAGCTTTTGCAGCGCCTCGACGTTGTCCTGCGAGTAGAAGTGCTCGAAGTGGCCAAAGCGCACGAAGCTGGGCGACACGCGCGTGACGACCGCGGCGGTTTCCAGTTCCTCGCGGCGCACCGCCTGATCGGAGCCCGTCACGGCCAGCGCGCGCGTGGTCGGAATGCCGAGGTGATGCATCGCCTCGGAGCACAAAAATTCGCGGATCGACGAGCGCAGCACCGCGCGGCCATCGCCCATGCGCGAGTAGGGCGTGCGTCCCGCGCCCTTGAGCTGGACTTCGTGGCGCAGGCCGGCGTGTTCGACCTCGCCGAGCATCAGCGCGCGGCCGTCACCGAGCTGGCCCGCCCACACGCCGAATTGATGCCCCGAATACACCGAAGCGAACGACATCGCCGAGGGCGAACGCTCGCGCGTGAAGTTGCCGCTGAAAAACGCGGCGAACGCGGTGTCGCGCACGGCATCGGCATCGAGTCCGAGCAGCGCGGCCGTTTCGGGCGAGTAGCCGACGCTATACGGCGCGGGCAGCGGCGCGCCGGGCAGGCGCGTGTAGAAGGTGGCGCCGAGCGCCGCGAAGTTGTCGTCGCGCGGCGCGGTGAGCGCGCGTTCGAAGTCGGCGAGCGGGCCGCTGGCCGGCAGGTTCGTGGCGGTCTGTGTCACTTGGGAATCGCTGGGAGAGGAATTCGGGCCTGGTGAAAACGACATGTTGAGCGCCTGTTGAATAGCCGATATTGTAAGTCCGCGCCCGCTGGCGTGCAGGACATCGCCGCGGGTCATGTAATCCAGTCTGGAACCTGAGAACACGCCGTCAATAAGCTGTCTGCCTGGCCGTACACAATCACAAACGAGCATCCAGACATCCGAGTCGAGGAGACCGCCGACCATGACCGCACCGCTGCTGGGCCAGATGATGGACGTGCCGCTGCTGGTGTCATCGCTGATTGCGCATGCGGCGCGCCATCACGCCAACGCCCAGATCGTTTCGCGGCGTATCGAAGGCGATATTCATCGCTACACGTATCGAGAATGCGAGGTCCGTTCGAAGCAGCTTGCGCAGGCGCTGATCGCGCTGGACGTGCAGCCCGGCGAGCGCGTGGGGACGCTGGCGTGGAACGGTTATCGGCATATGGAGGCGTACTTCGGCGTGACGGGTTTCGGCGCAGTGTGTCACACGATCAATCCGCGCCTTTTTCCCGAGCAGATCGCCTGGATCGTCAATCATGCAGAGGACGCTTATGTCCTCTTCGATACGACGTTCGCGGCGCTGGTCGATACGCTCGCACCGCAGTGTCCGCAGGTGCGCGGCTGGATCGCCTTGTGCGACGAGGCGCATCGGCCCGAGATGCACACGCCGGTGCTCTGCTACGAAACGCTGCTGGCCGCCCGGAACGGCGAATACGAATGGCCGCTGCTGGACGAGCGCAGCGCCTCGAACCTCTGCTACACCTCGGGCACCACGGGCAATCCGAAGGGCGCGCTCTATACGCATCGATCTTCCGTGCTGCACGCCTATGCGGCTTCGTTGCCCGATTCGATCGGTTTATCGGCGCGCGATGCCTTGCTGCCGGTCGTGCCGATGTTCCACGTCAACGCCTGGGGCATTCCGCACGCCGCGCCGCTCAACGGCACCAAACTCGTGCTGCCCGGCAAAGATCTCGACGGCAAATCGCTCTATGAGTTGATGGAAGCCGAAGGCGTGACCTGTTCGGCCGGCGTGCCGACCGTCTGGCTCGGCCTGCTCACGTATATGCGCGACGCGGGCGTGAAGTTTTCGACGCTCAATCGCACGGTGATCGGCGGCTCGGCGTGTCCGCCCGCGATGATCCGCACCTATGAAGACGATTACGGCGTGGAGGTGATTCACGCGTGGGGCATGACGGAGATGTCGCCGCTCGGCACGCTCGCGAAGCTCAACTGGGAGCAGGCGCAGCGCCCGCCCGCGCAACAGCGCGCGCTGCTGGAAAAGCAGGGGCGTGTGATTTTCGGCGTCGATATGAAAATCGTCGGCGAGGATGGGCGCGAGCTGCCGTGGGACGGCGTGGCGTTCGGCGATCTGCATGTGCGCGGGCCGTGGGTGATCGACCGTTACTTCAGGCAGGAAGCGGGAACGCCTTTAGTCGACGGCTGGTTCCCGACCGGCGATGTCGCGACCATCGACCCCGATGGCTTCCTGCATATCACCGACCGCAGCAAGGACGTGATCAAGTCGGGCGGCGAGTGGATCAGTTCGATCGAACTGGAGAACATCGCGGTGGCGCATCCGGCGGTCGCGGAAGCGGCCTGCATCGCCTGCGCGCATCCGCGCTGGACCGAGCGCCCGCTGATCGTCGCGGTGAAAAAGCCCGGCGCCGAGCTTACGCGTGAAGCCCTGCTGGCCTTTTTCGACGGCAAGGTCGTGAAATGGTGGCTGCCCGACGATGTGGTGTTCGTCGACGCCTTGCCGCATACGGCCACAGGCAAGCTGCAAAAGCTCAAGCTGCGCGAGCAGTTCCGCGACCACATCCTGCCGACGGCGCTCGCGGCGGCGGAGCAATGCCCGATGGAGCCGCTCGATCTCGCCAAAGCCACGGGCGGCGGCGCCGACGGCCAGCCGAAATCCGCCGCTTTGCGCGATTAAAACCGTTTCAACCCTTTCTCCGGCGCAGCCTCTGGCTGCGTTTTTTTTCGCCTTTTTTCCCGCCTCGGTACAAACCCCGATGCACTGCAGCAAGAAAAAAATGGAACGAGCGTACTTTTTTCGGTATTCTGCCTGCTGACCGGGAATGTCGGACAATGAAGCCGGCGACGCACAACGCGGCCCGCATGCATGGAGGCAGGCAAATGGTAGTGGACAACGCGGCAGTGATTTACACGACTCGCGACGGCGTCGCCGTCATCACGCTCAACAATCCGCCCGTCAACGGCCTGGGTCACGCGACCCGCACCGGCATCGTCGAGGGTCTGGCGCGCGCCAACAGCGATCCCGCGGTGACGGCCATCGTCATCACGGGCGCGGGCAAAGCCTTCTCGGGCGGCGCCGACATCACCGAATTCAACACGCCGAAGGCGACCCAGGAACCCACGCTCCACACCGTCATCAACGAAGTGGAAAAAAGCGCCAAGCCCGTCGTGGCCGCGATCCATAGCGTGGCGATGGGCGGCGGCCTGGAACTGGCGCTTGGCGCGCATTACCGCGTGGCGGCACCGGGCGCGCAGATCGCGCTGCCCGAAGTCAAGCTCGGCATTCTGCCGGGCGCGGGCGGCACGCAGCGTCTGCCGCGCGCCATCGGCCTCGAAGCCGCGCTCAACATGATCGTCAGCGGCGCGCCGGTGCCCAGCGAAAAGCTCGCGAAATCGGGCCTGTTCGACGCGATGATCGAAGGCGATCTGCTGACCGAAGCCGTTGCATTCGCGCGCAAGGCCGCCGATAAACAAGGCCCGCATCCGCTCGTGCGCCACCGCAAGATCGAGCATCCGAACGCCGAAGGCTTCCTGCAGTTCTCGCGCAACACCGTGGGCGCGATGTCGAAGAACTATCCGGCGCCGGTGAAGTGCATCGATGCGATCGCCGCAGGCGTGAAGCAGGGCTTCGACAAGGGCCTCGCCTACGAGCGCGAATGTTTCGTCGAACTCGTGCAGACGCCCGAATCGCACGCGCTGCGCCACGCCTTCTTCGGCGAACGCGCGGCGAGCAAGATTCCCGATGTGCCGTCGGGCACGCCCACGCGCGATATCCAGAAGATCGCGGTGATCGGCGCGGGCACCATGGGCGGCGGCATCACCATGAACTTCCTCAACGCGGGCGTGCCGGTCACGCTGCTGGAAACGAAGCAGGAAGCGCTCGATCGCGGCCTCGCGACGATCCGCAAGAACTACGAAGCGCAGGTCAAGAAGGGCAAGCTCACGCAGGAGAAGGTCGAAGCGCGCATGGCGCTGATCAGCCCGACGCTGTCCTATGACGACCTCAAGCAGGCCGACCTCATCATCGAAGCCGTGTTCGAAGAACTCGGCGTGAAGGAGCAGGTGTTCAAGCGTCTCGATGAAGTCGCCAAGCCTGGCGCGATTCTCGCCTCGAACACCTCGACGCTCGACGTCGACAAGATCGCCGCGTTCACGAAGCGTCCGCAGGACGTGGTCGGTCTGCACTTCTTCAGCCCGGCCAATGTGATGAAGCTGCTCGAAGTCGTGCGCGGCAAGGACACGGCCAAGGACGTGCTCGCCACGGTCATGCAGGTCGCGAAGAAGATCCGCAAGACGGCGGTGGTGTCGGGTGTGTGCGATGGCTTTATCGGCAATCGCATGATCGAACAGTACGTGCGCCAGGCGCTCTATATGCTCGAAGAAGGCGCACTGCCGGCGCAGGTCGATCGCGCGATCGAGAAGTTCGGTTTCGCGATGGGGCCGTTCCGCATGAGCGACCTCGCGGGCAACGACATCGGCTGGGCGATCCGCAAGCGCCGCTATCAGGAACAGCCGGACCTCAAGTATTCGAAGATCGCCGACCGCCTCTGCGAGACGGGCCGCTTCGGCCAGAAGACCGGCGCGGGCTGGTACGACTACAAGGCCGGCGAGCGCAACGCGCTGCCTTCGAAGCTCGTGGACGACATGATCGTCGCGTATTCGAAGGAAGCGGGCACCGGGCGCCGCAAGATCAGCGACGACGAAATCGTCGAACGTCTGGTGTTCGCGCTGGCGAACGAAGGCGCGAAGATCGTCGAAGAAGGCATCGCGTCGAAGGCTTCGGACGTCGACATGGTTTATCTCACGGGCTACGGCTTCCCGCTGTGGCGCGGCGGCCCGATGCTCTACGCGGATACCGTCGGCCTCTACAACGTGGCGCGCGCCATCCGCCGCTACGCCGCCCAGCCGAACGGCGACGCGTGGGACATCGCGGCGTCGCTCGCCCGGCTGGCCGACGAGGGCGGCTCGTTCAACTGAACATCTGACCAGTTCAACATCGGACGGACATCATGAGAAGCGCAGACGACGTGCTCCTGTTGATCGACCTGCAATACGACTTCATGCCGGGCGGGGCGCTGGCCGTCGCGCGGGGCGATGAAGTCGTGCCGGTCGCCAACCGGCTCGCGCAGGGCTTCAGGCATGTTGTGCTCACGCAGGACTGGCACCCGGCGGAGCATGTGTCGTTTGCGGCGAATCATGCCGGCGATCATGGTCAACGCACGCCTTTTGAAACCCTCTCGCTGCCTTATGGCGAGCAGGTGTTGTGGCCCACGCACTGCGTGCAGGGCACCGAAGGCGCGGCGCTGCATCGCGATCTCGACGTGCCGCACGCCCGCGCGCTGATCCGCAAAGGCCATCACGCGGATGTCGACAGCTACTCGGCGTTTCTCGAAGCCGATCGCACGACGCCCACGGGTCTTGCGGGTTATCTGCGCGAGACCGGCGCGAAGCGCGTCTACTGCTGCGGCCTTGCGACCGACTATTGCGTCGCGTGGTCCGCGCTCGATGCGCGCGCCGCCGGCTTCGAAACCGTGCTGATCGAAGACGCCTCGCGCGCCATCGACCTGAACGGGTCGCTCGCCGCCGCGTGGGAGCAGTTGCAGGCGGCGGGCGTGAAGCGCGCGCAGTCGGCCGACGTGCTCGCGGGCACGGTTTGATCGTCGCTTGATCGCCATTCTGATGATGGTCTGATGTCTGGATTCGACACTATTCGCAGCATCCAAAATTCTGCTGGAGACACGCATGACTGACGCCGTAATCGTTTCGACTGCCCGCACGGCCCTCGCCAAATCCTGGAAGGGCGCTTTCAACATGACGCATGGCGCCACGCTCGGTGGCCATGTCACGCAAGCCGCCGTCGAGCGCGCGAAGATCGACCCCGCGCGCATCGAAGACGTGATCATGGGCTGCGCTAACCCCGAAGGCGCGACGGGCGCCAATATCGCGCGCCAGATCGCTCTGCGCGCGGGCCTGCCGGTTTCGGTGCCGGGCATGACGGTGAACCGCTTCTGTTCGTCGGGACTGCAAACCATCGCGCTGGCCGCGCAACGCGTGATCGCCGGTGAGGGCGATGTGTTCGTGGCAGGCGGCGTGGAGTCGATCTCGTGCGTGCAGAACGAGATGAACCGCCACATGATGGCCGAAGGCTGGCTCAACCAGCACAAGCCGGAAATCTACTGGAGCATGCTGCAGACGGCCGAAAACGTCGCGAAGCGCTACGAGATTTCGCGCGATCGTCAGGACGAGTACGGCGTGCAGTCGCAACTGCGCGCAGCGGCCGCTCAGGCCGCCGGTCTCTTCAACGACGAAATCGTGCCGATGACGGTGCTCGCCGGTGTCGGCGACAAGGCCACGGGCCAGCTGGTCACGAAGGAAGTGACGATCTCCGCCGACGAAGGCATTCGCGGCGACACCACGCTCGAAGGCGTGTCGAAGATCCGCACGGCGATGCCCGGCGGCGTGATCACGGCTGGCAACGCCAGCCAGTTCTCGGATGGCGCGAGCGCCTGTGTGGTGATGAACGCCAAGGTGGCGGAGCGCGAAGGCCTGCAGCCGCTCGGCATCTTCCGCGGTTTCGCGGTAGCCGGTTGCGAGCCGGACGAAATGGGTATCGGCCCGGTGTTCGCGGTGCCCAAGCTGCTCAAGCAAGCGGGCCTGAAGGTCGAGGACATCGGCCTGTGGGAACTGAACGAAGCGTTCGCCGTGCAGGTGCTGTATTGCCGCGACAAGCTCGGCATTCCCGCCGATCGCCTCAACGTGAACGGCGGCGCGATTGCGGTCGGTCACCCGTATGGCGTGTCGGGCGCGCGTCTCACGGGCCATGCGCTGATCGAAGGCAAGCGCCGTGGCGCGAAGTTCGTCGTCGTGACGATGTGTATCGGCGGCGGGCAGGGCGCAGCGGGCCTGTTCGAAGTCGTCTAAGGCCTAACGCGAGGCGATATCGCTTCGCGGCGGACGGGCGCGCAGCCACGCGCCCGCTCGCAGCAGGCGAGCCGCCATCGTCATCCAGGCGATGAGCGCAGTTTGCGGCGGCGCCTGCACCAGCAGACGCGCGCCATGCGGCTGCGCCGCGCAGATCGCATAGTGGTTGCGTTCGCTGGCGATATAGCGCTCGCCTTCATACACAAGCAGCGTCTGTTCGGGCGCAAGCTGGCCGAGCGAAGCAAGCGCCCGATCGCGATAGCTGATGAGCAGGTCCCCCTCCACCGCCACGATCGCCGCACCGCGCCGCAATACGAGGGCGTGGCGCGCGCCGCGCGTCAGCGCGATGGGGCGGGTCTGGAGAGCGGGAACGCAATTTTCGGAGCGTGACGAGTCGTGCATGGTCGATATCCGGTCGGTGAAGCGAAGTCAGGCTCCCAGCTTAGGGATGCGCGCTCAGCCGCAACAGCCGCAGGACGGCGCCAATCGTTGCGCTACAGCGCACGCGCGGCGCGGGCTGTACCGGTGCAATCGGCGCTGGCGTGTATCTGTCGCGGTACGCCGCGCCTCTGGCATCATCGATCGATGAACGTCTCCGACCAGCCTCTCTACCGGCAACTGGCCGGACATTACCGGCGCAGTATCGAAAGCGGCGTGCTGCGTCCCGGCGACCGCATGCCGTCGATGCGCGCCTTCATGCGCCAGCACGACGTCAGCCTCGCCACGGCCACCGAAAGCTATCGCGTGCTGGAGCGCGAAGCGCTGATCGAGGCGCGTCCGCGCGCGGGCTATTTCGTGCGCGCCACGGCCAGCACGCTGCCTGCCGCGCGCGAGCCCAACTGGCAGGAAAGCGCCGCCGAACCGCAGTTCGTGGCGCAATTCGTCGGCATTCACGCGAATATTTCGGCGCTCGTCGCGCGCTGGCAGCAGGTGCCGGATGCGCTCAATCTGGGCGGCGTCACCGCCGCCGACGCGCTGTTCCCCGGCGAAGCGCTGCAGAAGATCGCCGTGCGCACGCTGCGCCATCGGCCCGATCTGCTGACGTCGCCCGGCCACGAGCGCGGCGATCCGCGTCTGCGCGCCGTGATCGCGCGTCGTGCGCTCGCCGCTGGCTTCACTGTCCATCCCGACGAGATCGTCATGACCCACGGCGGCATCGAGGCCGTCAATCTCGCGCTGCGCGCCGTCACGCAGCCCGGCGATACGGTCGCCGTCGAGTCGCCGTGTTTCTACGGGCTGTTGCAGGTGCTCGAAAGCCTCGGCCTGCGCGCACTCGAAATTCCCGCGAGCCCGACCACTGGTTTGTCGGTCGACGCGCTCGATTTCGCGCTGCGCCAGCACGCGGGCGTGAAAGCGCTGGTGGTGGTGCCGCATCTGCAGAATCCGCTGGGCTGCGTGATGCCCGACGCGCACAAGCAGCGCATCGTCGAGCTATGCGCGCAGGCGGGCGTGGCCGTGATCGAGGACGATCCGTATCGCGAACTGGTGGAAAGCGAAACGCCGCCGCGCGCGCTCAAGTCCTGGGACACGCAGGGTGTTGTGATCCATTGCACGTCGTTCAACAAGACGCTTGCGCCCGGCATGCGGGTGGGCTGGATGGCGGGCGGCCGCTGGCATTCGCGCATCGCGATGCTCAAGTTCGCGCAGTCGCGCCTGAACGAGCCGCTATCGCAAGCGGTGCTCGCCGAATTTTTGCAAAGCCAGGCGCACGAACGCCATCTGCGCCGCTTGCGCGAACGCCTTGCGCTGCAACGCGCGCGCATGGCGCAGGGCATCGGCGCTGGGTTTCCTGACGGCACGCGCTTCACGCCGCCGGCCGGCGGCATGGCGTTCTGGATCGAGTTGCCGGAAGGCGTCGAGTCGATGGCGCTCTTCGACGCCGCATTGGCCGAACGCATCCGCATCATGCCCGGTACGGTGTTCTCGAATTCGGGCCGATTCGACCGGTTTATCCGCATCAGTTGTCCGGGTCCCGACCCGCAAAGCGCCGATGCCGCGCTGGCGCGCATCGGTGCGATTGCGCATCGTCTCGCGGCGCAGGGACGCTGAAGCCATGGCCTTCGCCTCGCGCTATGCGCGGTTATGATGACGGCAGTTTCGCGCTTCGATGGCGCGGTTTCCGTTCAAGTCAGACAGAAAAGGTGATTACGTGATTCGTCATATCGTGATGTGGAAGCTCAAGGAATCGGCCGAAGGCGCCTCGCGCGCGGAAAACGTCGCGAAGTTCCGCACGCTGCTCGAAGGTTGCCGCGATCTCGTGCCCGGCACGCTCCATCTCGAAGTGGGTCTCGCAGGCGAGGGCCTCGAATCGACTTACGACCTCGTGCTCGTCTCCGATTTCGCCGATAAGGCCGCACTCGACGCCTACCAGGTTCACCCCGAGCATCAGAAGGTCAAAGACTTCGCGAAGCGCGTGGTCGAGACGCGCCAGTGCGTCGATTACAACGCGTGATGCCCGCCATGACTGTCGATACGCAATCCGCAAACCCGCAGCCCACGATCGAAAGCCCGTTCGTCGATGAACTGGGCGCGCAACTCGTGAGCGCGCGCGACGGCGCAAGCGAAGTGCTGCTGACGCTCGCGCCGCGCCACATGAATACGTGGCAGGTCGTGCACGGCGGCGTGACCATGACGCTCTCCGATATCGCGCTGGCCATGGCCGCGCGCAGCGTGGCCGGCGATGGCGTGGGCGTCGTCACCGTCGAAATGAAAGTGAACTTCATGCAGCCCGGGCGCGGCGAATTGCGCGCGTTCGGCCGCGTGCTGCACCGCTCGACCACGATGGCCTATTGCGAAGGCGAGATCCGCGATAGCGAAGGCCATTTCGTCGCCAAGGCGCTCGGCACGTTCAAGTACATGCGGCGTCTGGCCGTGGGCCGCGACGTCGTGCGCCAGCGCCTGCGCAGCGACCCCGACGCCACGCCTGGCCCGAGCGACGGCTGAGCCGCGCGTTCGTTCCGTTTCCAAACCGCGCGGCAAGCGCCGCGCTTTCCATCACCGATCCCATGACCCAGACCAATCGCCAGATCCTGCTCGCGTCGCGCCCCGAAGGCGTTGCCAGCGTCGATAACTTCCGTCTCGTCGAAACGCCGCTCGCGCCGCTCGCGCAGGGTCAGGTGCGCGTGCGCAATCACTGGCTCTCGCTCGACCCGTATATGCGCGGGCGCATGAGCGACAGCAAGTCCTACGCCGCGCCGCAACCGCTCGACGCCGTGATGATCGGCGGCACCTCGGGCGAAGTGGTCGAATCGCTGAACCCGAAGTTCAAGGTAGGCGACAAGGTGGTCGGCATGGCCGGCTGGCAGGAATTCGGCACCTCGGACGGCAGCGATATGCATGTCGTCGATACGACGCACGTGCCGCTGTCCGCGTACCTCGGGCCGGTCGGCATGCCGGGCGTGACCGCCTGGTATGGCCTGAACGGCATCATCGCGCCGCAGGCCGGGCAGACCGTGGTGGTGAGCGCAGCCAGCGGCGCGGTGGGTAGCGTCGTCGGTCAACTGGCCAAGCGTGCGGGCTGCCGTGCGGTGGGTATCGCAGGCGGCGCGGAAAAATGCCGCTATGTGGTGGAAGAACTGGGCTTCGACGCCTGCGTCGACTACAAGGCCGGCAATCTCTATCAGGATCTCAAGAACGCGACGCCCGATGGCGTGGACGGCTACTTCGAGAACGTCGGCGGCGCGGTGCTCGACGCCACGCTCGCCCGCATGAACGCGTTCGGCCGCATCGCCGTGTGCGGCATGATCGCGGGCTACGACGGTGAGCCGGTGCCGCTCAAGTATCCGCAACTGATCCTCACGCAGCGTCTGCTGGTGCAGGGCTTTATCGTCTCCGAACATATGGATGTGTGGGCGAAGGCGCTGTCCGAACTCGGCGGCCTTGTCGCGCAGAAAAAGCTGGTTTATCGCGAGACCGTGGCCGAAGGCCTGGAAAACGCGCCCAGCGCATTCCTCGGCATGCTCAAGGGGCAGAACTTCGGCAAGCAGCTCGTCAAGCTGATCTGACGCAGCGCGCACGGAACAGGTCGGCCGGATACGCCGGCTTGTTCTTTTTATTGCCTATGTAGTGCTAACTAATCACAAAGGAGACGCGATGTCCGATCCGTTCCAGTTCGTAGGCCGTGTGGCCGTCATCACCGGCGCCGCCAGCGGTTTTGGCCGCGCGTTCGCGCAACAGGCCGCGGCGCTCGGCATGAAGCTCGTGCTCGCCGATGTCGATGCCGACGCGCTCGACGCCGTCGTGACCACGATGCGCGAGCAGGGCGCAGAGGCGATCGGCGTGCGTACCGATGTGCGCGATCCGGCGCAAGTCGATGCGCTCGCCAAGGCCACGCTCGATACCTACGGCAAGGTCCATCTGCTCTTTAACAACGCGGGCGTGGGCACTGGCGGCTTCGTGTGGGAAAGCAGCGCGAAGGACTGGGACTGGGTGTTCGGCGTCAACGTGATGGGCGTGGCCAACGGCGTGCGCAGCTTCACGCCCGCAATGCTCGCGCAGGGCGAGCGCGCGCATATCGTCAATACGGCCTCGGTGGCCGGGCTGCTCGCGCCATCGGCGATGGCCGTTTATAACGCCTCCAAGCACGCGGTGGTGGCGCTGACCGAGACGCTCTATCACGACCTGAGAAATGTGGGCACGCAGGTCAGTTGCTCGCTGCTGTGTCCGGCCTTCGTGCCGACCGGCATCGCCCACGCCGAGCGCAGCCGTCCCGACGATCTGCGCAACGACGCGCCGCCCACGCGCTCGCAGCAGGCCGCCGATCTGCAACTGCAGCGCGCGGTGCGCTCGGGCCGCCTCACGCCCGAGGACGTCGCCAAGGCCACCTTCGACGCCGTGCGCGACGGCCGCTTTTATATCCTCACGCATCCGGGCATACTCGCTTCGGTCAAGCTGCGTCACGAAGATATCGAGACGCTGCGCAATCCCACCGATCCGCTCTCGCTCAAGCCCGAAGTCAAGGGGGCGCGCGCGTAGCAGCGTTCAGACTGGACTCACCGTAAGCCTATGCCGCTCAACGCGAAGATCGCGCTCGTTCTCGACATGGTGGCCCGCGCGGGCCGCAAGCCGTATCACGAACTCACGCCGCAGGCGGCACGCGCGGCTTACGAAAAGAGCGCATCGGTGCTGGAGATTCCTGCCGCGCCGATGCATTCGGTCGAAGATATCGATGTGCCGGTGCGCGATGGCGCGACGATCCGCGCACGGCTTTATCAGTTGGTCGAGCCGCAGTGGTCCGAGCCGTTGCCGGCGCTGGTGTATTTTCACGGCGGCGGCTTCACGGTCGGCAGCGTCGATACACACGACGCGCTGTGCCGCATGTTCGCGCGCGACGCGCGTTGCGCGGTGCTGTCGGTCGATTACCGGCTCGCGCCGGAGCACCGTTTCCCGACCGCAGTGAACGACGCCTTCGACGCGTATGCGTGGCTGCACGCGCATGCGGGCGAATTCGCGATCGATCCGGCGCGCCTGGCCGTAGGCGGCGACAGCGCGGGCGGCACGCTCGCGACGGTGTGCGCCGTGCTCGCACGCGACGCGGGCATCGCGCCGCTGCTGCAAATGCTGATCTATCCGGGCACGGACAGCCATCAGCAAACGCAGTCGCATCGGCGTCTGGCGGAGGGTTATCTGCTGGAAGCGCCCACGATCCAGTGGTTCTTCAATCATTACGTGCGCGATGCGTCCGATCGCGAGGACTGGCGTTTCGCGCCGCTCGACGGTACGCGCGGCGCGCCCGATTTTCATGGCGTGCCGCCCGCGTGGATCGCGGTGGCGGAGTTCGATCCGCTCGTCGATGAAGGTGTTGCGTATGCGCAGAAACTGCGCGCCGCCGGCAACGACGTGACGCTCGTGCACTACGACGGCATGGTCCACGAGTTCTTCAAGCTGGGCGCTTTCGTGGACGAAGCGCGGCGCGCGCAAGGCGACGCCGCGCAGGCGCTGGTAGAAGCGTTCGAGCGCGCGGCGTAGTCGTTCAGGCTTGATCGAAACTGGCGACGGTCGCGTTCACCGTATAGCGTTCGCGGCGCTCGAAGCCGCCCGGACGCTTGATGCGATGCGAGCCATCGTCGTCGCTGCGCTCGCAGGTTTGCACATCGAGCCGATCGCGGTTCACGCGCACGCGCAGCGCCGTGGTGCCGCGCGTACCGTAGTCGGGCGTATCGATAAACGCCGCTGAAAGCGCGCGCTCGCGCTCCAGCGGAATGCCGGTGGCGGGCAAGTCGGCGTCGGGTGCGATGCGCGGGTCGCGCATCATGTCGATCAACTGATCTAGCGGAACCTCTGGACCGTTCGCGACCTGCTGCGCGAGTTCGGCGCGCTTGTGCACGAGCTTGGGCCAGGGCGTATCGAGCACGGCGTTGGAAATCCCGTGGGTGCCTTCGGGCAGCAGCGTGGGCACACGCTCGCCGCGGTTGCAGTACCAGGCGAGTTCGCGCCGCGTCCAGTCACCGATCACCAGATTGAAGCCGTTGTACATGTCGCCGTCGCGCGCCACGGCTTCGAGATAACCGAGCGGGGTATCGGCGAGATCGGGCGCGCCGGTCAGCCAGCGCGAGACCAGCGTGCCGCGCGTGGGCGCGTCGGGGCGCATTTCATGCGGCGCGCGGTAATTGGTCAGGGCGGCGAAGCGTCCGCCGCGCGTCATGCCCAACCACGTGCCGCCACCGACCAGATCGCGGCCCGCCAGCACGTCGGGCGCGTCGTCCCACCATTGCAGCGGCGCGGCCGTACGGCGCAGGAATTCGTCGCGGTTGGCCGCGAGCGTGAAGAGCGCGCCGTCGCTTGCGCGCGGCCGCCAGTCAAAAACGATCAGGCACATCGCGCGCGGTCTCCTCGATGGCTATTTTTTTGCGCGAACCAACCCGTGCGCGGGCAAGCTGTAAAGCGCGCCCGGCGCACGAGTGATAACGCCGTCAAAAACTCAGACTTCCGTGGGCAGTGCGTAGGGCAGCGGCAGGATGCGCAGCGCCGGGCCTTCGGCCGAACCCAGATGCACGCTGCCCGATTCGAGCGCCGCCAGCTTGATTTCGGCGAGCAGATCGACGAGGCCTTCCGGCGCGGCCGCTGCGTTCACGATCATGCCGCAGGGCTGGCCCGGATCGTCCGAGTGGAACAGTTCGACGCCCGCATGCGCGGCGTCGAGGCCGGCCGCGACGCTCGCCAGCGCCGTGCGGCGCTTGATGGTGCCGCGATACTGGCTGCGCGCGACCACTTCCTGGCCCGGATAGCAGCCTTTCTTGAAGTTCACGCCGCCGAGCACGTCGTAGTTGACCATCTGCGGGACGAACTGTTCGCTGACCGCCTGGGTGATGCGCGGCTCGCCCGCGCGGATGTCGAGCCAGTCCCACACCGTGGACGGCACGGCCTTGAGTTCGCCTGCGAGCGTGGCGAGTTTCGCCTCGACGGCTTCCTTCGGGCCAACCCACAGATAGCGCAGACGGCCAGCAGCATCGGGCAGGCGGATCAGCGTGCCGGCCGGATCGTCCACTTTCACGTGCACGCCATCGGGCAGCGCGTCGAACACGCGCGCCAGCGCGCCGCGCACGTCACCGGCCAGACCGACCACGAGCAGCTTGTCGGTATCGTCGGTGAGTTTGGCTTTGGCGCGCAGCACGAACATCGACAGGCGCTTTTGCACGCTGGCCTGCACGTCCTTTGAAAGCATCAGGCGGATCGTTTCGCCGCTTTTCCAGGTGAGAAACGAAGCGAGCAGGCGGCCTTTGGCCGAGCAGTAGCCGGCGAGGCGCGCGCCCGCGACATCGAGATGCTGGACGTCGTTGGTGAGCTGGCCGTGCAGGAAGCTGGCAGCGTCGTCGCCATTGGCGTCGATCACGCCGAACTGCGGCAGTATCGCGTAGGCGCAGCCCTGGAGGACGGCGTCGAAATCGGCTGCGGACGGGGCGTCCGGGGTTACGTGAGCGAGCGGTGCGTTCATGGATTCGGGGAACAGTCAATCCTGACTTTAGCGAGGGCAAGCGGTTATTATATGAGGTCCCCCAGAGTCATGTTTCCATGTCCCTCCTGAAGAAATGCCTTGCCGCGGGCGCAGCGCTCGTCGTGCTCGGCGCAGCCGCCGCGGGCGGCGTTGCATATTGGGCCACGCGGCCGATTCCGCTGGCCGTCCAGCAGCTCGACGTCACCATCAAGCCGCACAGTTCGGTGCGCAGCGTCACCACGCAGTTGCGGCGCGGCGGCGTACCGGTCCAGCCCCAGTTGTTCGTGCTGATGACGCGCGTGCTCGGGCTGCAAAGCCAGCTCAAATCGGGCAATTACGAGTTCAAGGCGGGCATCACGCCTTATGAAGTGCTGCAGAAGATGGCGCTCGGCGACGTCAACGAATATGTCGCGACCATCATCGAAGGCTGGACCTTCAAACATATGCGCCAGGAACTCGACGCCAATCCGGCGCTGAGCCACGACACCGCCGCCATGACCGACGCGCAGCTGCTTGCCGCGATCGGCGCGCCGCCCGCACCGCAGGGCAGCGGCGAAGGCCTGTTCTTCCCGGATACGTATCTGTTCGACAAGGGTTCGAGCGATCTCGACGTCTACCGCCGCGCCTACAAGGTGATGCAGACGCATCTGAACGAAGTGTGGGCCGCGCGCGCGCCGGGTCTGCCGCTGAAGTCGCCTTACGAGGCGCTCACGCTGGCGTCGCTGGTCGAAAAGGAAACCGGCAAGGCGGGCGATCGCGCCCAGGTGGCCGCGGTGTTCACCAATCGTCTGAAGGTAGGCATGCCGCTGCAGACCGATCCGTCCGTGATCTACGGGATGGGCGAGAGCTATATGGGGCGTCTGCACAAGCGCGATCTGCAGATCGACACTCTTTACAATACGTACCTGCGCCTCGGGCTGCCGCCGACTCCAATCGCGCTGCCCGGCGCCGCCTCGCTACAGGCGGCGCTCAATCCCGCCGCGACCGCCGCGCTTTATTTCGTGGCGCGCGGGGATGGCAGCAGCGTTTTTTCTGACAATCTCGTCGACCATAACAAGGCCGTCGATAAGTACATCCGGGGTAACTAAATGGCGCGGGGCCGATTCATCACGTTCGAAGGCATCGACGGTGCGGGCAAGACCACGCATCTCGCCTGGTTTCGCGAACAGCTCGAGCAGAAGCTCGCGGCCGCCGGCCGCACGGTCGTCATGACGCGCGAGCCGGGCGGCACGGAGATGGGCGAGAAGTTGCGCGACATCCTGCTCAACGAGCCGATGGACCTCGAAACCGAGGCGCTGCTGATGTTCGCGGCGCGCCGCGAGCATCTGGCCCGCGTGATCGAGCCTGCGCTCGCACGCGGCGACTGGGTGCTGTCCGACCGCTTCACCGACGCGACCTTCGCCTACCAGGGCGGCGGGCGCGGTCTGCCGCGCGACAAGCTCGAAACGCTGGAACGCTGGGTGCAGGGCGGCTTTCAGCCCGATCTGACGATTCTGTTCGACATCGAACCGGAAACCGCCAGCGAGCGTCGTGGCGCCGCGCGCGCGCCGGATCGCTTCGAAAGCGAAACCGATGCGTTTTTCACGCGTACGCGCACCGAGTATCTGCGCCGTGCCGAAGAAGCGCCGTACCGCTTTGCGATCGTCGATTCGTCGCAGAGCATCGAAGACATCCGCCGCAAGCTCGAAAAGGTGATCGGCACGCTCTGAGCGCGCTGTCACGCGGCTTCATTCGCCTAACTGGTTGATTCGACACATGATCTATCCCTGGCAAACCGGAGACTGGCAGCGACTCCAGCAACTGCGCCGCCACTGGCCGCACGCGTTGCTGCTGCACGGCCAGGCCGGCATCGGCAAGCTCCAGTTCGCCCAGCATCTGGCCAAAGGGCTGCTGTGCGAAGCGGCGCACACGGACGGCCAGCCGTGCGGGACGTGCCCCGCCTGCACCTGGTTCGCGCAGGGCAATCACCCCGATTACCGCGTGGTGGTGCCCGAGGCGCTGGCCGGTCTGGTCGGCCCGTCGGCAGCGGATGAAAGCGACGCGAAGGCCGATAAGGCCGATGGCGACGAAGGCAAGAAAACGCGCACGCCCAGCAAGGAAATCCGCATCGAGCAGGTGCGTGCGCTGCTGGACTTCACGAGCGTGGGGTCGCATCGCGGCGGCTCGCGCGTGGTCGTGCTGTATCCGGCGGAAGCGCTCAACGTCGCGGCCGCCAACGCGCTGCTGAAGACGCTCGAAGAGCCGCCCGCGAGCGTGGTGTTCGTGCTGGTGTCGGCGCGCATCGACCGCTTGCTGCCCACCATCATCAGCCGATGCCGCCAGTGGCCGATGGGCACGCCCGCGCCGCAGGAAGCGCAGGCGTGGCTCGCGCAGCAGGGCGTGGCCGATCCGGCCGGTCTGCTCGCGGAAGCGGGCGGCGCGCCGCTCGCGGCGCTTGCGCTCGCCAGCGACGAAAACCGCACGCTGCGCGACTGGACGCTCACGCAACTGGCTGCCGGCCCGAACTGCGACGCCTTCGCCTGTGGCGAAACGCTGCAAAAGCTGCCGGTGCCGCTCGTGCTCGGCTGGCTGCAACGCTGGGCCTACGATCTGCTCGCCGAACGCACGGCGGGACGCCCGCGCTATTACCCGCAATCGGCCGATGCGCTGGCGCGCTGCGCCGCGAAGCTCGACGCGCCCGCACTCGCGCGCTATCTCAAGACCGTGACGCGGCAACGCGCCGTCGAGAACCATCCGTTGAATGCGCGCCTCGTGTTCGAGGAGCTTTTTCTCGGCTATCGTGAGATGTTCGCCTGAGCGCGGCTCGGCGCTTTTCACCGTTTTTTTCGTCGTTTTCAGTCTTTATTCGCAGGACCGCCCATGTTTGTCGATTCGCATTGCCACATCAATTTCGAGGGCCTGGCCGACCGCCTGCCCGAGGTGCTCGAGAACATGCGCGCGCAGGACGTGACGCACGCACTGTGCGTCTCGGTCGATCTGGAGACGCTGCCTTCGGTGCTCGATATCGCCAGCCGTTTCGAGAACATCTATGCCTCGGTGGGCGTGCATCCCGACCACGAAGACGTGCAGGAACCCTCGGTCGCCGATCTCGTGGAACTGGCGAAGCATCCGAAAGTGGTGGCGATCGGCGAAACGGGGCTCGATTACTACCGGCTGGGCGAGCGCACCATCGACGATATGGAATGGCAGCGCGAGCGTTTTCGCAATCACATCCGCGCGGCGCACGCGACTGGCAAGCCGCTGATCATCCACACGCGCGCGTCTTCCGACGACACGCTGCGGATCATGGAAGAAGAGCAGGCCGGCGTGCCGGGCGGCGTGATGCACTGCTTCACGGAGCCGTGGGCCATCGCCGAACGCGCAATCGCCCAGAATTTTTACATTTCGCTGTCAGGTATCGTCACGTTCAAGAGCGCGACCGAGGTGCAGGACGTGGCGCGACGCGTGCCGCTCGAGCGTTTGCTGATCGAAACGGACTCGCCGTATCTGGCGCCGGTGCCGTATCGCGGCAAACCGAATGAACCTGCGTACGTAAGCCATGTCGGAAGATACATTGCCCAGCAACGCGGATTGCCGGACGCCGAACTCGGCGCTGCCACCACGCAGAATTTTTTCCGGCTGTTCAAGATTCCGGCTCCGGTCTGAAACGGGACCGCAGCGGCCCGCGTGCCGGCAATGTTGCTTGTATTTCGTTTGTTATCAATCAGATATCGAATAACGTAAAGGCCTGACATGAACCTGAATTCGCTGACGTCCACCGTCCACGCCACGTCCGCACCGCGCGCCGCCGGCCTGCGCAGCCTCGCTGCCGCGCTCGCCATCGGCATGGGTGCCGCCTTCTTCGCGAGCGCGCCGGCCTATGCCGCGCCGATCGACTCGCTCGTGAAGGGCGTGAAGTTCGACGACGACAAGGGCGTCGCCAAGGACATCGCCAACGGCCAGGACCCGAACGCCACCGACGACCAGGGCATGCCGCTGCTCGTGCTGGCTGCGCGCGAAAAGTCGGACAAGGTTGCCGCGCTGCTGCTCGACAACCCGAACACCAAGATCAACATCGAAGACAAGGCCGGCGAAAACGCGCTGATGCTGGCCTCGCTCAACGGCGACGTCGATCTCGTCAAGCTGCTCATCACCAAGGGCGCGAACGTCAACAAACCGGGCTGGACGCCGCTGCATTACGCCGCTGCAAACGGCAACGACGACGTGGCGAAACTGCTGATCGGCTATTCGGCCGATGTGAACGCGCCGTCGCCCAACGGCACCACGCCGCTGATGATGGCCGCACGCGGCGACCACATGACCACCGCGAAGCTGCTGCTCGATCACGGCGCGAATCTGCAGACCAAGAACCAGATCGGCATGAACGCGCTCGATTTCGCCAAGCAGTACAAGGCGCCGGATGCGATCAAGGATCTGTCGGCGCGCATGGGTCAGGCCGCGCAATAATTCGGCTCATTATCACCACGCAGGACGGGCTCGAGCCCAGGCTCGCAGCCCGCGTTTGACGGCGCAGATGGCGCCGCGCGCAGCGCGCCGCACGGCTGTCCCGGAAAACAGTGCACAATAGCGGGATTGCCCCTTGCTGACGACGCCTCCAACGGCTCGCACCAGCGGGCGGCGAGCGGCGCGGGGGCGCCGCCCCACACGACGATTCAAGGAGAACCATGCTGCGGGCTCTGTTCTGCGCCGGCGCGCTCATGTTGCCGCTCTCGGCTTTCGCATTCACCGCCAGCGACCTCAACCGCCTTTGCTCGAAGACCGACGTGGCCTCGCGTAGCGCCTGCGCGGCCTATATCGAAGGGGCCGCCGACGGCATCTTCAACACCATCGACGCAATCGGCGGCACGACCGGGCCGCGGGTTGGCCAGTACTTCTGCCTGCCGGCGGACGCGCGCTCGGCGCAACTGACCGACGCCGTGCGCAAATACATCGCCGATAACCCAAACGTGGCCGGCTACAACGCCAGCACGGCGATTTCGCTGGGTCTGGGGAAGGCGTTTCCCTGCAAGACGGGTAGTTAATCTCGCTAGTTAATCTCACCAGTTGATCTGACTGCCTGAACGCATGTCTTGAGCCGGACGGGCCTTCCGTCCGTGCATCGGATGCTCTGCTGGAGCGTCCAGGCGGCTGTACGCACGACCGTGCAGCCGCTTTTATCCGCACTCGAACCTGCCGTTGAACCAACGGCGAAATCCTCAGTCGATTCACCTGCGGGACGTTTTTTACGACCTCGCGCCTGCTGTTTCCATAGCGTTCACCGCAATCTTTGGCGTTTTTTGGCGCGCATTGCTGTACTTCGACGCCGCGTCCGCCCCGATCTTTTCATCGTTTTCATCGATTCCGTCACGTTCAGGAGGAACTGGCCGCCGATGCCCAACTTCGATTCCCTTTCCGTCTTCAGCGCGCGTCTGGCCGATGCCGCCGACGCGCCACTACACAGCTGGCCCGGCACGCTGATCGTCAGCGCGCTGGCGCTCTTGATTGCGCTGAGCATCCACTGGATCGGCGCGCGCGTGGTGCGCAGGATCGCGCGGCCGTATCCGCATGCGAGCGTGTGCGTGCGCTATGTCCATCAGCCCGCGCGCGTGCTGCTGGCCGTGATGGCGCTGGAGTTCGTCTGGTGGCAGGCGCCCGACACGCTGCGTTTTATCGGCACCTTGCGCGAGCTGTGCGCGTTCGCGCTGGTGGGCGCGATCACGTGGCTCTCGGTGCGCTGTGCGGCGGCGATCGGCGAGGCCATCATCGCCGCGCATCCGCTCGATATCGCCGATAACCTCGAAGCGCGCCGCATCCACACGCAGGCGCGCGTGCTGGCGCGCACGGTGATGGTCCTCATCGTCATTCTGGGCGTGGGCGCCGCGCTCATGACCTTTCCGAGCGTGCGGCAGATCGGGGCGAGTCTGCTGGCATCGGCGGGCGTGGCCGGTCTGGTCGCCGGTATCGCGGCACGCCCCGTGCTAGGCAATCTGATTGCGGGTTTGCAGATTGCGATTTCGCAGCCGATCCGTATCGACGATGTGGTCGTGATTCAGGGCGAGTGGGGGCGCATCGAGGAAATCACCGGCACGTATGTGTCGGTGCGCATCTGGGACCAGCGGCGGCTGATCGTGCCGCTGCAGTGGTTTATCGAGAATCCGTTCACCAACTGGACGCGCAGCAGTTCGCAGATCATTGGCACGGTGTTTTTGTGGCTCGATTACCGCATGCCGCTCGCGCCGCTGCGCGAAGAACTGGCGCGTATCGTCGAACATGCGCCGGAGTGGGACAAGCGTGTGCAGGTGCTGCAGGTCACGGACGCGAACGAGCGCGCGATGCAGTTGCGCGTGCTGGTGAGTTCGCAGGACTCGGGGCTGAACTGGGATCTGCGTTGCCGGGTGCGCGAAGGGCTGCTCGATTTCGTCAACGCGCGCTATCCCGAGTACTTGCCGAAGTCGCGCGCCGAGGTCGCGGCGCAACTCGAAGGCGGCGGGTTCGATGGGTTCGGCGCAGGCGGTATGAGCGCTCAAGCGGGCAACGGCGCGCAGCGTCCGATGCCGCCGTGGCGTCCGGCTGCGGCGCCGGCGTCGAGCACCGCCGCGCATACTGCGGCGGACCCGGTGGCGGGCAGCAGCACGCGCGCAGGCAGCGAGCACGAAGAGAGCGAAGCCGAAGCCTTGCTGGAGGACCGCCCAGGACGTTGATTGCCCACCGTGCGCGCCCAGAACCTATAACAGAGACAGAGGAAGCATGCAGATGAAAGAGGAAGGAGCGCAACGATGGCCAGACTGATAGTCGTCTCGAACCGCGTGGCGACGCCCACGGAGACCAAAGGCTCGGCGGGCGGCCTGGCGGTTGGCGTGTTCGGCGCGCTCAAGGACGCGGGCGGTGTGTGGTTCGGCTGGAGCGGCGATGTGGTGAGCGAGACGGTCGCCAACGCTGGCCCCACGCTCGTGCAGGAAGGCGCGGTGACGTTCGCGACGGTCGGCCTCACGAAAAAGGATTACGACCAGTACTACCGCGGGTTTTCGAACGCGACGCTCTGGCCGGTGTTCCACTATCGCAACGACCTGGCGCGTTACGAGCGCGACGAATACGCCGGTTATCGACGCGTCAATGCGTGGCTCGCCCACAAGCTGATGAAGCTGATCGAGCCCGACGACATCATCTGGGTCCACGACTACCATCTGATTCCGTTCGCAGAGGCGCTGCGTTCGGAAGGCCTTCGCAACCGCATCGGCTTCTTTCTGCATATTCCGTTTCCGTCGCCGCAGGTGCTGCAGACGATTCCGCCGCACGACGAACTCGTCAAATCGCTGTGCTGTTACGACCTGCTCGGTTTCCAGACCCGCAACGACCAGCAGGCGTTTCACGACTACATGGCGCGCGAGGCGCGCGGCGTCGTACGCGAGCTGGGTGAGAAGACGGGCGAGAAGACGGGCGAGAAGACGGGCGAGAAAACGGGCGAGCAGGGCCGGCAGGGCGAGCACGAAGGCGAAATCGAAGCCTACGGGCGCAAGCTGCGCACGGGTGTGTATCGCATCGGCGTGTTTCCCGACGAAATCGCCGAACAGGCCGCACGCTACGAAAGCCGCCAGCATGTGCTCGATCTCAAGCAGAGCCTCGAAGGGCGCAAGCTCATCATGAGCGTGGATCGGCTCGATTATTCGAAGGGGCTGGTCGAGCGCTTTCACGCGTTCGAACAGCTGCTCGAACATTCGCCCGAATGGCGCGGCAAGGTCACGCTCGTGCAGATCGCCCCGCCAACGCGTTCGGACGTGGCCAGCTACAAGGTGATCCGCGAGGAACTGGAGCGCGAGGCCGGGCGCATCAATGGCCGCTATTCGGGCCTCGATTACACGCCGATCCGCTATCTGAGCCAGCAGTACGACCGCTGGAAGCTGATGTCGCTGTTTCGCGAATCGCAGATCGGCTATGTCACGCCGCTGCACGACGGCATGAATCTGGTCGCGAAGGAATACGTGGCCGCACAGAATCCCGATGATCCCGGCGTGCTGGTGCTGTCGATTTTCGCGGGCGCGGCGGCGGAGTTGAGCGGCGCGCTGCTGGTGAATCCGCACGACGCGACGGGTATGTCCGAAGCGCTGGAGCGCGCGTTGGCGATGCCGCTCGCCGAGCGCCGGGAGCGCCACGAAACCAATATGGCGGCGCTGCGCCGCAACGATCTGGGCGTGTGGCGCGATCGTTTCCTGCGCGATCTGGCGAGCGTGCCGCAGCCGCGTTGACGCAGCTTGCGCGATGAGGCGTAGAGGATTGCGTATGATCCGGCGTTGATCTTCGGCCAACGCGCCGCCCGTCATTCACGTCGTCTACGCCTCATGCTCACCACGCTCGCCATCGCCAATTACCGCTCGCTGCGCGAGCTTATCGTGCCGCTTGGACCGCTCAACGTGATTACCGGTCCGAACGGCAGCGGCAAATCCAATCTCTATCGCGCGCTGCGTCTACTCGCGCTCACGGCGCGCGGCGGCGTGATTCCGTCGCTGGCGCGCGAAGGCGGCCTGCAATCGACGCTCTGGGCCGGTCCCGAGCGCTTTTCGCGCGCCGTGACCGCGGGCGAGCACGCAGTGCAGGGCACGGTGCACAAAGACGCGGTGAGTCTCAAGCTCGGCTTCGCGGGCGAGACCTTTGGATACGCGATCGATCTGGGTTTGCCGCCGCCCGCGTCCACCTCGCAGTTTTCGCTCGATCCGGTCATCAAGCGCGAGTGCATCTGGAGCGGGCCGGTGCTGCGTCCGTCCGCGCTGCTGGTGGATCGCCAGGGGCCGATGATCCGCATCCGCGACGATGAAGACGGCCGGCGCGGCGAATGGTCCACGCTCGCGCAGCCGGTGGCGAGCTTCGACAGCATGATGACCGAGTACGCCGACCCGCGCAGCGCGCCCGAGATGATCGCGGTGCGCGAGCAGATCCGCTCGTGGCGCTTCTACGACCACTTCCGCACCGACCAGCACGCGAGCGCGCGCCAGGTGCAGATCGGCACGCATTCCCCCGTGCTCGCCGACGATGGCGCGAATCTGGCGGCGGCCTTGCAGACGATCCGCGAGATTGGCGACGGCGCGGCGCTCGATAACGCCATCGGCGATGCGTTTCCGGGCGCGCGCGTCGAGATCGTCAATCACGAAGGGCGGTTCGAAGTGGCGCTGCGCCAGGAAGGGCTGTTGCGGCCCTTGCGCGGCGCGGAGCTTTCCGACGGCACGCTGCGCTATCTGCTGCTTGCGGCGGCGCTGCTGAGCCCGCGTCCGCCCGCGCTGCTGGTGCTCGACGAGCCGGAAACCAGCCTGCATCCCGATCTGCTGCCGTCGCTCGCGCGCCTGATTGCGCGGGCGTCGATGCAATCGCAGGTGCTGGTCGTCTCGCACGCGGCGCGGCTCGTGGCGGCGCTGGAGCGCGAAGCGGGCAGCCAGTCGATCGTGCTGGAACGGCGTCTGGGCGCCACCAGCTTCGCCGATCCCGATTCCCTCGACGTGCCCGCATGGAAGTGGCCGACGCGCTGAGCATGGCTCGCCCGGGCGCCGTTGTATCCGCATGTAAATCAGTATGAAAAATTGAAAGAGCGGGGGCGAGGCGGCGTCGATTGCCGAATAATGGATCGTTGGTACGCCAGCAAAAGCGGGCGCGTTCGGTCCCCGGAACGCCCGCTGCGTGTGCGCTTTGTGACACCTCGCTTACAATGCCTCACGAGGTTCCCGAGGCAACGGGCGCGCAATGTGCGTCACTCACGTGTTACCCGTGCGTTACCCGTTTGCTTGACCCGATGGGCCCAGGCGTCGCTGCCGAACACTGGAGACACCCCGATGAGAATTGCGCAGATCGCTCCGCTGACCGAATCGGTCCCGCCCAAGCTCTATGGCGGCACGGAACGCGCCGTGTCGTACATCACCGAGGCGCTGGTCGAGCTCGGCCATGACGTGACGCTGTTCGCCAGCGGCGATTCCGTCACGAGCGCGAAGCTCGAACCGGTCTGGCCGCGCGCGCTGCGTCTCGATCCCGCGATTCGCGACCGCGTGGCGCCGCACATGCTGCTGATGGAACTGGTGCGCCGTCAGGCCGATCAGTTCGACGTGCTGCACTTCCATATGGACTACTACTCGTTTTCGGTGTTCAAGCGCCAGGAAACGCCGTTCGTGACCACGCTGCATGGCCGCCTCGATCTGCCCGAGCAGCAGCCGGTGTTCGACACCTTCAACACCGCGCCGGTCATCTCGATCTCCAACTCGCAGCGCCAGCCGATCCCGCAGGCCAAATGGCTGCGCACGGTCTATCACGGCCTGCCCGAAAATCTCTACACGCCGCAGCCGGTGGAGCAGCGCTATCTGGCGTTTCTCGGGCGCATTTCGCCGGAAAAGCGCGTCGATACGGCGATCCGCATTGCCCAGCGTTGCGGCCTGCCGATCCGCATCGCCGCCAAGGTCGACGAAGCCGACCGCGAGTATTTCGAGCGCGAGATCAAGCCGCTGTTCGCATTGCCGAACGTCGATTTCGTCGGCGAGATCAACGACAGCCAGAAAGCCGAGTTTCTTTCGGGCGCCCATGCGCTGCTGTTCCCGATCGACTGGCCGGAGCCGTTCGGTCTGGTGATGATCGAGGCGATGGCCTGCGGCACGCCGGTGATCGCCTTCAATCGCGGCGCGGTGCCGGAAGTGGTGGACGATGGCGTATCGGGTTTTATCGTCGAAGACGAGATTGGCGCGGTGGCCGCCATCAATCGCCTCGCGCGCGTGCCGCGTGACGGCGTGCGCCGCCGCTTCGAGGAGCGCTTCACCTCGCATCGCATGGCGCAGCAGTATGTGGAGGCGTATCAGGCGGTGATTCGCGCGAACCGGCGTTCGCGTTTCAAGGTGATCGATACGTCCGCGACCTGAGCGCGGACGTCGATCCGCAGCGCGTTACAGCTTCAGTTGCGTGATCTTGGTGGTGCCGAGCGACAGATCGCCGATCAACCCGCTGTTGGTCAGCACGAAGACTTCGACGGGTTTGACGGCGGTGGTGGTGTCGATCTTGCCGTTGGCGCCCACCTTGACGGCGGCCACCGAGGCGTCGCCGCCCACCGACCAGCCTTCCGAGGTCCGCAGCCGTTCGAGCGCGTCTTCGGTCATGAACAGATACACCACGGCTTTCGACTGCATGCCGAGCGTCGCGCCCACCGACGCGCCCGTCGTGCTGTAGTAGCCCACCGTGCTGCCGCCGACGCGCAACGCGCCGTCGCCGTGCTCGCCACCGATGCCGATACCGGCCTGAATCACCTGCGGGAACACCAGCACGCCACGCGCCTTGCCGACCAGCTCGCGCGCGCCCGGCACGGTCTGGAACAGGCGCGACATCGTGCCGTCGACGCTGGCGTCGATCGACTGGCGGCGCGCGTCGTTGGTTTGATCGGTGGGTGGCGTGCTGCCGGTGGTCGAGCAGCCTGCGAGAGCCGCACTGGCGAGTGCGATGGCAACCGATGCTCTCAGGATGAAGCGACGTCCTTGCATGTTGTTCTCCGTTCTGTTTTCCGGAAAGCCGAACCGCCGCGGCGCTGCCGATGACGAATCAGCCTCGTCGTTATAGCACAGGCTTTCAAATGACCATTCGGAGCGGGCACGGAAATCGCGCAGCGGCCGCGCGCCGCCACCAGCAAGGCCTGGCGGGGTCGAGGAAAGCAAACGAGAGCGGGGAAAATCAGGGTTCCGGCACGATTTTGGCGGCCGGCGGTCGCCGTAGCGCGCGTCGAATCGCGCCGATCACGATGCCGAACACGAGCAGCCCAACGGCCGGCACGATCCAGTAACCAACAAACGCATGCCAGAGATAGCGCACGAGCGTCATGCGGCGTTGCGCGTATTCGTCGCGTGCGGTTTGCCAGACGGCGGCGTTTTCGGCCAGCACGGCCTGCGGGCAAGCCGCGGCGCCCGCGCTTTCGGGCGTGCCCTGGCAGTGCAGCGGGGCGCCGGCGTTGCGTTCGGCGTCGGTGAAGGTCCACGAGGTGAGCGCGCGCTGCAGATCCGCGCGGTTATAGGCCATTTCCTCCTGGATCTCGCGCACCGCGACGATCATCACCGGCACGAGCCAGAACACCATCACCAGCATCCAGCGACGAAACCAGCGATTCTTGTGTCTCCATGCCATCTGCGCCTCCGTTCGATGCCGATGGCATCAAGCAGGATCAGCCTCTGTAGGTCGGCCCGATGGCGATAGACGTTTTCGTATAAGGGAAGGGGCCGCTGGAGCCATCATAGGAGAAAAATGGCGCGCCGGCGCGAGGTCCTGGCGGTTCGCGTTGCATGAACCACACCATAAAAAACGACGCGCCGCAGCAAAATGCCGGGGCGCGTCGTTTGCCGATGCACTACGCGATGCTTCGCCAGGTTGATCAGGAATCCCTGGCGGATGCCGATGGCATCGAATCAGCTCTTGGTCGAGAGGCAGGTCTTCATGAAGGCTTTACGGTCATCGCCTTTCTTGTCGGCGGCTTGCGTGTTGCAGGACTTCATGCGTTCCTGTTGCGTCATCTTGGTGGCCGGGGCCGCGCCGCTTGCCGACAGGCATTGCTTCATGAAGGCCTTGCGGTCGTCGCCTTTCTTGTCGGCGGCCTGCGTGTTGCAGGTCTTCATTTTCGACTGCTGGCTATTCATGGCAGCGCCCGAAGCGGCGGCCGGAGCAGCGGTCTGTGCGAACGCCGGTGCGGCGAACACGCCGCCCAGCACGATTGCAGCAATGACGGATTGGATCTTCATCGTTCACTCCCATGGGATATCGACATTGTCGGTAGTCGTGCGCGCAGGCCGCTGGTTCGTCACATCCTTGCCCATCGCCGCAACCATTATGGCAAAGCCAACCTGAAAACGGACCGGCGCACGCTTCGGTTGACGTGCGCTACGGCACAATGCGATCTATCTGCATCGCACGCACAAGGAGACAGGCCATGCATTACCTCTTGATGTACGAACTCGCCGACGATTACCTCGACCGGCGCGCCGAACATCGCCACGCGCATCTCGCGCTCGCGTGGGCGGCGGCGGAGCGCGGCGAATTGCTGCTCGCGGGCGCGATCGCCGATCCCGTCGACAATGCGCTGCTGCTGTTCCAGGGCGACAGCCCGGCCGCCGCCGAAGCCTTCGCGCACGCCGATCCCTATGTGCAGGCCGGGCTCGTGAAAGCATGGCGCGTGCGGCCGTGGCAAACAGTGGTGGGCGAGCACGCGGCAAGCCCGGTGCGTTGAATGCCGATGCCCGCACAACGATCGAGGGTGAGCGGTCGCGTCTAATGCGATTCGTCTGACGAGCCGGCCGCGGCGCGATCGAGCAGATCGCGCACGGTTTCGTCATCGACCTGGGTGAAATCGGCGTAGAACTGGCCCACGCTCATGAACGACGCGGGCGTCTGCACGCAGACGAAATCGTCGACGGTGCCGTCCAGCCGCGCGCGTGCGCCCGCAGGCGCAACCGGCAGCGCGGCCACGATGCGCGCGGGTCCAAGCGAGGCCAGCGCCAGCGCAGCAGCCTTGAGCGACGCGCCGGTGGCCATGCCGTCGTCGATGAGCAGCGCCACGCAACCCGCCACCGGCACGGCCGCGCGCTCGCCGCGATAACGCGCCTCGCGCCGCCCCAGTTCGATGCGCGCGAGCGCCAGCGCGCTCTGCAATTGCGCTTCGCTCACGCCGGCTTCGCGGATCAGCGCTTCGTCCACGTATTGCGCGCCGTTCGAGGAGAGGGCGCCCATCGCCAGTTCGGGTTGCCACGGCACGCCGAGCTTGCACACGGGCAAGACGTCGAGCGGCGCGCCCAGCGCCTGCGCCACGTCGAACGCGACCGGCACGCCGCCGCGCGGCAATGCGAGCACGACCACATCGCGCCGCCCGCCATAAGGCGCGACGAGTTGCGCGGCGAGTTGACGCCCCGCCTCGCGGCGATCGGTGAATGGGCGATTCATGGCGCGTAGTGTCGACCCGGAAGCGATTTTCCGGCGCTCGGCAGCGAAGAAGAGAGGTGTCCAGTGTGCCACGCACGGGCTGAACCCGGCGCACACTCGGCGGGAAAATACGCGATAAAAACCGCGCTCAAAACCCGAGCCAGGAATGAATGTCGTTCAGGCGTGCTGCATAGCCCGACGGGCGCAAAGGTCTCCCGCCGCGCACTCATTTGCATACGCGGATTTCTCGTTTGGCGCGGCCCGCGCGCATGGTTAGCATGGCACCGTGCCTTTTACCGACGAGGTCCATGCCATGTCCGAAACCGCCTGTTTTTCGCCGCGTGTGGTCGAACCCGCCGAAGCCGATGCCCCCGAAGGCCTTGGCCTCGCCCTGGAGCTGCGGCTCGCGCGGCCCATCGACGGCATTGCGGGTCACGCGCTGCGCATTCACCTGCGGCGCGGCGCGCGCATGGATCAGGCGGAAACGCTGCGCGACCTGCTGCATGAAGTGGGCGCGGATATTGTCGTGTCCTGAGCGTCGTGTCCTGAACGCAGCGCCTAGTCGAGCGGCGTCGCGAACAGCGCGTCGAGCAGATTGGACGATGAGGAATCGGCCAGACGCGTGAGCGATTCCACCATACGCACCTGGCAATCCACGAGCGGAATCGCGCGAATGCGCCGCGATTCGCCGAATTCCGCGCCCGCGATCACCCCCGCGCCCACGCCTTGCGCGATGGCGGTCTGCAGCGCCTCGCGGCCATCCACGTAAAGCACCGGCTGGACCTGCAACCCTTTGCGCACCAGTTCGGCTTCGAGCAGTTGCTGCGTGACGGAGTGCGCCTCGCGGAAGATCATCGGTTCGCGCACCAGTTCCTCGTAGGTCATGCGGCGCTTTTTCGCGGCCGGGCTGTCGGCGGGCACGACGGCCACGAGCGGCTCCTCGCGTAGCACGCGCGTTTGCAGCCGGCTATGCACCTGATGCGCGGCGGTAATCGCCGCATCGACTTCGCTCGACAGCACGCGGCGCATACATTCGGTCGCGTTCGCAATGCCGAGCTTCACCACCACGCCCGGAAAACGGCGCCGGAACGCGCCGACGAGTTTGATCGCCAGATCGGGCGCATCGGCGACCAGCGCCAGTTCGCCCGATTCCAGCGCGCCCGCCGATTCCAGCAGCCGCCGCGCGTCGCGTTCGCAGCCCACCATCTGCCGCGTCACCGCATAGAGCCTGCGGCCGAGTTCGGTCAGCTCGACGCCGCGCGGCGCGCGCTCGAACAGCTTCACGCCGAAATCGGCTTCCAGCCGCCGCACGTGGTCGGACACGGCGGGCTGGGTCAGCGAAAGCGCCTGTGCGGCGCGCGAAAAGCCGCCGTGCTCGGCGACGGCGTGGAAGGCGCGAAGCTGCGCGTATTGCATGGCGGCTGACCTTTGCGTTGCTATAAGTTTCACTGATATCGACATCGATTATATCGATTTTACCGATGCTCGCCGTTCCAGTACCGTAACGCCATCACGCTGAACACCGACTGGAGCAGCCCGCATGACCACCGCCGCAGATCCTTACCTGCTGACCCCCGGCCCGTTGACCACGGCCGCTTCGACCAAGGCCGCCATGCAGCGCGACTGGGGATCGTGGGACGCCGATTTCCGCGCCATGACCGCGCGCCTGCGCGCCGCGTTGCTGGAGATCGCCGGCGCCACGGATCTCGATTACGACTGCGTGCCCTTGCAGGGCAGCGGCAGCTACTGCGTCGAAGCGATGCTCGGCAGCTTCGTGCCGCGCGACGGCCACGTGCTGGTGCTGGCCAACGGCGCGTACGGCAAGCGCATCGCTACCACGCTGCGCTATCTGGGCCGCCGCCATACGGTGCACGACACCGGCGACTACCTGCCGCCGCGCGCCGCCGATGTGGAGCGACTGCTCGTCGAACACGCGGATTTCACGCATGTCGTGGTCGTTCATTGCGAAACCAGTTCGGGCATTCTCAATCCGGTCGAGGAAATCGCCGAGCTGGTCGCGCGTCATGGCCGCCGTCTGCTGATCGATTCGATGAGCGCGTTCGGCGCCGTGCCGCTCGATATGCGCACGCTGCCGTGCGAGGCGTTTGTTTCGTCGGCGAATAAATGTATCGAGGGCGTGCCGGGCTTCGGTTTCGTGATCGCGAAGAAAAGCGCGCTGGAAGCGGCCAAGGGCGTCAGCCACTCGCTCGCGCTCGATCTGCACGATCAGTGGGACGTGATGAACCGCACCGGCCAGTGGCGCTTCACGCCGCCGACGCATGCCGTGGCGGCCTTTCTCGAAGCGCTGCGCCTCTATGCGGAACAGGGCGGCCAGCCGGGGCGGCTCGCGCGCTACACGCGCAATCGCGATGTGATGGTGGCGGGCATGCAGGCGCTCGGTTTCGAGCCGCTGCTCACGCAAAACTGGCGCTCGCCGATCATTGTCACGTTCTTTTCGCCTGCGCATGCGAACTTCAGTTTCACGCGCTTTTACGAGCTGATGAAAGAGCAGGGTTTCATCATCTATCCGGGCAAGCTCACGAACGTCGAAAGCTTCCGCATCGGCTGTATCGGCGCGCTCGACGAAGCGGTGATGCGCCGCGTGGTCGAAGCCTGCGGCACGGCCCTGCGCACCCTGGGCGTGCCCGACGGCGCGCCGGAA
The DNA here is from genome assembly GCF_905220255.1 of Paraburkholderia sp. J69-1. NCBI lineage: Bacteria > Pseudomonadati > Pseudomonadota > Betaproteobacteria > Burkholderiales > Burkholderiaceae > Paraburkholderia > Paraburkholderia sp. J69-1. The sequence goes on along the minus strand of NZ_CAJMZG010000016.1, from coordinate 105,308 downwards.
CACGCTTCGCTGGACGCCCGCGAGGCGCTGGCAGCGTGATTGATCGATACACGTACAACGCAGCGTCATTCGAAGGACAAAGGGAAATGAAACACGTCAAGGCAGTGATTTTCGACTGGGCCGGCACGGTGGTGGACTACGGTTCGCGCGCGCCGATGGGCGCTTTCGTCGAAACCTTCGAGCAGTTCGGCGTGCCGATCACGATCGACGAGGCACGCGGTCCGATGGGTATGGCCAAGCGTCCGCATATTGCCGCGCTGATGGCGTTGCCGCGCGTGGCCCAAGCCTGGCAGGCGCGCCACGGCCATCTGCCGGGCGAAGCCGATATCGACGCGGTTTATGACGTATTCGTGCCGAAGAACGTCGCCGTGGCCGCGCAGTACAGCGACGTGATTCCGGGCGTCGCGGCCGTGACGAGGCAACTGCGTGCCGATGGCGTGCGCATCGGCTCCACCACGGGCTATACGCGCGAGATCATCGATCAGATCGTGCCGGGCGCGGCTGCGCAAGGCTTCGAGGCGGACAGCATCGTCTGCACGGGCGACACGCCGGAAGGCCGTCCGTCGCCGTACATGATCTATCGCACGCTGCCGCAGCTGGGCGTGTGGCTCGCACGCGATGCGATCAAGGTGGACGACACCGAAGTCGGCATCGAAGAAGGTCTGAACGGCGGCACGTGGGCCGTGGGCGTGGCGGTGAGCGGCAACGCCTTCGGCATGACCGAGGACGAAGTGCACGCACTCGCGCCCGACGAATTCGCGCTGCGCCGTGCGGCGGCGGTCGAGCGTCTGCGCGCGGCGGGCGCGCATTACGTGATCGACAGCGTGGCCGATCTGCTGCCTGTGGTCACGGAAATCGAAACGCGTCTGGCGCGCGGCGAGCGTCCCTGATCAAGCCTTCGATGTGAGCGGGCGGCGCGATGCCGCCCGTTTTTTTCGCGCGCGCGATCACCAAGTCGCGGCGAACGCCTTTTGCACCTGCGCAGGCGCTGTGATGCCGTTCGCGATCAGCAGTTGCGTGAGAATGCGCGCCTTCTGCGCATTGAGATCGAGCGAAACGACGAAACCGTTCTGGTCGTCGTTGACCTCGACATTGCGATTCACGAAGCCCGAACCCACGCGCGACGCGCGCACCACGACGATGCCCTGTTTCGCGGCCCGTTCGAGCGCATCCAGCGCCGTCTTCGACGTATTGCCGTCGCCGACGCCCGCGAGCACGATGCCCTTTGCCTTGCTGGCGATCGCGCTGTCGATCTCCACGCCGTCCATATTCGCGTGCGAGTAGACGATGGCGACGCGCGGCAGCGCTTCGCCCGAGGGCAGGGTGTACTTGTGGCTATCCGGCTGGAACGCCGGCGCGAGAAAGCGCACGCTCGCCGGATCGACGTAACCGATCGGCCCGCTGTTGGGCGACACGAAGGTCTGCACGCTCGTGGTGTTGGTTTTGGTCGTCGCCCGCGCCGACTGGATCGTGTCGTTGAGCACGACCATCACGCCGCGCCCGCGCGCCGCCGGGCTCGCCGCCACTTCCACCGCTTCGTAGAGATTGCTCGGGCCGTCGGCGCTGGTGGCCGTGGACGGCCGCATCGAGCCGACCAGCACGACGGGTTTGTCGGTGTGCAGCACGTTGTCGAGGAAGAAGGCGGTTTCTTCGAGCGTGTCGGTGCCGTGGGTGATGACGACAGCATCGGCCTCGTTGCGATCGAATATCTGCTGGATGCGCCGCGCCAGCGCGAACCAGACCTTGTCGTTCATGTCCTGCGAGCCGATCGAGGCGACCTGTTCGGTGCTCAGTTGCGCGAGTTTTTCGATGCCGGGCACGGCCTGCACGAGTTGCTGGGCGCCCACTGCGCCCGCGTTGTAGGCGTTGGCCGCGCGCGCATCGGCCTGACCGGCGATGGTGCCGCCAGTGGCGAGCACGGCGACGCGCGGCAAGGCGGTATCGGCGGCAAAAGCAGTGGGGGGAATTAACGCGGAAACGAGGAATAACAGCGTGGCGAAATAGCGGGCATAAACGGCGTGTCGCATGATTGTTTTCCTTTGATATTTAGATAATCGATATTCAAGGCGCGCACTGCGCCAATCGATTATTTGCCATTTACCGATAAATGCAATATCGCATTGATGAAGTGCGATTTTTTGCCGCCGGGGAATAACAGCGAAAACATACGCTGTGCAACGGAATTCAGCGTGAGTGACAACATGCAGGTTGATATTCTTCGCAATCGTTTACGTAATTCGACGTAATGAAACCGGATTTATTCATTTTGTCGCTTTAAAAAATGAATAACGACGCTCACCATTTAATCATCCGCAATACAGAAAATCTGCCTTCCAGATTGCGGGCAACTGAAAATTCCCATGCGTAATAGATGATGATTTTTACGTGTAACGATGGCCTGCGTTACCATGAGCGCCCCTGGATAGAACCTCGCCCATGAAGACGTTTCTGCTGTTTGTCGCCACCGCGCTCGCCGAGATCGTCGGCTGCTATCTGCCTTATCGCTGGCTGCGCGAAGGCGCGAGCGTCTGGTTGCTGGTGCCCGCGGCCGCGTCGCTCGCGCTGTTCGCCTGGCTCCTGACGCTGCACCCGAACGCGGCCGGTCGCACGTATGCCGCGTATGGCGGCGTCTACGTGTTCGTCGCGATTCTCTGGCTGTGGGGCGTCGAAGCGATCCGCCCGAGCCCGTGGGATTGGGCCGGCATCGCGTTCACGCTCGCCGGCATGGCCCTGATTGCGTTTCAGCCGCGCTGAAAACGCATGACGCTGGCGCTCAGGCCAACGCTCCAGCCAGCGTATTGACCTCGGGGAATTTCGCGCGGAACGCCTTCGGCATCGGCACGACCTTCTTTGCCTCGTAGTCGAAAAACACGAAGCCCGATTTCGCCATCGCGATCAGCGCGCCGTCCGTGGGGCGCGTGATGCGAAAAATGATGTCGCCGCCGTATTTGTTGAAATCCATGATGCCGACTTCGAAGCACAACTGGTCGCGGGCATAGGCTTCGGCGCGGTAGGTGGTCGCCAGATCCGTGACGATGATGCTCGTGTGCGCGTCCTTCATGTCCTCGATACCGGCGTCGAACAGGAAGCGCGCGCGGGCCTCGGAAATCATCGAGATCATCGAATCGTTCGCGAGGTGATTGGCCGAGTTGATATCGGTGACGCGCACGGTGAGGTGGGTCGAGTAGTAATACTGGTCTTCGGGAAAATGGAGCTCGATGCGGGCCATGACGCGTTGCCTGAACTGATGCGGGGTTTGTCTCGGTGTTGTGCTTGACTGCGGGGCGTTTGCGGCGGGGTCGGATCGCCCGCCTGGGGCAATTCGCCGCAGCCAGTGCGCGATTGTAGCGGCTGACGCGCTTCCTGGCGCCCCCGTCGGCAGCGATGTGCCGCAAGCGATTCGTCTTCGGAATGCGGGTGCGGGAGCGTTGACACGGCGCGCGGGCAGGGCGCACTCTCGAACGGATCGGCATCAGGCGCGCAAATTGCTGCTATGAGGCACTGTCCGCAACGGGCACTGATGGTGGCAAACCGATGTGGCAACCCCAGCAGCAGGCCAGGCGACATACCAGGCGGCAAGCCAGACCCAGCCCCCACGGGAGACCTCATGACCGGTGAAGCAGAGCGCGACGACGGAAGCGAGGCGCGCCAGCACGCCATCCGCACCGTCGTGGACGAGGCCATTGCGGCGGTCGGGCAGGGCCTGCAGCAGCGCGCGCAGCCGCTGGACGCCGGGGTGGGCATGGCCGCGCTCGTCGGCGCTTTCGACTGGTCCGGCACGCCGCTCGGCGCCTACGCAAGCTGGTCGCATAGCCTCAAGAGCGTCGTGCGCCTGATGCTCGCTTCGCGCTACGCGATGTGGCTCGCCTACGGGCCCGATCTCACGTTTCTCTGCAACGACGCTTACCGGCCAACGCTCGGCGGCAAGCAGCAATTCATCGGCTTGCCCGCGCGCGAAGTCTGGGCGGAAGTGTGGGCCGAGGCGGGTTCGCGCATCCAGCACGTGCTGACCACCGGCGAAGCGACCTGGGACGAAAGCCTGCTGCTGTTCCTCGAACGCAACGGTTTCAAGGAAGAGACGTATCACACGTTTTCCTACGGCCCGGTTCATGGCGACGACGGCGCGGTCGAAGGCATGTTGTGCGTCGTGACCGAAGACACGCGGCGCATCCTCTCCGAACGTCGTCTCGCGTCTGTGGCGCAACTGTCGGGCGCGGCGCGCAGCGCGCAATCGGTCGCGGGTGCGTGCGACGAGATCGTCGCCGCGCTCGACGCCAACCGGCACGATCTGCCGTTCGTCGCGCTCTATCTGCTGGGCGAGGATGGCGCGCTCGCGCACCGCACGGCGTCCAGTCACGCCGATTCTCCGCATCTGGCCGCCGATGTGGCGCTGCACGGCGCGCATGCCGGCACCCTCGGGCTCGCATTCGCCGAAGCCGCGCGCTCGGGCGCGCCGCTGGAGGCTGACGCGCTCGCTGGCCTGCTGCCTGCGCCTTCGGTCTGGCCCGAGCCGGTGAGCCGCGCCGCCGTCGTGCCCTTGATGCGTGCAACCGGTCGTGCGGATTCCGCCGCGCCCGCTGGCGCGAACGGCTGTATCGGCTTTCTCGTCGCGGGTCTGAGCCCGCGGCTGCGATTCGACGACGATTACCGCCGCTTTATCGAACTGGTCGCGGCGCAGGCGGGCAGCATTGTCGAAGCCGCGCGCGCGGTCGAAAACGAACGTCGGCGCGTCGAGCAACTGGCCGCGCTCGATCGCGCCAAAACCACGTTTTTCTCCAACGTCAGCCACGAACTGCGCACGCCGCTCATGCTGATGCTTTCGCCGCTCGACGACCTCGTTGCCGCCAATCACGATCCCGCGCAACTGGCTTTGCTGCGTCTCGCGCGCCGCAGCGGCCACCGGCTGTTGCGCCTCGTGAATTCGCTGCTCGATTTCGCGCGGATCGAAGCAGGGCGCATCGACGTCTGCTACGAGCCGACCGATCTGGCGCGCCTGACCCAGGACGTAGCGAGCACGTTCCGGTCGGCGATCGAGCGCGGCGGGCTGGCGTTTCGCGTGCAGTGCCGGCTCGACGAGGCAGTGTATGTCGACCGGCAGATGTGGGAAAAGATCGTCCTGAATCTGCTCTCGAATGCCTTCAAGTTCACGCTGGCCGGGCGCATCGGCGTGAGTCTCGCGCGCCATGGCGCGGATGCGCTGCTCACCGTCGAAGACAGCGGCAGCGGGATTCCGGCGCACGAAATGCCGCGCCTGTTCGAGCGCTTTCATCGCGTGGAGGGCACGCAAGGGCGCACGCAGGAAGGCTCGGGCATCGGTCTCGCGCTGGTCTACGAACTGGTCAAGCTGCATGGCGGGCGCATCGAGGCGTGGAGCGAGCCGGGGCACGGTTCGCGCTTCACGGTGAGCGTGCCGCTTGGCAGCGCGCATCTGGATGCGGCGCATCTGCGCGCCGCCACACCAGGCGCGTCGAACTTTGCCGCCGCGTTTGCGGCGGAGGCCGCGGGCTGGCTGGGCACGCCAGGCGTAGGGAAGGCGGACGGCCAGGCGGCGTCGGCGGACAAAGCCGCCATCGGCGAAACCGACGGCCTGCGGATGGACCCAGCGGCGAGCGCGGCGTTCACGGGCTTGCGCGACCGGCGTTTCGCGATGACCTTCGGCTCGCGCATTCTGCTGGTCGACGATAACGCCGATATGCGCGCCTACGTCGGCACCTTGCTCGCCAGCGCCTATCAGGTCGATCTCGCCGCGGACGGCGTGCAGGCGCTGGAGATGGCGCGCCGCCATCGGCCCGACCTGATCGTTTCCGACGTGATGATGCCGCGCCTCGACGGCTTCGGCCTGCTTGCCGAAGTGCGCCGCGATGCGGCCTTGCGCGGCGTGCCGGTGATCCTGCTGTCGGCGCGCGCGGGCGAAGAGTCGCGCCTCGAAGGCCTCGACGCTGGCGCCGACGACTATCTCGTCAAGCCGTTTTCCGCGCGCGAACTGGCGGCGCGGGTGGGCGCGCTGCTCGAACGCACGCAGATTCGCCGCGCCAACGAACAACTGCTCGAACTGGCGCTCTCGAGCATTCAGGATCAGTTCTTCCTGCTCGATCAGGACGCGCGGCTGACGCTGGTGAATCCGCGCTTTCTGGAACTGGCCGGCAAAACCGCGACGCAGGCGCTTGGCCAACGGCTCGTCGATGTCTGTCCCGAAGCCGCGACCAACGGTTTTGCCGAAGCCTTGCAAGCCGCGCTGGTCGCGCGCGAGGCGCGCCAGTTCGAAACGCGCTGCCTCCACACGGGCCGCTGGTTCGAGACGCGCATCTATCCGGCGGCCGAAGGCGCCGCCGTGCTGATGACCGATGTGACCGAGCGCAAGGACGCCCAGGAATCGATCCGTCTGCGCACCGCGCAATTCGAAACGCTCATGAACGAGGCGCCGCTGGGCGTCTATCTGGTCGATCGCGACCTGCGCATACGCGAAGTGAATCCGGCCGCGCGGCCGTTTTTCGGCGATGCGGCCGAGTTGATCGGCGAGGACGTGAGCGCCGTGATGCGGCGAGTCTGGAACGCGCCTTACGCCGAGGAAATCGTCGATATTTTCCGGCGCACGCTCGAAACCGGGCAGCCGTATCACACGCCCGAGCGCATCGAGGCGCGGCGCGATCGCGAAGGCAGCGAATGCTACGAATGGGAAGTGCACCGCACGCCGTTGCCCGACGATCAGTTCGGCCTGGTCTGCTATTTCCGCGATATTTCGGCGCACGTGCGCGTGCGTCAGCAGCTAGAAGAAGCCGATCATCAGAAGGACGCGTTCCTCGCCACGCTCTCGCACGAACTGCGCAACCCGCTTGCGCCGATCCGCAGCGCGGCGGCGATTCTGGCTTCGGCGTCGCTCACGCCCGGGCAACTGGCGTGGGCCACCGACGTGATCCGCCGTCAGGTCACGCATATGTCGGGACTGCTTGACGATCTGCTCGACCTCGCGCGCATCACCTGCGGCAAGCTCGATCTGCGCCGCGACGTGGTGAGTCTCGCGGGCGTGATCCAGACCGCCGTGGAAGCGTCGCGGCCCTTGCTGGAGCGCAAGCGTCACGCGCTTGTCGTACATGCGCCGCTGCCCGATGTGCTGATCGACGCAGATGCGCTGCGGCTGGCCCAGGTCGTATCGAATCTGCTCAATAACGCCGGAAAATACACCGATCCGGGCGGCCATATCGAACTGACGATCACGGTGTCCGGCGACTCGGTCGAACTCGCGGTGAAGGATGACGGCATCGGTCTGCCGCCCGACGCGCACGAGCGCCTGTTCGCGATGTTTTCGCAGATCGACGCGCGCTCGACGCGTACCGAAGGCGGGCTGGGTATCGGCCTCGCGCTCTCCAAAGGGCTCGTGCGGCTGCACGGCGGCACGATCCACGCGCGCTCGGCCGGGGCGAACCTGGGCAGCGAATTCCGCGTGATTCTGCCGATCGTCGTGCCGACACAGCCCGAGCGCGCCGCGGCCGATGAACCGGGTGACGCGGCGCGCAGCACGCGCCGCGTGCTCGTTGTCGACGATAACCGGGACGCGGCGGAAAGCCTCGCGTTGCTGCTGTCGATCTCGGGCCACGATGTGCGCGTGGCGCATGCGGGCGAAGAGGCGCTGGCGCTCGCGGCGGTGTTTCGTCCGCAGACGGTGCTGCTCGATCTCGGCATGCCCGGATTGAGCGGTTACGACGTGGCGCGTGCGCTGCGCGCGATGCCCGAATCGTCCGAGATGGTGGTCGTGGCGCTAACGGGCTGGGGACAGGAAGAAGATCGCAAAAAGACCGTCGCGGCGGGCTTCGACTGGCACATCACCAAACCCGCCGATCCCGACCAGATCATGCTGCTGCTCACGCGCTCGCGCCGCGAATTGCTGGGCGAACGCGGCGCGGGCGTGCCGGTGGCGCGGCGTGGGCTTTGAGGCATACGCCGCGCTTGAATACCGGGCGCGTTCCGGCGGCGCATCCGAGGGCGGATCGCCAAGCGGCGGAGGCGGCGGCACGTCGCCGTCGGGCAAGGGCGGCGGCGGCTTGGGATGGGGATCGAGCGGCTCCTCGGTGGGTAAATGCGCGTGGAGCGCGTCGATAGCGGCAAACGAGGCAAGCGGCGAGGCGAGCGGCATAGGCATCCTCCTGACGATGCGATGACTACGAGTGCCAATGTCGGTTGCAAGGCGCGTGCCGTGGCTGGAACGCCGGTTGCGCAAAGCACGTCCGGCCGGCGACGGGCATGTGGCTTGCGCCGGGGTGTTTGAAGTCTGGCAACGCTCGGACGACAAACATCCACAACCATCGTCGAGGGGGAAAACATCATGAAAACTCGCGCCAGTTCGCTCGCGTTTGCGCTGATGATCGCGGCTTCGGGCCTGGCCGGTTCGTCGCTCGCTTATGGCCAGGGCACGCCGCAGTCGATCGCCGTGCAACGCCTGGCAACGGTTCAGTCCGGGACGGGTTTTAGAGCGTCGAAACTGGTCGGCTCGGATGTGTATGACAACAACGGCAACAAGATCGGCGAAATCGACGATATCGTGCTCGAGTCGCCGAATGCCGGCGCGTTTGCGATTCTTTCGGTGGGCGGCTTTCTGGGCATGGGCAAACACCTTGTTGCCGTGCCGTTCAACGATCTGCAGATCAGCGCCAAGCAGATCGTGCTGCAGACGGATAAGTCGTCGTTGAAGGCGATGCCGGAGTTCAATTACGCGAAGGAGTAAATTTGCGGCGATTTGAGGTGGCTAAGGAGGGCTTAGCTACCTCAAATAAAAGTTCGATAATTTATGTTATGTAAAATCATAAAAACACGGCGATGAAGCCGTCAAACCGCCTCTCGCCCTGCGTCCCAGCGCCGTCAATCCGCGCTGGGTTTGCTTGTCCTGCACCTTATTCCATGCGATGTGCAACGGCTCGCGCCGGAATGCGCCGCGCGCCAGCCTCGATCGCCGCCGCACAATGCGCGCATCGCCCGAAGATCACCAGACTCGCGCTCGTGTACGTGAATTCGCGCGCGGCGGCGATCGTCGCGTGCTGCGCCTCGAGTTCGCTGTCGTCGATATCGCGGATCGTGCCGCAGTCGTTGCAGACCAGATGCGAATGGCGCGTGCCACGGTTCAGTTCATACACGACGCGTTGCTCGCCGATCCACGCGTTGGTGATCAGCCCGGCCTCCAGCAACTGCGCCAGCGCGCGGTAGACGCTCGCGAGGCTGCATTGCTCGGTGTCCGGCGGGACGCGCCGGAACACCTGATCGGCGGTCATGTGTTCGTTCGGATTTTCGTGAAACAGTTGCAGCACGGCGACCCGACTCGACGTCGGACGCATGCGGGCACGTTTCAGATCTGCGTAGATCGCTCTCATTACATCGGATACATTTTCGGACCTGACCGACAGTCTCGTCGGCGCTTGCTTAAGGCTTGCTTAAGCCCCCGCGATGCGCTGCGGTTTATGAGATCCGCGGGTCCGAAGCTTTCATTCCGATGACGCGCGATCGTTGCCGGATCACGTTTGCTGGCGGCTGTTCGTGCTCGCGTTACACCGGCGGACGAGTGCCCGTCGGCTTCCCTGCCCCGGTGTTTATCTGGGCGCCGTCACGACGACATACTGCACCTGCGCGCCCACATACTGCGGCTGATACCAGGTCGCGCCGCACTGCTCGTAAGTCGCGCCGCCGACCACGACGGCCGTGCACGATGGCGGCAGCGTCGCGACCATCGAGCCGACCACGGCCGCCGTCACGCCGACCGTCACCGCTGCGGCCACCGGATCGACGTACCAGCCGCCGCCCCAGTAAGGCGGCGGAGGTGGCGGCGGCCCGGGCGGATGCGGGCCCGGACCCGGGCCTGGGCCGGGTCCAGGTCCTGGCCCAGGAGGATGCGGTGCTGGCGCGGGTCCAGGACCAGGCTGCGGCCCTGGCGGATGCGGATGCGGATTGGGATTCGGATTCGGCTGAGGCCCCGGCGGATGCGGCTGCGGCCCAGGCCCCGGTTGTCCGCCATGAAACTGCTCGCCACCGCCATTGGCGCCTGGGCGCGTATGCATCTGCTCGCCGCCGCCGTTGAATCCAGGCCGCGTATGCATCCCGCCGCCGCCAAAATTCCCGCCCATCGGATGGATGCTCGTGCGCGCCATGCCGCGAAACGCCAGCGCCTCACCCGAGGCCAGCGCCATCGACATCGTCAGCGCCGCCGCGATTGCCCGTTGCGTAGTCTGGCCGCGCATCATTGAGCCTCCACATCGGACGTTTGCCCCGACGTCGAGTCGGCAGGCTGGAGCTCGATCTGGCGCGCGCCGGCACGCGGCCGGAACACGAACGTCGAAGGCGCGAACACCGGATTCAGCCGCCAGTGATACGTCACCTCATGGCGCGGGCGCGAAGTCTGGGTCGTATCGGTGATGATCATCTTGCACGGCAGCGGCCGGCGCCCCGCTTCGATCCACAGTTCCCAATCCACGCCCTGCTGGCGGTAGGCGTAATGCGTGCAACTGCGCGTATCGACTTTCTCGACGCCGATCGTCTGCGCCGACGTAATCGCCAGATCGTCCGATTTGCCGTTGCCCCAGTAAAACAGATCGACGAGCGGTGTTTCGATGTGCCAGTTCGCGGCCAGGTCGTGGACCAGACCGTCGAGCGTGGGCGGCGCATCGCGTCGCGCGTAGAAGCCCTTTTTCTGGTTGTAGATCGTGAAGCGGCGGCCGTCGTAAAAGATGCCGCGCACATTGCCGTCGCCGGTGATATCGGCGCGCAGACGGTCGGGGCGCTTGACCTTGAGCACCGTATGGCGCAGCAGCGCGGCGTTCTGGCCGTTGTCGAGCACGGCGTCGGTGGCCGAATCGGCATCGACTTCGAACGCGTGCAAGGTGCGCAGATACGTGCCCATTGCATCGAGCGCATCGGTTGCGTGCGCATCGATCGCGCTCGACGCGCCGCCGTTCTCCGTGCTGTCGGTGCCCAGATCGTTGAGCGGCGAAGGCACGTTCGATTGCGCAGGCGCTCGCTCGCCCGACGTTTCCTGATGCGCGCAGCCCGCGAGCGTGACTGCGCCGAGCAGCGCCACGCCCATCGAAAGCGATAACTTCGTGCCGTTGAATCGAGGCAACGCGCGCCGATTGACTCCAGGGAAGACTCTTTTATTCACATCGTCTCCTGACTGAAAGATCGCTTGATCCGACCGCCGTTCCCTCGTTCTCCTGTCTCGCCGTGCTTCCCTGCATCGATGCACTTTTGCACGGACGGCGATGACGGTCGGCGAAGCGCATCGACGCGGCACAGCGTCGCGCACGCTTCATAACGCCGAGCTTAGCAGTTCCCAAAACTTCGTCACATGAATGCGCGCGCTCGCGCGGGTGCGTGCCGGGCTTTATGTCGAGCGGCATGTCGGGCTTCACGCCGATGGCGTTGCCAGGTGAGGTGCTCCGTAAAACCCCTGGTCGGTGTCGATAAAACCTCGCGTTATCATCCGTTTGCGATTTATAGAACGACGTTCTCCCAGATAGAATGATCGCCGAAACGCAACGACACATCACACAACGCGAACTGCGGACGTCATGCCGCAGCTTCTGCTCAGGAGACGCCACCATGTCCAGTCTGCCGCTACGCGCGACCCACGCGCCGCCTCGCGATGCCGCCGCGCCCAGCTCCGCGGCACAGATCAACGCGCGCATCGACCGATTGCCGGCCACACGCGCGGTCTGGTCGCTCGTGCTGCTGCTCTCGCTGGGCGGCTGGTTCGAGTTCTACGATCTGTTCTTCACCGCCTACGTCGGCCCGGGCCTCGTCAAAAGCGGGCTTTATTCGACCACCACGGCGTCGTTCTTCGGCTTTTCGGGTCTTGGCGCCTTCGTGGCCGCTTCGTTCGCGGGCCTCTTTATCGGCACCTTCTGCTTCACGAGACTCGCCGACCGCTATGGCCGCCGCACGATGTTCACGGCCTCGCTGCTCTGGTATTCGGCGGCCACTTTTGTGATGGCGATGCAGACCAGCGCCCCGGCGATCAACCTCTGGCGTCTGATCGCGGGCATCGGCGTGGGGATCGAACTGGTCACCATCGACACCTATGTGAGCGAACTCGTGCCCAAACACATGCGCGGGCGCGCCTTCGCCTTCGTGCATCTCGTGCAGTACACGGCGGTGCCGGCGGTGGCGCTGCTGGCGTGGTGGTTCGTGCCGCGCGCGCCACTCGGTTTCGACGGCTGGCGCTGGGTCGTGATGTTCGGCGCGTGCGGTGCGCTGATTGCGTGGGCGATTCGCCGCCGCGTGCCCGAAAGCGCGCGCTGGCTCGCACAGCGCGGACGCTACGAGGAAGCCGCACGCGTGCTCGCAACACTCGAAGCCAAAGTCGAGGCGCAATACGGTCGAGCGCTGCCCGCGCCTTCCTTCGATACCGCAAGCACGGCGCACGCAACGCCGGCCAAAGCGCGTTTCGCCGAACTCTGGCAGCCGCCGTATCGCCGCCGCACGATCACCCTGCTCGTCTTCAACCTGTTTCAGGCGATCGGCTTCTATGGCTTCGCTTCCTGGGTGCCGACGCTGCTCGTCTCCAAAGGCGTGACGGTCACGCACAGCCTGCTCTATTCCTTCGTGATTGCCGCGTCGAATCCGTTCGGTCCGCTGATCGGCATGGCGATCGCCGACCGCATCGAGCGCAAGACGCTGATCGTGCTGGCCGCGCTCGCCATTGCGGTGTTCGGCACGCTGTTCGCGTTCCAGACCGCGCCCGCGATGCTGATGTTGCTCGGCGTGCTCATCACGCTGGGCGGCACGCTGCTATCGGTCGGCTATCACGCCTATCAGGTCGAACTCTTTCCCACGCGCATGCGCGCCACGGCGGTGGGCTTTGTCTATTCGATGTCGCGCCTTTCCGCGATGTTCTCGGGTTTCATGATTGCGTTCGCGCTGCGTCATTTCGGCGTCCCGGGCGTCTTCGCGCTGATCACCGGCGCGATGGTCATGGTGATGGCGGCGATCGGCCTGTTCGGCCCGCGCACCACGCAGCGCTCGCTCGAAGAAATTTCCCATTGATGCTTTAAAAACAGGCTGGAATCACGATGTTGCCTCTCTCTGGAGTACGCGTTCTCGATCTGTCGAACGTGCTTGCGGGCCCGTTCTGCGCCTATCAACTCGCGCTGCTCGGCGCCGATGTCACCAAGGTCGAGCACCCCGAAGGCGGCGATCTCGCGCGCCGTCTGGGCGCCGACAAGGACGCCGCCGCGCGCAATATGGGCGCGTCCTTCGTGGCCGTGAATGCGGGCAAGCGCTCGATCACGCTCAATCTCAAGGACGCGCGCGGCAAGGCGATCCTGCTCGAACTCGTCAAGGACGCCGACGTGCTGGTCGAGAATTTCCGCCCCGGCGTGATGGATCGCCTCGGTTTGGGATTTGATCAGCTATCCGAAGCAAATCCGCGGCTGGTGTATTGCGCGATTTCCGGTTTCGGCGAAAGCGGCGAACTCGCGCCCCGCCCTGCCTACGATCAGATCATTCAGGGCATGGCCGGCGTGATGAGCGTGACCGGCGATGCCGCAAGCGCGCCGTTGCGCGTGGGTTATCCGGTCTCGGATACGGTGGGCGGCCTCACCGCTGCGTTCGGCATCTGCGCCGCGCTGGTCGATGCGCGCACGAGCGGGCGTGGCCGGCGGCTCGATGTGTCGATGCTCGAATCGGCGCTGGCCAGCATGGGCTGGGTCGTGTCGAACTATCTCAACGCCGGCGTCGAGCCCACGCCGATGGGCAACGAAAACTTCACCGCCGCACCCTCCGGCACCTTCGCAACCGGCGACGGCCTGCTCAACATCGCCGCCAACGAAACGCGCCAGTTCGAGAGCCTGTGCGAGGTGATCGGCCGCCCGGATCTGCCGCAAGACGCACGCTATGCCGCGCGCCATCTGCGCAAACAGCATCGCGCCGAACTCAAGGCCGATATCGAAGCCGCGCTCGCCGCCGATAGCGCCGCGAACTGGGAAACGCGTCTGCTCGCGCGCGGCGTGCCGGTGGGCCGCGTGCTCACGGTGCCGCAGGTTCTGGCGCATCCGCATCTGGCCGAACGGCGCTTCGTGCGCGAATTCGCGCCCGCGCATGGCGAGGCGGGTCAACGCGTCACGCGTGCCGGGCTGCGCCTGTCCGACGCCGATGCCGCGCCCACCACGCCCGCGCCCACGCTGGGCGCTCACACGCGCGAAACGCTCGCGCAACTCGGTTACGACGCTGCGCAGGTGGAAACGTTGCGCGCGCAAGGAGTGATCTGAACATGTCCAACACGCAAGACAACCGCAACGCCGACCTCGCCGCGCTGTGCGCCGACTACTGGCGCACCTCCATCATCGATATTCATCCGGGCTCGATCAAGGTCCGCGGCTACCCGATCCAGGAACTGATCGGCCGCGTGAGTTTTCCGCAAATGATCTGGCTGATGCTGCGCGGCGACCTGCCCAGCGACGACGAAGCCGCGCTGCTCGAAGCGGCGCTGGTGGCCTCGGTCGATCATGGCCCGCACGCGCCGTCGATTGCGATATCGCGCATCGCCACGAGTTGCGGGCTGCCGCTCAATGGCGCGATGGCCTCGGCGCTCAACGTGCTCGACGATGTGCATGGCGGCGCGGGCCAGCAGGCGGTCGAGCTTTACGCGGCGATCGGCGAGCGCATCGATGCGGGCAGCGCGCTGGACGATGCGGTCGAACAAGGCGTCGATGCGTTTATCGCCGAACACGGCAAATATCTGCCGGGTTTCGGGCACCGCTTTCATCCGGTCGATCCGCGTGCGGGACGTCTGCTGGAAATGGTCGATGTCCGCGTCGAACGCGGCGTGATCGGCGGACGTTATGCAGCGATCGCGCGCGGTATCGAAGCGCTGCTGAAAAAGCGCAAGGACAAGCCGGTGCCGATGAATATCGACGGCGTGACCGCCGTGATTTATGCCGAACTGGGCTTTGCGCCCGAGCTTGCGCGCGGTGTGTTCTGCCTGTCGCGGGCGGTGGGCATTCTCGCGCACGCATGGGAGCAGCGCGGCCGCGGCGAGCGCAATAAAGGACCGATGCCGCGCCAGATGGCTTACGCGTACACCGGCCCGGCGGAGCGTCATCTACAAGCCGAACACGAAAACGACAACCACAACGAAAACAAACGCTGATTCTGCAGACGCTTAAGCGTGTTCAGGCGCGCGCGCGCTGCTGCGCGGCGCGCAGCGCGCGCGAATCGCCGCCCAGCGCATCGGTTGCGCGCGCGGCGCAATCGAATAGCGCATCGAGATTCGCCTCGACGAACGCATGGTCGATGCGCGAACTCGGCCCCGCGAGCGTGAGCACGCCGCGCAGCGTGTCGTGCACGCCGAACACCGGCATCGATACGCCCGACGTCTCCCGGTCGCGCTCGCCCACCGACATGCAGTAAAAATCGCGCCTCGTCTGATCGTGGCTCTCGCCCGGCTCGCCGCCGAAGGCGAGCAGCGCGCGCCCGCCCGAACCGGTTTCGAGCGGCAGCACATCACCTTCGCGCACATGATGGCGCACGACATGTTTCGAATCGACGCGATGCAGGCACACGCGCACTGCGTTGTCGCGCACGTAGAACGACACGCTCTCCCCGCTTTTCTCCATCAGCTCGCGCATCAGCGGCAGCAGGATATCGCCGAGATTCAGGCCGCGTTGATAAAGCGCGCCCAGCGCGAACGTCGCCGGGCCGAGCTGGTAGCGGCCATCGTCCAGACGCAGCAGCAGCCGATGCTGGATCAACGCGCCGGCCAGGCGCAGCAGCGTGCTCTTGTAGAGCCCTGTGCGCGCAGCAAGCTCGGCAAGCGTGAGCGCGCTATCCTCGGGACGGAACGCAAACAGGATGGCGCACGCACGGTCGATGACGGCGACGCCTTCTTCTTTTTTGGGCGCAGGTTGGACGGATGAGTCCGCGGACATGACGATCGAAGCGGGATGGGAACGAGCCTGATTTTACGCGATCCCCCGTGCAAGCCGCGACCTTGTCCGTATGCACATGTTTTGCACTTGCCTTGATGGATGCCGGACGGATGCCTGAATCGCGTTGCTCCGGCGCAGACACGTCGACTACCCTGCGACTTGCGCGCGGCACGGGCTGCTTCGTCGCCGCATGCTCTCTCAACCAGTCCGATGGAAAGGAACGCCATGTCCGATACGAAGACGAAGAAGGCATCGAAAGACGCTGCGCCGCAATCCGGCGAGAGGCCCGACGAGAAGCCCAACGGCAAGCCCGACGACAAACTCAGCGACAAAGCCTACGAGAAAACGCTGCGTCATCTGCACGAGGAACTCGTGAAGATGCAGGAGTGGGTGGTCAAAAGCGGCGCGAAAGTCTGCGTGCTGTTCGAAGGCCGTGACGGCGCGGGCAAAGGCGGCACCATCAAGGCCATCACGGAACGGGTGAATCCGCGCGTGTTTCGCGTCGTGACCACGCCCGCGCCCACCGAGCGCGAGAAGAGCCAGATGTATTTCCAGCGCTATCTGCCGCATCTGCCCGCGGCGGGCGAAGTCGTGATCTTCGACCGCAGCTGGTACAACCGTGCGGGCGTCGAACGCGTGATGGGTTTTTGCACCGAAGAACAGGTGCAGGAGTTTCTCACCACGGTGCCGTTGATCGAGCGCGCCATCGTGCACTCGGGCATCATCCTGCTCAAGTACTGGCTCGAAGTCAGCCCGGAAGAACAGACGCGCCGCCTCGAAGCGCGTATCACCGACGAGCGCAAGATCTGGAAACTCTCGCCGATGGATCTGGAGTCTTACCATCGCTGGTTCGACTACTCGCGCGCCCGCGACGAGATGTTCGAGAAAACCGATACGAATTTCGCGCCGTGGTTCTATGTGCACTCGGACGACAAGCAGCGCGCGCGCCTGAACATCATCGCGCATCTGCTAAGCAAGGTGCCTTATGAGGCGGTGCCGCGCGACAAGGTCAAGCTGCCGCACCGCCAGAAGCCGAACGGCTACGTGGAACCCGATTACGCGTATCGGCACGTGCCGTTGCAGTACTGACTTCGCCCGGGCTTTGCTTTTTACTTTGCGTGCGCCGGGTTCGCCTGCGCGACCGACGCGCGCATCGTCACGCTCACGTCGAAGCGCCGTTCGATGTCCCACTCCGTGCCGTAGCACTGGTTGATCAGCCAGCGCACGGCATTGCGCGTGAGTTCGGCCGTGGGAATGTGAACGGATGTGAGCGCAGGCGCCATATAGGCCGCCGAATAATCATCGTCGTAGCCGATCACGGACACATCGCGCGGCACCGAAATACCCGCATGCTGCAGCCGCGCAAGCGCCGACATCGCCATGGTGTCGTTCGCGCAGAACAGGCCTGTGAAGCGCCGTTTCGAATCGAGCAGCCGCCCCGCTGCCGCATAGCCGCCTTCGGGCGAGAAGTCCGACATGATGAGCGGCACGCGCTCGCGTTCGATGCCGTGGCGTTCGAGTTCGGCGAAAAAACCATCCAGACGCGCCTGGTTGTCCGAGGAACTCGCCGTACCGCCGATCGCCGCAATCTCGCGGTGGCCGTGCTCGATCAGCGTGCGGGCCGCCAGTTCGCCGCCGTGGAAGTGGTCGGCGCAAAACGATGCATCGGGCAACTGGTCGAACGCGCGGTTCAAAAACGCCATGCGCGGATGCAGCGCGTGCAGCATGCCCAGATCGTCGTCGTGCAGATCGTGGCTGATGACTACCACGCCGTCGCAATCGCGGCCAATCAGAAAGCGCACCGCCTCGATCGCCTGCTCGCGCGGCGAGGCTTCGCCGCAGCCCGTCGCCACGACCACGTGACGGCGCACCGCGCGCAGCTCGGTATCGGTTTCCTTGAGTATCGTGCCGTAGTACGAGCCGAAGAACGTCGGCACGAAGATGCCGATGATGCCGAGCGACTGCGTCGCCATCGCCCGGCCGATCGACGATGGCCGGAAGTTCAGCTGATCGATCGCCGCCTGTACGCGCGCTACCGCCTCGGCCGATACCGGCCCCTTGCCCGAGATCGCGCGCGAGGCGGTGGAAAGGCCCACGCCAGCGAGTGTTGCCACGTCTTTTAGGGTTGCCACGTCTGGTTCGTCCCTTGGTCTTTTTGTCGTGTCGCAGCGTGCTTGCGACCTGCTTACAGCCGCTCCGAGTTCGCTTCGTCGAACAGCGATACCTGCGATGCATCGATCTCGAACGGCACCGGCGCCCCGCCTGCGAGCGGCGCCTTGTCCTGATCGATCGATGCGATCTGCGCGCCATGATAATCGAGCCAGAGCACACGATGATTACCCATCGGTTCCAGCAGGGTGACCTTGCCTTGCAGCGCATCACCGCGCGCGCCCGCGCCCGCGCGCACATCCTCGGGACGCACGCCCAGTATGCAGGGCTTTGTCAGATCTGGCGCGCCTTTGAAGGCGTAATTCGTGACATCGACGGAAAGTTGCGGGCCGCGGAACCAGAGCTTGCCTTCGTCGGCTTCGAGCGTGCCGCGCAACAGGTTCATCGGCGGCGTGCCAAGGAAGGTCGCCACGAACAGATTTTCCGGGCGTGCATAGACTTCGGCGGGCGTGCCGAACTGCTGGATCACGCCGCCCTTCATCACGGCCATGCGCGTGGCGAGCGTCATCGCTTCGACTTGATCGTGCGTCACGTAGATCATCGTCGCGCCTAGCTGCTGGTGCAGTTGCTTGAGTTCGCGGCGCAGTTCCGTGCGCAGCTTGGCATCGAGATTCGACAGCGGTTCGTCGAACAGGAACACATCGGCTTCGCGCACCAGCGCCCGGCCGATCGCCACGCGCTGGCGCTGGCCGCCCGAGAGCTGCGCGGGACGGCGCGCGAGCAGCGGGCCGAGCTGGAGCATGTCGGCGGCGCGTTTGACACGGCGCTCGATCTCCGGCCTGGGCGTGCCGTTGATGCGCAAGGCGAACGACATATTGCGCTCGACATTCATGGTCGGATAAAGCGCGTAGGACTGGAACACGAGCGCTACGCCACGATCTTTCGGGTCGGCCCAGGTCATGTCCTCGCCGCCGATCTCGATGCTGCCGTCCGTCACGTCGATCAGGCCCGCGATGCTGTGCAGCAAGGTGGATTTGCCGCAACCCGAAGGGCCGAGCAGCACTACGAATTCGCCCGCGCGCACGTCGAGGTCGAGGTCCTCGATCACGGTGTTCGCGCCAAGCTCGATGCGCAGATTGCGCACCGATACGTTTGCCAGGTTCGTCATCGCTTATGTCTCGCTTGTATTACGCCTAGTGCCTGATTTAGCCCTTCACCGCGCCCGACGCGATACCGCGCACGAACCAGCGCCCCGACACGAAATAGATCGCCAGCGGCACGAGCGAAGTGAGGATCGTCGCGGCCATGTTGACGTTGTAGAGCCGCTCGCCGGTGGTGGTGTTGATGATGTTGTTGAGCTGCACGGTCATCGGCAGATTGCGGGTGCCGGCGAAGACGAGGCCCAGAATGTAGTCGTTCCAGATGCCCGTGACCTGCATGATGATCGCCACCACGATGATGGGCACCGACATCGGCAACATCAGTTGCGCGAAGATGCGCCAGAAGCCGCCGCCGTCGATGCGCGCCGCCTTGAACAGTTCCTGCGGCAGCGACGCATAGTAATTGCGGAACAGCAGCGTCATCACCGGCATGCCGAAGATCGTGTGGATCACCACGATGCCGGGCAGCGAACTGAACAGATGCACGGTCGCCAGCACGCGCACGAGCGGATACACCATCACCTGCACCGGAATGAACGCGCCCGCGAGCAGCACGGCGAACAGCAGGCCCGCGCCGCGCGGTTTCCAGAACGACAGCGCATAGCCGTTCACCGCACCCACGACGATCGAGATGATCGTGCTGGGCACGACGATGCGCACGGAATTCCAGAAGCCCACGCGAATGCCCGCGCATTCGAGCCCCGTGCACGCCGACGACCAGGCGTCCTGCCAAGGCGCAAGCGTCAGGTGGCGCGGCAATGCCAGCAGATGACCGAGGCGGATTTCCTCCATCGGCTTGACCGAGGTGACGAGCATCACATAGAGCGGTAACAGGAAGAACAACGCGGCGATAATCAGGAATCCGTAGATACCCAGGCGGGCCGGGGTCAAACGGCTGCGCCTGGGTTTTCCTTTCGTGCCAGGCATAGCGCGTTTAACGCGCGGAATGGCGCCGGATGAATCGGTCAACGGCGCGCTCATGCTCGTTCTCCTTTGCTGGCCATGCGGTTTCTCGCATAGAGCACCGGCGCGAGAATCGCGAGCACGGTGGCGAGCAGCACGATCGACGCGGCCGAAGCCAGGCCGATATTCGCGCGGTTGAACAGATAATCCATGATGAACTTGCCGGGCACTTCGCTGGCCGTGCCGGGGCCGCCTTGCGTCATCGCGACCACGGCGTCGTAGAGCTTCACGACCATCACGAAGAGCAGCACGAAGGCGGTGGACATCGACGTTTTCAGCATCGGCACGACGATGCTCGCGTAGACGCGCCAGCGCGGAATGCCGTCGAGGCGCGCGGCCTTCCAGATTTCCTCGTCGATGCCGCGCAAGCCCGCGAGCAGCAGCGCCATCACCAGTCCCGACGCCTGCCAGACGGTGGCGATCACGAGCGTATAGATCGCGAAGCGTTGCGAAACGATCCAGTCGAACTGCGCGTGCTCGAAACCCATGTGCCGCAACACCGCCTGCACGCCGAGTTCAGGGTTCAGAATCCACTGCCACACCAGGCCGGTCGCCACGAAC
Organism: Paraburkholderia sp. J69-1; assembly: GCF_905220255.1. NCBI lineage: Bacteria > Pseudomonadati > Pseudomonadota > Betaproteobacteria > Burkholderiales > Burkholderiaceae > Paraburkholderia > Paraburkholderia sp. J69-1. The sequence continues at coordinate 84,613 of NZ_CAJMZG010000016.1, read as the reverse complement.
GACATGGCATACGGATAGAGAAAGATCGTGCGCAGCGCGCCTTCGGCGGCCACGCGCTGATCGATGAAAATCGCCAGCAGCAAACCGATCACAAGACAGGCGGCGATAAAGCAGACGCCGTAGATCGCCAGGTTTTGCAGCGACACGATCCAGCGTTCGGTTTCGAACAGGCGCACATACTGCGTGACGCCCGCGAAAGTGTTCGACGGCAGCGAGCGCGAATAGCTCATCGACACGCGTGCGGTCCACAACATCGTGCCCAGATACGCGAACACGACGGTGGCCGCCATCGGCAGCAGCGCGATCCATGCGGCGAGCGAGACGCGCCGCCGCATGGGGCGCACTGCACGCGCCTGCCGTTTAGACCGTTGTTTGGCTTCGTCCAGCTTGAGCGCGTACATGGGCATCTAGCTCTTGATGGCCGTGGCGAACGCCTTCTGCGCGTCCTCGACCGACTGGTTCTTGTTCCAGAAGTTGGTGATGACGTCCTGGAGCGAGCCCTGCACATCGGGCGGAATCAGCATTTCCGGGTTGGGCAACTGACGCGTCTTGTCCTTCATGATCGCCATGCCCTCCTTCGCGCAGACGTCGAAACCGGCGGTATCCACGTCGAGGCGAATCGGAATCGAGCCTTTCTTCTCGCTGAACGCGGCCTGCGCTTTCGGCGATGTCATCACCGACGCCAGCAGTTGCTGCGCCTTCACGGCCTGCGGATTGTCGGTCTTCGGGAACACGAAGGCATCGCCCGCGATCATGTACGGCGAATTCGCAAAACCCGGGAAGCAGCCGAAGTCCTTGCCCGCAACCTGCTTCGCGTTCGAGAACTCGCCCTTGGCCCAGTCGCCCATGATCTGCATGCCGGCCTTGCCCGAAATCACCAGCGCCGTCGCATCGTTCCAGTTGCGGCCCGGCGAGCCGGAATCGACGTAGTTATGCAGGCGTTTGAAGGTGGCGAGCACGTTCTTGAAGGCCGGCGAATTGACCGCATTGGCGTCGCGATCGCGATAGACCTTCATGTACAGATTGCGGTCCATGTCGGCGAAGATCGCATCGAAAGTGATCTTTTCCTGCCACGCCTGGCCGCCCAGCGCGAGCGGAATCACGCCCGCTGCCTTGAGTTTGTCGAGATCGCTGAACAGTTCGTCCATGCTCTTCGGCTCGTTGGCGATGCCCGCTTTGGCGAATACCGGCTTCGAGTAGAAGAACCAGTCCTGCATGTGAATATCGACCGGCGCGGCGTAGAAATGGCCATTGACCTTGATCTGATTGAGCACCGAATCCGGCAGGATGGCGTTCCAGTTTTCCTTCGTGGCGACCGCATCGACATTATTCAGGAGTCCCTGGTCGATCAGGTCGTGAAACTGCTTCGACGTATTGAACTGCGCGGCGGTGGGCGGATCGCCGCCGACGATGCGGTTGATGGCCGTGGCGCGCGCCTGGTCGGCGCCCGCGATTGCGTTGTCGACCCACTGGCCGCCCGCCTGATCGTAGGCTTGCGCGAACTGCTTGATGGCAGCCGATTCGCCGCCCGAGGTCCACCAGTGAATCACATTGGCCTTGAGCGGCGCGTCCGCGGCGTGGGCGGCGAGCGCTCCGGCCAATGCCAGCGCGGCCGCGATGGCGCGCAGGACAGGTGCGTTTTGCTTCATTACGTCTCCTCCGGTTATGCCGGTTTTATCTGCGGGTACATGAAGTCAAACTATCGCGGTGTTACGGGTGGCTGGCGCGCGCGGTCCTGCGGCTTGTGACTTCCCCTGTTGACGCATTCTCGCGGCGCGCAGCCGGTACTGCAATTACGGTTAATACCGTTCTCTGATTAATGGCCTTCGCGTGCGTTGCGCTCGGCGATAAAGCGCGCGATCAATTCGGCGCTGCGCTTTTTGGTGCGCTTTTGCGTGTCGTAATCCACGTGCACGACGCCAAAGCGCCGCTCGTAGCCGAAGGCCCATTCGAAGTTGTCGAGCAGCGACCAGACGAAATAGCCGCGAATATCGACGCCCTTCTTGATCGCCGCATCGACGGCCGCCAGATGGCGCTTGAGAAACGCGATGCGCTGCGCGTCGACGACTTCGCCGTCCTGCACGCTATCGTCCGACGCCATGCCGTTTTCGGTGATGTAGACCGGCGGCAGCTTTTCATAGGTGTCGTGAAAGCCGACCAGCAGATCGCGCAGGCCGTCCGGGTAGACTTCCCAGCCCATCTGCGTGCGCTCGACATCGGGCAGCGGCACTTCGGTGTAGCCGTGCGCGCCGTCGCTTTTCACGTTGGTGCGGAAATAGTAGTTGATGCCGAGGAAATCGAGCGGCGTAGCGATCGTTTCCATATCGCCATCGAGAATCAAGGGTTCGGTGCCCGGCCAGAGTTCGAACAGTTCCGCCGGATATTCGCCCTTGAGCAAGGGATCGAGAATCCACGCGTTGTGCTGCACTTCGAAGCGGCGCGCGGCGGTGATATCGGCGGCGCTGTTCGAATTGGGCGTGCCGCGCCCGACGTTCGCGACGATGCCTTTGGCCGATTTCGCATCGTTGGCGCGCAACACCTGCGTCGCGAGACCGTGGCCGAGCAGCAGATGGTGCATCGCCTGGGTCGGATAACGCGGGTTCGCCAGGCCCGGCGCATGATGGCCGTTGCCGTAGCCCAGATAAGCCGAGCACCACGGCTCGTTGAGCGTCATCCAGGAATCCACCAGACCGCGTAGTTCGCGGCTCATCAGATCGGCGTAATCGGCGAAACGGTAGGCGGTGTCGCGATTGAGCCAGCCGCCGCGATCTTCCAGATGCTGCGGCAAGTCCCAGTGATAGAGCGTCGCGAAGGTCTGGATGCCCTGCTCTTTGAGGCGTTCGAGCAGGCGCTTGTAAAACGCGATGCCCTTCGGGTTCGGGCGGCCCGACGCATCCATCACGCGCGGCCAGGCGATCGAAAAGCGATAAGCCTCGAAATTCAGGTCCTTGAGCAGATCGAGATCGCCCGCCCAGCGGTGATAGTGATCGCAGGCGACGGCGCCCGTGTCACCGGCCAGCACCTTGCCGGGCGTGGCGCTGAAGGTGTCCCAGATCGACGGCAGACGGCCGTCTTCGGTAGCGGCGCCTTCGATCTGATACGAGGCGGTGGCCGCGCCGAGCAGGAAGTCGCGGCGCCAGAGCGCGGAGTCAGGCGACGGCGTGAAGGCGTCGTCTTCGAGCGTGGCGGTTGAGGCGGAATGCAGCGAAGCGGATGAATCGTGTGTCACGAATGCTCCTGCGCGAAGTCTGGCCAGTCCATCGTAGCGCGAGGCGCGCCGCGATGGTTCCGGCCTTCCGGTGGTTGGAGTGGAAGCGCTTCCACAGCGCTTGAGGCGCACGATATCAGCCGCCAAAACGCGCGGGCAATCAGGGTTTTTCTGGAGCTTTTTAAGTAGTTTGCGTGTAGGCGCGCAAGAGCGGCGGCTGGCCTTGCCGCCGCCGCTCGTCTAGATTGATGCGGATTGGTTCGATACGCGCGTCAGGCGTCGGCGTGCGCGTCGAGTTCGGGATGCACGGCGGCGAGCGCCTCGTGCAGGGTCGTGTAGATGTTTTCCGCGCCGATCACGGGCGTAATGCCGTGGCGGTCCATATCGGCGCGCAGATAGCGGTTCACGCGGCCGAAAATCACGTGCACGCCGCTATTGCGCAGCGATTCGCACAATTCGTTGACCGAACGACCTGCGGAATAATCGACATCGGTAATGGCTGCGGCATCGATCACCAGCCAACGCACGGGCGCAGGCGCACCGTCGATCAAACGCCGCAAATCGTCGACGAAAAAATGATCGTTCGCGTAGAAAAGGTCTGCGCCAAAGCGATAAACGATCAAGCCGGGCGCGGTCATCTGCCCCGCTTGCGCGGGCACGGGCATCCAGCGTCCCGCCTCGTTCGGCATCAGCACCATCGTATGCGGGCGATAGCTATGACGCACATGACGCAGCAGCGACAGCCCGATCGCAATCAGAATGCCGTTCTCCACGCCGATCACCACGACCGAAATCGCTGTCACGACGGCAAGCCGGAATTCGCCGCGGCTTTCCGCGCGCATGTCGATCAACTGGCCGATATGCACGAGACCCACGGCAATCGTGAAGACGATCGCAGCCAGCACGCAACGCGGCAGATACTGCAACCAGCGGCTAAAAAACAGCAGCACGACCACCACCACGCCCGCAAATACAAGCTGCGCAAACTGGCTGCGTGCCCCGGCCTGATCGCCCATTGCCGTTTGCGTAGGACTGCCATTGACCACGAAAGCGCCGCTGATTGCAGCGGTTGCATTCGCCGCTGCGAGACCGAGCAGATTGCGGTCTTCATCGACACGTTCGCCGTATTTCTCCGCGAAAGCGCGACTCGTCGCAGCACTCTGCGCGACGATGATGACGAAGCACGACGCCGCCACCTGCAGCAGATCGATCATCTGAAACCAGCCTACGCCGGGGAAGTCGATATGCGGCAAACCGCCTTCCACCGGCCCTGTAATGGCAATGCCGTGGCCCGCGAAATCGAAGCTCGCACTCGCTGCGATGCCGCCCACGACCGCAAGCAAAGGCACCGGCCAGCCGGGCTTCAAACGCTTGAAAAGCAGAATCGTCGCGACGACCAGCGCGGAAATGGCGAGCGGCTGCCAGTGAATCGTGTTGAATTGCAGGACGATCTGCTTGATCTGCAGCACCGTGCGCCGCGAGCTAAACGGAATGCCCAGCATATCGCCGAGCATCGCCACGCCAACCTGCATGCCCACGCCGGTGAGGAAACCCACCAGCACAGTGCGCGAGAGAAAGTCGGCGAGAAAGCCCAGTTTGAAGATGCGCGCGAGCAAGAGCATCGCGGCCGTGAGCAAGGCCGTCATGCCGGCCAGCGCGACATATTCCGCGCTGGAGGGCGCGGCCATCGTCGAGAGCTTGCTGGCGAAAATGGTCGCCGTGGCCGAATCGGCGGCCACCACCAGATGACGCGAAGCGCCAAATAACGCGAACGCAATCAGCGGCAAAAAGCCCGTGTAAATGCCGGTCACCGCAGGCATGCCCGCAATGCGCGCGTAGCCAAGCAACTGCGGGATATTCATCGACGCGAGCAGGACACCGGCTTTGGCATCGCGCAATGCGCCTTCGCGCGTGATCGGCCGCACGCCTCTGAACAGGTCAAGCGCCATGGCAGCGTCCTTTCGATTCTTGCATCCGCAACGTCTCCTCCGTGAATCCTCGATGAAAAATACACAGCACGAATAGCGACGTATCTTAGCGCGGCCCCTTCTGCCTCGCCGTCTAAAAGGCACTTGAAAGCGCGAGCAAGAAAAAAGGCCAGCGCTCAGGCTGGCCTTCGGTTACCGCATCGCAGGGAGAACGTGAGTGAGTGTTAAACCCTCACCGCCGGCGGCACGTAACGGCAGTCATAGCGCTTCCTGACCGTGCCGTTTTCATCGACGCTCTCCAGATACACGTCGAACTGCCAGAGGCGCGCCATGTGCCGCAAAACCTCATCGGTATCGCCGGAAAGGTGGCGGTTGTCGCTCATGAAGTGACGCAGCGTGAGGCTACGGTCGCCGCGCGTATTCACCGACCACACCTGGATATTCGGCTCGCGATGATGCATGTCGTACTGACGCGAAAGCGCCTGACGCACGTACTGATAACCGCTGTCGTCGTGAATCGCCGAGACTTCGAGCGCATCGCGCATATCGTCGTCGAGCACGGAAAAGAGGCGCATTTCCCTGATCAGATGCGGCGACAGATACTGCGCAACAAAGCTCTCGTCCTTGAAATTGCGCATTGCGTAGTGCAGCGCCTTCAGCCACGGACTGCCCGCGAGTTCCGGGAACCACCGGCGGTCTTCGTCGGTGGGGTTTTCGCAGATGCGGCGAATGTCGCTCATCATCGAAAAGCCCAGCGCATACGGATTGATCCCGCTGTAGTAAGGCTTGGTGACAGGCGGCTGATAGACCACATTGCTATGGGAATGCAGGAACTCCATCATGAAGCCGTCTTCCAGCTTGCCTTGCGCATACAGCGTGTTGAGCAGCGTGTAATGCCAGAAGGTCGCCCAGCCTTCGTTCATCACCTGAGTCTGACGTTGCGGATAAAAATACTGCCCCACCTTGCGCACGATGCGAATGACTTCGCGCTCCCAGGGCTCCAGCAGCGGCGCGTTCTTTTCCGCGAAATACAGCAGGTTTTCCTGCGGCTCGGGCGGATAGCGTTCGTCGGTTTCCTCGGCGATCGGCTGCTGCGTTTTCGGCAGCGTGCGCCAGAGTTCGTTGACCTGCGATTGCAGATACGCCTCGCGTTCGCGGCGCATCGCGGCCTCGCGTTCGAGCGAAAGCTTTTGCGGGCGCTTGTAACGATCGACGCCGTAATTCATTAGCGCGTGGCACGAGTCGAGCAGTTCCTCCACCCGATCGAGCCCAAAACGCTCCTCGCATTCGGCGATGTAATTCTTCGCGTAGACGAGGTAATCGACGATCGCGTGCGCGTCCGTCCAGAGGCGGAACAGATAGTTGCCCTTGAAGAACGAGTTGTGGCCGTAAGCCGCGTGCGCGATCACGAGCGCCTGCATCGTCATGGTGTTTTCTTCCATGAGATACGCGATGCAGGGATTCGAGTTGATGACGATCTCGTAAGCGAGACCCATCTGGCCCCGGCGATAGCTTTTCTCCGTGGAGAGAAAATGCTTGCCGAACGACCAGTGGCGATAATTGACCGGCATGCCGACGGAGGCATAGGCATCCATCATCTGCTCGGCGCTGATCAATTCGAGCTGGATAGGGTAAGTGTCCAGTTCGTATTGCTCTGCAACATGCGAGATATGGGTGTCGTACTCTTCGATCAGATCGAAGGTCCAGTCGGATGGGCACGGCAACGGCCGTCTATCGGCTACGTTCATATGCACTTCCCTATTCTGCGCAAACCGCCGCTCAGGAGGGAGCTCGTGCCCGCCGGCCCCGGGCGCATCGCTGCGCGCGGGATCGGCGTCATGTCCCCCCATTCCGGCGGCGGCGTCGTGATCGCCATGCTGCCCGGTTCCGCGGCCGCCCGTTTTCCGGCGCTCCGGCTCATAGCCGCGCGCCTCGTTGTGCAGGTGTCGCGTCGTCATGATCGCTCTACCTGTTTTTCAAAAAGCTCCCGGAACACGGGGTAGATATCCGCCGCCGTGTCGACCTTCTTCATCGCGAGCGCCGGCTCGGAAAGCGCCAGTTGCGCATATTCGAGCCAGAGATTCTGCTCCTCCGGCGTCACCTGAATATAGGCAAAATAGCGCACCTTGGGCAGGATGTCATCCGCAAGCAGCTTGCGGCACTTCGGCGAATCGTCGGTCCAGTTGTCGCCGTCGGACGCCTGCGCGCCGTAGATGTTCCATTCGCTCGGCGAATAACGGTCCTCGATCACCTTCTTCATCAGTTCCAGCGCGCTCGACACGACCGTGCCGCCGCTTTCCGTCGAATGGAAAAAGGTGTCTTCGTCCACTTCCTCGGCGCGCGTGTGGTGACGGATGAACACCACCTCGATCTTCTCGTAGTTGCGCTTGAGGAACAGGTACAGCAGGATGAAGAAGCGCTTGGACAGATCCTTGCGCTGCTCGTCCATCGACCCGGACACATCCATCAGACAGAACATCACGGCCTGGCTGGACGGCTGCGGCTGCTTCACGCGGTTCACGTAACGCAGATCGAATGGATCGATAAACGGAATGCGCCAGATGCGCCCGCGCAGATGGTGGATCTCGTCTTCGAGAATCTTGATGTCGTCGCGGCGATCGGTCGTATCGGACATCAGCGCTTCGAGCTGTTCTTCGAGCGCATGCAGCTCGTTCACGAGCGGCGCGCCCAGCGCGATACGGCGGCCCAGCGCGCTGCGCAGCGAGCGCACCACGTCGATGTTATTGGGCGTGCCTTCGGCCGCCCAGCCCGCGCGGATACTCTTCCACGTGGGCACCGCCATCAGATGGGTTTTGACGAGGCGCGGCAGTTCGAGGTCGTCGAAGAAGTACTGCATGAATTCTTCGCGGGAGAGTTCGAACACGAAGTCATCCTGACCTTCGCCTTCGTTGCTCGCCTGGCTGCCGCCACCGCCTCCGCCGCCCTGCGGGCGCGCGATACGGTCGCCGCGAATGTAATCCTCGTTGCCGGGATGGACCATTTCGCGCCGCCCGCCCGGGCCGTGCCGGAACGAAGGCTCGGCGATGTCCTTGCGCGGAATGGTGATGCTCTGATTGCTTTGAATATCTTTGATGCTGCGGTCACGCACCGCTTCCGAGACGGCGTGACGAATATAGTTTTTCACGCGGCGCAGAAAGCGCTCGCGGTTTGCAATGCTCTTGTTCTTGCCTGCCAGCCTGCGGTCGATGATTTGATGAAGCACATCCAGTCTCCCGCTCCAGTTTGGAATGGGCGAGGTGCGCAGTCTGGGATGCCGTGCCTGCCGCGTTCACCCGCTCGCGGCTGCGTGGCCTGCGCCCTGCCGGAGTTTCCTTTTGCGCCGCCGCACGATCGTTGCGGCGGCGCAGCAGGAAGGTAAAGCTTCTGCGCTCATGACGACTTGCGCACACGCAGATACCAGTCGCAGAGCAACCGGACCTGCTTCGGCGTATAGCCCTTCGCCACCATGCGGTTGACGAAGTCTTCATGCTTGCGTTGCTCTTCCGCCGATCCTTTTGCATTGAACGAGACAACCGGCAAAAGTTCTTCCGTATTCGAGAACATTTTCTTCTCGATCACCACGCGCAGCTTCTCGTAGCTGATCCAGGCCGGATTTTTGCCGGCATTGGCAGCACGCGCACGCAGCACGAAGTTCACGATCTCGTTGCGGAAGTCCTTCGGGTTGCTGATGCCCGCCGGCTTTTCGATCTTCTCCAGTTCGGCGTTCAGGGCCGCGCGGTCGAAGCTCTCGCCAGTGTCGTGATCGCGGAACTCCTGGTCCTGAATCCAGAAGTCGGCGTACGTGACATAGCGATCGAAGATGTTCTGACCGTATTCCGAATACGATTCGAGGTACGCGGTCTGAATCTCCTTGCCGATGAATTCAGCGTAACGCGACGCCAGCACGTCCTTCACGAACGACAGATACTTCTGCTCGGTTTCCGGCGGGAACTGCTCGCGCTCGATCTGCTGTTCGAGCACATACATCAGATGCACCGGATTCGCCGCCACTTCGGTCGAATCGAAGTTGAACACGCGCGAGAGAATCTTGAAGGCGAAACGCGTGGACACCCCGTTCATACCTTCGTCGACACCGGCGAAGTCGCGATACTCCTGGTACGACTTGGCCTTTGGATCGGTGTCCTTGAGATTCTCGCCGTCGTAGACCTGCATCTTCGAAAAGAGGCTGGAATTCTCGGGTTCCTGCAGACGCGTGAGCACCGACATCTGCGCCATCATCTTGAGCGTACCCGGTGCGCAGACGGCATCGGCCAGCGACGAATTGCGCAGCAGCTTCTCGTAGATCTTCATCTCTTCCGAGTAGCGCAGGCAGTACGGCACCTTCACCACGAAGATCCGGTCGAGCAGTGCTTCGTTGTTGCGGTTGTTACGGAAGGCCTTCCATTCCGACTCGTTCGAGTGCGCGAGAATGATGCCGTTGAACGGAATCGCGCCGAAGCCTTCGGTGCCCTTGAAGTTGCCTTCCTGGGTCGCCGTGAGCAGCGGATGCAGCACCTTGATCGGCGCCTTGAACATTTCGACGAATTCGAGCAAACCCTGGTTCGCGAGACACAGACCACCGGAGTAGCTGTAGGCGTCCGCATCGTCCTGCGCGTATTGCTCGAGCTTGCGGATATCGACCTTGCCGACCAGTGACGAGATGTCCTGATTGTTCTCGTCGCCGGGTTCCGTCTTGGCGATACCGATCTGACGCAGGATGGAAGGATAGCGGCGCACCACGCGGAACTTGCGGATGTCACCGTTGTATTCGTGCAGGCGCTTGACGGCCCACGGGCTCAGGATGCTCTTCAGATAACGGCGTGGAATGCCGTATTGCTCTTCGAGGATGGGACCGTCTTCGTCGTAGTCGAACAGACCCAGCGGCGACTCGTTCACGGGCGAGCCCTTGATCGAGTAGAACGGCACGCGTTCCATGAGCTGCTTGAGACGCTCGGCGATGGACGATTTACCGCCGCCCACAGGACCGAGCAGGTAGAGAATCTGCTTCTTTTCTTCGAGTCCTTGCGCCGCATGGCGGAAGTACGCGACGACCTGCTCGATCACGTCCTCCATGCCATAGAACTCGCGGAAAGCGGGATACACCTTGATGACCTTGTTCGCAAAGATGCGCGACGTGCGCGGATCATTGCGGGTATCGATCTGTTCTGGTTCCCCGATTGCCGTCAGCATGCGTTCGCCAGCCGTGGCGTACGCGCTGGGATCTTCTTTGCAGAGCGCGAGATACTCCTCGAGCGAGAGTTCCTCTTCTCGCGTTTTTTCGAAGCGGGTCGCGAAGCTGCTGTAGATATCCATGCTACCTCCTCGCCGAGATCTGCGACCGATGTCGTGCGCGGCGCGCTAATCGGAAACGACATCGCTCGAATTCATCCTAAACCCTTTTGAATTTTTTTTCACACATAAATCGCGCCGGATTCAAGGGCCGATTTGAGTGCTTGGAGCTACGCGAAACACGACTTACAATGATCTTCCCACCCTCGCAAGTTTCACGCCGTAGTGTGCGATATTACTGCCGATGTTACTGCGGTGAGTTGCACATAATCGCAGATAGATCGCCACGGTCTTCGACGTTCGAGCATCGCGAGAAAGGTTAAGCCGCACTGTCCGCTCGCTCCTCCTTCCTGCGCACCACTTCCTCCCTCAACGCATGGCCGCGCAAGCGCGTGTACACGCTGCAACGCTTTTTCATCGCCTTATTTGTAACAGTTCGATCCGGCGATGCCTTCGCTGATGCCGCGCGGATGCCCTATCGTTGCCTGCGCGTTTTTTCTCGTTTTACGCGTCGTATTGGCGTGCGTCGGTGACCTGCCGCGCATTTATTCGTGCATCTGCACAGTGTTTTTTGCGCGCTGCTGCCCCTATCGTCAGTAGTGGCATTTTTGTGCTCGCTGCATGGCCGACACGTTAAACATGTCACGCGTGACAGTTTGCGCGAAACATTTCGGTGCACGAAGTCCGCGGCGAGCCGAATGAAAAACGGCCATCGCACAAGTCGTGCGATGGCCGTAATGAAATGTGACGACGCATGCGTTCGCTGCGCCAGAGACGGGATCAGATCTGCATCACACGAATTCGATTTCGACTTCGCCGAATCCGTCGATATGACCGCGTAGCAGACCCGGGCCTTCGATGCGGTGAGCCCCTACGTAGGAACCCGTGGTAATCGTCCATTCGGGTTCGATGGTGATACCCATGGCGGCGCAATGGTTGACGAACCACAGCAGCAATTCACGCGGATCGCCCGCCGGATTGCCGGGCGCTTCGGGCACGAGCGAGACGCCGTCGAAGGTCAGTTCGAGTTCGGGCGCGACGAAATCCAGCGCGCGCGCGAGCGTGCCATAAGGCTGCGCATGGCCGGTCACGAGTGCGCCGTTGTTCTGCGCATCGGCGAGCTGGGCGAGCGGCGCGACATTGGGCCATTCGGCAAAACGGCTATCGACGATTTCGATCGCCGGCAGCACCTGGCCGACCAGCGCGAGCACTTCGTCGCGCGCATAGGCGTCGGGGCGCGGCGCGACCGGCTCGGCGAAACGGAACGCGATTTCGAGTTCCACCAGCACGCGAAAGAAGTGCTGGCGATCGACGCGCGCGGGCGACGCATGCACCAGGGTGGCGGGAATCGGTGCGCCCGAAGCGGCGCCGCCGGGCGAGCGTGCGCCGATCTTCCAGGCGCCCGTGGCGGTGCCCAGGCCGTCGATCACGGCCTGCTGGATCGCATAGGCCGTGGCCGCGTCGGGCGGCAGGCTTTCGGGCGGCAGCGTCTCGATCAGGTGATGGCGCTGACGCGCCGTCACGAGGCGTTGCACGAGATCGTCACGTGTCATGTCTGGGTCCTTGTTGTACGTTCGCCGGCCAACGCCGCATTGGCGATTGGCGCGGACAGGCACGTTGTCGTCATGGCTCGATGGCGGCGCGAGGCCGCCGGATTCGTCTGAATTGCGTTGATCCGCTTGAATCCGCCCGAATCCAGCTGAATCCGCTTGATGCTGATGTCCGGCAATGCAGCGCGCCCTCCCTGGCGCCCATTCGTGACCGCATTGCCGCCCCGTTGTCCCGTTGTGCTGGCCTTCTCCCGGCCTTGAACCGGCATTGAACCGCTCCGGCCCTCGCCTCGCACGCCCTGCGGCTGCCTCCCGGGCCACCCGGTCCAGTTGCGGCGCAGTGTACCTTGCGCACCGGGCTGCGAGCGTGACACGACACACAATGTACCGTAACCATCCCGGCGCGGTACGCGCAGGCACCTTACGTGCAAAAAAAACGCCGCTGCAAGGCAGCGGCGCAAATTCATCCGGCATGAGTTGCCGTTGTGAAGCGTGGGTTCAGCCGGTTCTCAGCCGCTTTTCGGCGGCTTATTACGCCGACGAAACCCGCGCAAACCGGTTTAGAACGTTTCCCAGTCGTCGTTCGATGCCGTAGCCGGGGCAGCGGCGCTCGCTGCCGGACGGGCTGCGGCCGGAGCGGCAGCCCTCGGTGCGGACTGCGCGGACGACGCGGACGATGCAGCAGCCTTGGGCGCCGGGCGAGCGGCGGCGGCCTTCGCCACCGGGCGCGCTGCGGGCTTCGGGCTGGCAGGCGCCGCGAGGACCGGCGCAGCGGGCGCAAACGACGTCGCCGACATGCTGTGATCGTCCAGGCTGAACACGGCCACGGCGGCGCGCAGACGGCCCGCCTGGTCTTCCAGCGACTGCGCGGCGGCGGCGGCCTCTTCCACCAGCGCGGCGTTCTGCTGCGTGACTTCGTCCATCTGCGTGACGGCGCGCGCCACCTGGTCGATACCGCTCGACTGTTCCTGCGACGCGGCGGCGATCTCGCCCATGATGTCGGTCACGCGCTGCACCGCGCCGATGATCTCGGTCATCGTGCGGCCGGCTTCGTCGACCAGCGCCGAACCCGCCTGCACGCGCTCGACCGAGGTGTCGATCAGCGCCTTGATTTCCTTGGCCGCCGCCGACGAACGTTGTGCCAGGCTGCGCACCTCGCCCGCCACCACGGCGAAGCCCCGGCCTTCCTCGCCCGCGCGGGCCGCTTCCACGGCCGCGTTGAGCGCGAGGATGTTGGTCTGGAAGGCGATGCCTTCGATGATCGTGATGATGTCGGAAATCTTCGCCGAGCTCTGGTTGATATCGCCCATCGTGCCGACGACCTGGCTCACGACGCTGCTGCCCTTGTTGGCGATTTCCGAAGCATTGGCCGCAAGCTGGCTCGCCTGGCGGGCGTTTTCGGCGTTCTGCTTCACGGTGCCGGTCAGCTCCTCCATGCTCGACGCCGTTTCCTGCAGCGCCGATGCCTGCTCTTCCGTGCGCGAGGACAGGTCGATATTGCCGGCCGCGATCTGGCGCGTGGCCGTGGCGATCGACTCCGCGCCTTCGCGCACCGAGCGCACCGTGTCGGTCAGGCTGCTCTGCATGCGCGAGACGCCGCCGAGCAGTTCGCCCATTTCGTCACGCGTACGCACCACGACGGGGCGGCGCAGATCGCCGGCCGCAATCGCCGTGAAGGCGCCCAGCGCCTCGCCGAGCGGCTCGGAAATCGCGCGGCGCAGTGCGAGGAACGAGAACACCGAAGCGCCGATGCCGATCAGCAGCGCGGCGACCACGGCGATACGAAGCTCGCTGAACGCCGCCTGCGAGGCGTCGAAACCGTCCTGCGCGAGGCCGGTCTGCAGCTTGTCGAGCGCGCTGTCGGCCTTCGAGAGCTGGTCATAGGCGGCCTGCAGCGCTTTCGCGCCGTCGAGCACCTTGCTCTGGTCGGCGGCCGCGACGGTGGCGGCGAAGGTATCGGCGGCCTGATGCAGCGCGTCGCGTTTGGCGGCGACGTCCTGCGCGATACGGTCTTCGTCCTGGCCGCGCGGCAGATCGAGATACTTTTTCCAGAAGCCGTCCGAAACGCCGCGCATTTCTTTGGCGCGGCCCAGCGTGACCGCCGCGTCGGGCGTGCCGATCTGGAAGGCCGCGCGGTCGAGCGCGAGGCGCTCGCGTGCGGCGTAGATTTCGGCCATGTTCACCGCATGGCCGCTTGGCATCTGATTCGTGTAGGTATCGCGATAGGCGTCGTTGGAGCGCGTGAGTCCAAGCAATCCCACCACGCTGATGACGACGATGAGCGTCGCCAGAAAACCCATCGTGAGGCCGATGCGTGCCTTGATGCTGATGCCCTTGTTCATGACTCTCCCGTGCTTGCCGAAGGCGGAGGCTGCCGCCCATAAAAACGAATAACTGCGTTTAACCTGCTCTGAATTCGTTTACGGCAAACGTTTGAGAGACTTGAAATTGTTATATGGTATGAAGAATCAATCGAAATGCACGGCGCAACAATTACAAATGCCCCGCTGCAGCATTCGAATTATTGACAATGCGGCAGACGCCCGGCGAATCGGGTCTGCGAACGCAATCAGGGAGGTAGCGCTGGATCGACATCACCACGTTGTATTCGCAACGGGATGATGTCGAAACGCTATGTTGCGGTGTCAGGCCGCGAGCGAGGCAGGCTCGGGTTCGGATTCCGGCTCGGCTTGCGATTCCTGCATGCCGCTCCACGGCGCGGTCGATTCACGCGCCAGCAACTGCGGCGTCATGACGCGCCGGAGCACCTTCGCGTTATTGCTCTTCTCGCGATCGTTGTTGCCGATCCGCTCGATCAGCGTGAGCGCCGCCATTTCACCCAGCGCACGCGCGGGCTGCCCGACGGTCGAGAGCGCGGGCCAGGTGAAATTCCCCAGTTCGATATCGTCGAAGCCGATGATCGAACAGTCGGCCGGCACGCGCAGGCCGCGCTCGGCCGCCGCGCGCAGTGCGCCGATGCCCATCATGTCGTTGACCGCGAAAATCGCGCTGGGCCGCACGCTGTCGAACAGCTGCGCCGCCGCGCGATAACCGCCCGCGCCCGAAAAATCCGCTTCGACGATTGCGCCTGGCGCGATTTCGATACCGCGTTCGGCCATCGCGCGCAGGAAGCCGTGCACGCGCATCGCGCTCACCGCGGTCGTGACCGGGCCGGTGATACAGCCGATATTCGAGTGGCCGAGTTCGAGCAGATGGCGCGTGGCGAGCCACGCGCCGCGCTCGTGGTCGATCTGCACGAGATCGGCGTCGAGGCCTTCGATGTTGCGGTCCACCACCACGATCGGCTCGCGCGTGTCGCCCAGTGTCGCGGCCAGCACGGCGTCGTCGCCGGCCGAGGCCACGATCAGGCCGTCGATGCGCTTTTCCTGCAGCACGCGCAGATAGTTGCGCTGCTTGACGGGATCGTCATCGGAATTGCAGAAGAACACGCAGTAGCCCTTCTGCGCGCAGCCGTCTTCGACGCCGCGTGCGAGTTCCGCGAAATACGGATTCGTGCCGTTGGGCACGACGAGCCCGATGGTCGCCGTCGAGCGCGCCTTGAGCGAGCGCGCGACCGCCGAGGGCACGTAGTTGAGCTCGCGGATTGCCTGCTCGACCTTGGCCCTCACGTCCGCCGACACGGGCCGCGAATTGTTCACCACATGCGACACCGTCGTGAATGACACCCCCGCCACGGCGGCCACATCTTTGATCGTCGCCATTTTTCTGTTGCTCCTGCTTTGTGCTGCGCGTTTTCTACTGCTGCCGCCGTACTCCCGGCGATTGCTCCCGGCGCCTGCGCTGGTTTGCTGGTCTGCTACGCAGGCGCGCCCTCGTTACGTTCTTATTGCTGCGATGCGCGGGCTGCCCGGTCCGCAGCCTGCCTTGCTACCTGATGCATCGCTTGTTCTGCTTTTTTTGACTACCTGTACGACTGACTGCGTGACTAACTGCTGAATCCTGTTGCTCACTTCCCGCCGCTGCGACTTCTGCTGCGCCGGTTACTGCGATACGTATCGAGCACCACCGCCACCACGATCACCGCGCCGGTGATGATGCGCTTGGTCGGCTCGTTCGCGCCGATCTGCGCGAGTCCCGCCGCCAACACGGAAATGATCAATACGCCGAAAAACGTGCTGATCACCGAACCTCGACCGCCCATCAGGCTGGTCCCGCCGATCACCACGGCCGCGATCACCTGCAGTTCGAGGCCGACGCCCGCGTTCGGATCGGCGGCTTCGAGACGCGACACCTGAAACAGCGCCGCGAGGCCCGACAAGGCGCCCATCAGCGCGAACACCAGAATCTTGTATGGCCGCGGATCGACGCCTGCGAGCCGCACCGCTTCCTCGTTGGTACCGATACCAATCAGATAGCGGCCGAACACCGTGCGCGTGAGCACCAGTTGCGCGATCACCATCACCGCGACGGCGATCAGAAACGCGGGCGAGATGCCAAACGCGATCGGATTCGAGAGGAAATCGAATGCATCGCCGATATACGCCGTGCGCGAGTTCGTCATCTGGTACGCCAGACCGCGCGCCGCCTCCAGCACGCCGAGCGAGACGATGAACGACGGAATGCGCCAGCCCACCGTCACCGCGCCCGTAAGCATGCCGGTCGCGGCCGCAGCCAGCAGACCGAGCAGCGCCGACGGCAACGCGCCGAGGCCCCACTTCAGCGCCGCCACGCTCACCACCGACGCACCGAGCGCCAGCACCGACCCCACCGACAGATCGATGCCCGCGATGATCAGCACGAAGGTCATCCCCACCGACATCACGACGAGATCGGGAATCTGGTTCGCGATCGTGCTGAACGTATCGTATGTCAGAAAGTGCGAACTCAGCAGCGAGAACAGGACGATCATCGCGACCAGCGCGAGCGCCAGCCCCAGATAATTCGACAAACCAAAGCGCGTGCCCGCAGGCTTGCCGCTCGCCGCCTGCGTGCCATCGTGACCCGACGGCGATGGTTGTTCGCGCAACGGTTGATTCGTCATGAAGCGCTTCCTCCTGGGCCCGTTCCAGAGCCATCCGTTTCCACTTCGGGCAGATCGGCGGCATCGGCCAGCATGGCGTCTTCGGCGCGATAGCCCGCGAACGCCGCGCCCAGCAGCGCGTCCTGAGTCCACTCGCCGCGCGCGAACACAGCCGTCATCTTTCCCGCCGACATCACGCCGATGCGGTCGCAGATCAGCATCAGCTCGCGCAGATCGCTCGACACCACCACGAGTGCACGGCCTTCGCGCGCCAGTGCGCCCATCAGCGCGTAGATGTCGAACTTCGCACCGACGTCGATACCGCGCGTCGGTTCGTCGAACAGCAGCACGCGCACATCGCTCGACGCGCGCCGCGCGAGCCAGCGGCCAATCACCACTTTCTGCTGGTTGCCGCCCGACAGTTCGCCCACCGCCTGCCCCGGTCCCGCCGTGCGAATGCGCATTGCATCAATCTGCTTCGCGGCCATAGCGTTTTCGCGCGCCGCGTCCACCACGCCGTAGCGCGACACCGCGCCCACATTGCCGAGCGAGACATTCGCGGCGATTGGTTGCGGCAGCAACAATCCTTCGCCCTTGCGGTCCTCGGTGATCAGCGCGATACCTTCGCGCACCGCATCGACCGGCGACTCGATCCGCACCGGCACCGGCGTCTTGCCCGGCGCGGGCGCGAGCGCGACCGTGCCACGATCCTTCGCATCGGCGCCGTAAATCAGGCGCATCAACTCCGTGCGTCCCGCGCCAATCAGGCCCGAGACGCCAAAAATCTCGCCCGCGCGCACGTCGAACGACACGTCGCGCACGGCATTCGCACGCGCCAGGCCGTCGACCTTCAACAAGGTCGCGCCGATGTTGCGCTCGCCCAGATCGATGCGCTCGCCCAGTTCGCGGCCCACCATCAACGCGACGATGCGATCGGGCGTGAGGTTCGCCATCGCGTCCTCGCGCACCAGCCGGCCGTCGCGCAGCACGGCCACGCGCTGCGCGATGCGCTCCAGCTCTTCGAGCCGGTGCGAGATGTAGACCAGCGCCACGCCGCGCGCCTTGAGCCGTGCGATCTGCTCGAACAGCAATTCGACTTCGCGGCCCGTGAGCATCGCGGTCGGCTCGTCGAGGATCAGCACACGCAGCGGCGCGCCCTCGGTGCCGATCAGATTGCGCGCAATCTCAACCAGTTGCTGATGGCCGATACCCAGTTCGCCCACCAGCGTATCGGGATCGATCGCTTCGAGGCCGACCTGCGCCATCGCCGCGCGAGCGTCCTCGCGCAGGCGCGCGCGATCGATCCAGCCCGCCCAGCCAAACGCTTTCGCGCGCGGCAGACGGTCGAGGAACAGGTTCTCGGCGACCGACAGGGTCGGCAGGAGGTTGAGTTCCTGCATCACCATGCGCACGCCGAGCGCTTCGGCTTCCTTGCGGCTGGCCGGTGCGTAGGCCGCGCCCATCAGCGTCATGCTGCCGGCGCTCGAGGTAGTCAGGCCGCCCACGATCTTCGAGAGCGTGCTCTTGCCCGCGCCGTTCTCGCCCGTCAGCGCAAGCACCTCGCCTGCGCGCAGCGCGAGGCTGACGTCGGCGAGCACGGGTTGCTCGTAGGTCTTGCCGACGCCAGTCACCGTCAGCACCACGCCGTCGGCGGGTGCGGGGGACTGTGCATCGGGGGCCATTGCTTCCATCACGATCCTGTAGTCGCTGCCTCGAACGCTGCCTGCCATGGCGAATCGATTGCCCTGGGCACCGCGTACGATCCGCACACAAAGGGCGCGGCCGGCGCGCGGTACGCGCTGGCCCGCCCTCTCCACAAGCTGGCGGCCGCCGGTTGGGCGGCACGCCGGGCATACGCTTCCGGTAGCGCGTCGGCACATGCGACGATCACGTAACCATCACGCTACGATTAACGGCGGCGCACAGCTTTTCTTGAGCGGTTTATTACACTTGCGCTAGCGCGCCCGGCCAGCCGACCGGACTGCAACGGGAAACCGCCCCGGACGATGCACGCGGAAAATTCGGCATGCATATTTTGTGCCGCCCGAGGCGTGGCTTGGGGCTAAAAGCGGCTGAAAGCGGCCGAAAGCGCCCTTACTTGGTGACGAGCACGACCGGCGTTTCGACCACGCCCGACAGCTCGGCCTGCTTCTTGTGATCCTTGATCGCCTTGAGCGCCGTATCGATACCGAACACGGCCTGCTTTGCCGCATATTGATCGGCGGTGGCGAGCACGCGGCCGTCCTTGAGCATCGGCTTGATCGCGTCGATATTGTCGTAGCCCACGACGTAGACCTTGCCCTGCTTGCCCGCCGCGCGCACGGCCGACACGGCGCCGATCGCCATGTTGTCGTTGCCGCACAGCAGCGCCTTCAGGTCGGGATATTCGTTGAGCATCGCCGAGGCCACCGCGTTGCCCTTGTCGATTTCCCACTCGCCCGACTGCGTCGAGACGATCTTCGCGCCGAGTGTGTCCATCGCGTCCTTGAAGCCGGCGGTGCGCTGCTGCGCGTTGGTGGTGGTCGACACGCCTTCGACGATACCGACCTGGTCACCGGCCTTGAGCTTCTTCGCCAGATAGTCGCCGACCAGACGCGCGCCCTTCTTGTTGTCCGGGCCCACGAACGGCACGTTCAGGTTCTTCGACTTGAGCACATCCGGGTCAAGCCGGTTGTCGATATTGACGACGATGATGCCCGCATCCACGGCCTTCTTGACGACCGGCACGAGCGCTTTGGAGTCGGCGGGCGCGAGCACGATGGCGTCGGCCTTGGCAACGATCATCTGCTCGACGATCTGGATCTGCGCGGCCGTATCGGTCTCGTTCTTGATGCCATTGGTGACGAGATCGAATTCGCCCGAATTGTGCTTCTGATAGTCCTTCGCGCCGGTCTCCATGGTGAGGAAGAACTCGTTGGCGAGCGACTTCATGACAAGTGCAACTTTCGGCTTGTGGCCGGCGGCCTGGGCGTGTGCGGAAAGCGGCACACCGGCCGTGACGGCGACCGTCACGAGTGCAGCAGCAGTACAAAGAACGCGACGGCGAATGCGGGAGTTCATCCTGGTAGTCTCCGGTTGTCTGGCCCGGCTGGGCCGTATTTCTGTTTATACGCAAACGTTTGCAGGCGACCCATTCTGTGGGTTCGCGGCGCGCGGGTCAATGCTGCTGCACCGCAACGAGCGATGCAGCCAAACCCGCTTAAAGCCAGCCGCCGCGGCGGAACAGGATGTACAGCACCACGTCGATGGCCGCCATCACGGCGAGGCAAACCTCGTAACCGTACTTGAAATGTAGCTCAGGGATATGTTCGAAGTTCATCCCGTAGATACCCGCAATCATGGTCGGGACGGCGAACAATGCCGCAAACGAGCCAAGCCGCTTGGTCACCTCGTTCTCGGCCAGCGAGATCATGCCGAGATTCACCTGGATCGCCGTGACGATCATTTCGCGGCGCGCGTCGATCATGTTGGAGATGCGCACGAGATGATCGTAGACGTCGCGATAGTACGCCTGCATGCCCAGACACACCTGCGGAATGCGCCCGCCCACCAGTTTGCCCACGGCATCGACGAGCGGCGTGATGTGATGCTGAAGGATCACGAGGCGGCGTTTGAGCGAGTACAGATCCTCGATGATGGCGCGCGACTGCCCGAGCGTGTGTTTCTCGAAGATGCGGTCTTCCAGCTCCTCGATCTCGCTGGAGAGCGTTTCGAGCACCGGCGCGTAGCGGTCGACCACGCTGTCCATCAGCGCGTAGAGCACGAAGCCCGAGCCTTCCTTGAGCAGATCCGGCTCGCGCTCGCAGCGCGCGCGCACGTCCTGGAAACCCTGCACAGCGCGATGGCGCACCGAGAGCACGAAGTTCGGCCCGGCGAACACGTTGACCTGACCGGTGATGATTTCTCCTTCGCCGTCGATCTCGATCGTGTGGAATACCGCGAACAACGTGTTGCCGTATTCCTCGATCTTGGGGCGCTGGTTGCCGTTCATCACGTCTTCGATGGCGAGCGCGTGCAGGCCGAATTCTTCCTTCATCGCGGCCATTTCGCCGGCGTCGGGGTCCTTGAGTGCGACCCAGACAAAGCACTCGGGCTTTTGCAGATAGTCGCTGATGGTCTCGACGTCGATATCGGCCAGTTTCTTGCCGCCCTGATACGCGGCGCAATTGATAAGCATGTTCGGATTCGTCCCGGCGGCGCGCACGCATAGAGCCGCGCCGCCTGTCCTCAAATTGTTACGGGATACGGTAAAGCGCTTGCCAGTGTAAGCGTTGCATCGACCATCGCGCGCGGCGCCAGTTCCGCAAAACGCGTAGCAAGCACGGTGCCAGGGTGTCTGCGGGCGTTTGATGAAAGCGAGGTGAAAGTCTGCGGCGCGCAAACCGCCATCGGTTCATGCGCGGCGGCGGGCAGCACTCACTGCGCCACGCGCCGGATGCCGATCCGATGATCCTTGTCGAACGTTACACTCGCGCGATTCGTGTAGCGCGGATCGACCATGAAGCGCAGCTCGACCACCGGATCGAACTGCGTCGTCACGCCGATGCGGTGGACGCCAGGCTTCAGGTAAAAGGTGACGTGCTCGCCGTCCATGAGATCGGTGACTTCATCGCCATCGATATAGACCGGCGCATCGCGAAATTTGACGACGACGTTGCGCGTGCGCTCGCGCCGCACATCCACGGCAACGAGGCCTTCGCCCGGCTCGGTGTAGCCCGGTTTGTCGATACGCGCCTGCGGCACCGGCTTGAAGGGCATGGCGGGCGCGGCTTCTTCGGCGCAGCCGCCGAGCGCCAGTGTCAGCATCAGCGCGGATGCCGCGGCCAGCGCCGCGGCAGCGGTATTCCACGAACGGTGACGCTCTCTGCATACGCGCAATGGCATGGGCGTAGTCCCCTGGTGTCTATCGGCGTTTATCGGCTTTATCGATTTTTACTGCCGGCCTGCGAGCGCCCATCATATACGCACTGGGCCAGGCCGCTGCGTCGGGCGGAGATCCGTCGGGCGGCGCACCGTAGGGCGGCACATGTTGCGAGCGCGCTGACGGCAATGGTATATGCTGCGGGAATTGGCGCGCGATCGCGCGATTTCGGTCGATGAACGCATCGGCTCACCCCGTCAATCCCCGGAGGACGCAGACTATGTGGTACTTCACGTGGATACTCGGCATCGGCGTGGCGCTTGGCTTTGGCATCATCAACGTGATGTGGCTGGACGCCAACGGCAAGCTGCTCAATGGCGACGCCGCCGCACCGCCCGGCGAGGCATCGGACCGGACTGCGTGACACGGCTGGTTTTCTTCTGCGGCCACGCGGGCACCGGCAAGACCTCGCTCGCCAAACGTCTGATCGCCCCGCTCGCCCGCGCGACGGGCGAACCCTTCTGCCTGCTCGACAAGGACACGCTCTACGGGCGCACCAGTGCGGCGACGCTGGCCGCGCTCGGGCAAGATCCGCACGACCGCGACAGTCCGCTCTTTCTCCACCATCTGCGCGACCCGGAATATCAGGGCGTGCTCGATACTGCGCGCGAAAATCTCGCGCTGGGCGTGAGCGTGCTGGTGGTCGGGCCGCTGTCGCGCGAAGTGCGCGAGCGGCGTTTGCTCGATCGAAGCTGGCTGGGCGTGACTGACGACGTGGCGCTCGCCGCCGTCTGGGTCCATGCCGATGAAGCGACGGCGCACCGGCGCATCGTGGCGCGCGCGCATCCCGACGACGCCTGGAAACTCGCGCATTGGGACGAATATCGTCAGCGGCGCTTCGAACCGGAAGGCGCGCAACGCGACGATCTGATCGTGTTCGATACGACCGCGCCCACCCCAGCCGATTACGACGCCTTGCTCGATCGGCTGGTGCGGGCTGGCTGAGTCGATCGCGAGCGGAGCGCTTCAGGTCACCGCGACCGGCGCAAACGCATCGAGCGTCGCGCCTTCATAAACCTGACCGAAGCGGTTCGCCAGGAAATCGCTCAGCGACACCTGCTCCTGACGCACGAAACCCGCCTGCGGCAGGCGCTTTTCGCGGAACAGATCGAGCACCGCGCACATCGCGCCCGCCGTGGTGATCTGGATCGCGCTCATCGGCACGCCGCAGACTGTCTTCGCGAAGATCTTGCGTGTGAACACTTCCTGCACCAGCTGGCCGTTACGCATGCCGGTGACCGTCATGAAGATCAGCACGACGTCCTGCTCGGTGGCGGGAATGGCGCGGCGCATGATCGACTTGAGCACATCGCGATCACCCGACAAACGCAGATCTTCGAGCAGGAACTGCATCAACGCGCGATGGCCGGGATAACGCACCGACTTGTAATCGAGCGATTCCACCCGGCCCGCTAACGTTTCGCATAGCGTCCCCAGCCCGCCCGACGTATTGAATGCTTCGTACTCCACGCCATCGAGCGAAAAGTGTTCGAGGCCTTCGAGCGGCTGCACCCATTGCGTGCGACCATCGCGGATCGCTTCGCAAGGCTGGCAGTATTCGTTGATGAGACCGTCCACGCTCCAGGTGAGGTTGTATTTGAGCGCGTTGGTCGGGAACTGCGGCAGCGCGCCCACGCGCATCTTCACTTCGCGGATTTCAGTGAAGCGGCTCGCGAGCGCATGCGCGGCCAGGCCGATAAAGCCCGGTGCGAGACCGCATTGCGGCATGAAGGCGTGATCGGCGCCATCGGCGAGTGCGCGGATGGCGTGGGTCGCGCGCACGTCTTCGGTCAGATCGAAATAATGAACGCCCGCGCCCTTGGCTGCCGAGGCCACGTTCACCGCGAGGTAGTACGGCAGCGCGTTGATGAGGACGTCGTAGCCTTCGAGCGCGCCACGCAGCGCGGCGGCATCGGCGGAATCGACGCGGATGGTGGGGATGCCCTGCGCCGAAAGCACGTCGAGCGCATGCGCATCGCGGTCGAGCGCGGCCACTTCGTAATCCCCGGTTTCACGCAGCATGTGTGCAATGGTGTGGCCGATCAGCCCGGCGCCTGCGATCGCGACTTTCATCTTGCATCTCCTTTTAGTGTTCTGTGGTCGGGGCCATACCGCGCCCGCTCGACTACAGTCTAGGGAGGTGCAAAATCAGATCATAGGCGCAAAATGATGCGTATCGACGTCGGATTTCGTCATTTTGACGATGACTTTCGTCGAAATGACGAAAAAGCGTAAAAACGCTGTTAACAAGGGATCAACGCTGCGCGCGAAGCGCCCTAGCCCATCACCGTGCCGCGGTCGATCTTGCGCGCGAGCACGATCGACGTTGTGGTGCGTTCGACGCCCTGCATGCCGCCGATCTGGTCGAGCAGTTCGTTCAGGCGCTCGGGGGAATCGGCGCGCAGCCACGCCACATAATCGTATTCGCCGGATACCGCGCAGAGCAGTTGCACCTCGGGCATCTTGCCCAGCCGCTTCTGCACATCGGGGCCGTGGCGCGGCGCGATGATGAGTCCGACCCACGCCTGCAGACTCGCATCGAGCACGTCCTGACCGAGCCGCACGCCATAGCCCGCGATCACCTGCGAACGTTCGAGCCGCGCGATGCGCGCGAGCACGGTGGTGCGCGCAACGTCGAGCTGGCGCGCGAGATTCGCCACGCTTTCCCGCGCGTTTTCCTGCAGCAGCGCAACGAGGCTGCGGTCGAGGTCGTCGAGTTGGTCGAGGCGCGGCGGTCTCATCGTGGTGACGGCTCCTGTAGCGTGATCGAAGCATGAAAGGTCGCATCATTATCGCGCGCGTATGCACGCCGGATGCAGGGTGTTTCAGCTTATTTCCGAGCGTTTCGTTTGTAAGCAGTTGTCGCATCGGCGCCGTTTTGTCGCGATAACGTGGTACTAATAACGCCTGCAACACGACTGCAACGTGTGTGTATGAGGCTCGCACCACGGCTGTACCACGCGGTCCTGTGCCTACTCGCTACAAAGTGGCTTCCAGACAGCTACAAACTCGCTACGAAATGAAGATTCAAGGAGCAACAATGAAGAAAGCTTTCGTCATCCTGGCCGCTACGCTCACGATGAGCGCCGCCTTCGCGCAAGGCGCTGTCGCACAAACGGCAGCCGCGTCCACGCCGGTCGCCGCAGCCGCATCGAGCGCCGATGTGCGCGCCGCGCAGCATCAGCAGCGCGTGGAAGAGCGTATTGCTTACCTGCACTCGTCGCTGAAGATCACCGCCGATCAAGAGCCGCAATGGAAGACGTTTGCCGATGTCATGCGCAGCAACGGCCAGACCATGGCCGATCTGTACAAGCAGCGCGTGGAAGGCGAAGCGCAGCGTAACGCGCTCGACGACATGAAGCAGTACGCCCAGATCACCCAGGCGCACGCCGACGACATGCAGAAGCTCGTGACGGCCTTCGAGCCGCTGTACACCAGCTTCTCGCCGGAACAGAAGAAGCTCGCGGACACGACCTTCCGTCACCCGGATCACGGCCCGAAGGGTGCGGCGCATCCGAAGCACAAGCTGAAGCCGAAGGCCAAGGCGCCGGCTGCCGCAGCCAGCGCCCCCGAAGCAGCCAGCGCAGCACAGTAAAGCGACAGGAGATCGGGCGCCGCTCGCGCGCGGCCCGATTTCAAGGTACGCTTGCGGACCGCGCGACGGCCGGGCTCGAATGCCCGGCCGTCGTGTTTTTGCGTGGCTGTTTTGATGCAGGTTTGAACGGCGGGCGGTATTTGCGCTCGCTGGCGCTTGAGCCTATATTTCAGGCAGTTTTTGTACCGATATGCTTTTCAGGCACGAGTCCGCCGCTACCACCATGATCGAACTGACCCAACTCGACCTCGCCGCCGATCCCGCCGCACAACGCGTGGTCAAGGACGAAACCGTCGCCGTCGAATTCGCGGCCGCCCCGGGCGAGCTGATGAGCCTCGAAGGCCCGAACCGCTACGCACCCGGCGACGCCATCATCACCGGCGCGACCGGCGAGCGCTGGGTCGTTTCGCGCGAACGCTTCGATCCGAAATATCTGCCCGCCGATGCCGCGCTCGCGCACGGTCAACCGGGCGCTTACCGCAACCGTCCGAGCGTCGTGCTGGCCAAGCGGATGGACGAGCCCTTTACGATCCTGCGCGCAGCGGGCAGCGACCGCCTGAACGGCGCGGCCGGCGACTGGGTCATGCAGTACGCCCCCGGCGATTACGGCGTGGTCAAGGCCGCGCGTTTCGCCAAGGTGTACCGGCTGGCCGACTGAGCGCCGCCCTCCCCTCAGGCAAATTCCTCGTCGAGATCGAGCGTGACGTCGCGCGGCGTTTCCTCGCCCTTCGCGTGCTGCTCCTCGAGCGAGCCGATGGTCGCTTCCACGTAGGCGCGCAGCACCGCAAAACTGCGCCCGCGCAGGCGCGCCGGCAGCGCGCGGTAACGCGCCATCGCTGCGGGCGTAATCGCCACCGTCAGCGTCATGCGGCGCGCAGCCGCGCCCATGCGCATCGCCACCCAATGCACGACCAGCAGCGGCGAGCCGTTTTCGGCCGCCTGTTCGGCAAAGCGCGTCTGTTCGGGGAACAGATCGGCGATCACGCGCGCAAGCTGCTCGATATCGGCGCTTGCGCATTCATACAGATAGTCTTCCATCGCTCGGCAATGCCCGGTGTGAAGTGATTCGAGATAGCGCCGAAGCGTACCCGAGCGGCCGCCGCGGCGCCAGTGCCGCGGCCAGCCGGTGCGGGCAAGACAGGCAGGAAAGCCAGCGATTCCAGCAATGCGGCCGGATCAGGCCGTGCGCGGCTCGCTGCGGCGCGGCGAGCAGGTCTTGAACAGGACGATGGCCGCGACGATCGCGAGCGACACATAGAGCGCATCCACGGCCACCAGCGGCACGAGGCGCGCCTGGAACATCGCGGCGGGCACGTCGATCAGCGCATGTACGCCGATGGCGATCGGCAGGATGGTCTTGCGCCCGGCCTGCACGCCGCGCCACATCAGCACGGAGAGCGCGATCTGGAACACGAACGCCGCCGTGCGTTCGAGCGCGAACACGCCCGCATGCAGCGGCGACAGCGTGGCGAGCACCAGATGCACGCGCAGCACCGAATCCATCGTCAGATTGGTCAGATGGTCGTCGAGCTCGCCGCGATTGGCGAGCACCGCGAAAAAGATCCACTGCAACTGCACCAGCACGCCGACAAACCACGCTTCCGCGCCGCCATGGCCAATGCCGTAAGCGAGTCCCGTGCTGTCCTGCGGCGTGTTGGGCAGACGGCCGCCGCGTCGCGCCAGCATGCGCATGGCGATGTAGCGCCCCACTTCCTCGCACACGCCGGCGGCGAGCGCGCCGTAGACGACGAAGGCGATCGGGTTGGTCAGCAGATCGGCGGTCGCGGGGTTGTCGTGCAGGATAAAACCGTTGAGCGCGCGCTCGACCACGGTGGCGAACAGCGCGAACACGGCAATCCCGGCGATGGTGTCGCGCCAGTCGAACATAAAGGGCCGGCGCAGGCGGCGGTACAGCGATATCGGCAGCAAAGCGACGAACAGCGTCGCGAGAGAAAGGCAGACGAGCGTGAGCGGATCTACGTGCATGGGGTTCCTTGTGACGTCCGGCGTGCGCACATAATCACTCATGTCGCCCGCCGCAGCCCGCATCATCGCAGAAAATGGGCCGATCGCGCAGCGCCGACCGCCGCAGCGGCGGCCGCGCCCAGCCTTTGCGCTTCAGCCCAGCGTCGACGCCCGCACGACCAGTTCGCCCGGAAAAGCCGCCGCGCGCGCGGCGGGCGCCGCGCCTTCGATGCGCTCGTGCAGGAACTCGACGGCGCGATAGCCGATTTCGCGCGTCGGCTGCCGGATCGTGGTGATGCCGGCCAGTTCGGCCCAATCGGGATCATCGATGGCGATCAGCGCGGCCTGCTGCTGCCACTGCGCGCCGAGCGTCGCCTTCAGATGGAGCGCGAGTTGCAGCGCAACCGGCGCGTTGGCCGCGAATAGCGCGCAGCGGGCGCCGCGTCGTGCCGCATCGGCGAGATGCTGGTCGAGGGCGGCCAGCGAAGCGGCGGTCGCGGCCTCTTCGCGCAGATCCAGCACATGCGTGCGCTGCGCGCAGCGGGCGTCCTGCGTGGCCGTGCGAAACGCCGCTTCGCGCTCGCGGCGCGAACTCACGTGCTCGAACGGCTGCACCACGAATACCAGATCGTCGTAGCCGCGCTCGATCAGATGCTGCACGCCTTGACGCACGGCGGCGGCGTTGTCGAGACCGACCATATCGGCGTCGAGCCCGTCGACCGTGCGGTCGACCAGCACCGCCGGAATGCCGCCGCTGCCCACCGGCTTGAGCATCGATTCGCGCACGCCCAGCGCGTTGACGATCACCCCTTCCACCCGATACGTCGTGAGCAGTTGCAGATAACGCCGCTCCATATCGACTTCGTTGGCGGCGTGGCAGATCAGCGGCATATAGCCGAGCGCGTGGCAGGCCTCTTCCACGCCCTGCAGCACTTCGACCGAATACGGATTGGCCAGATCGGCGAGCAGCAGGCCAAGCAGCCGGTTGCGCCCGCGCTTGAGGCCGCGCGCCATCTGGTTGGGCCGATAGTCGAGCCGTTCGATGGCCGCTTCGATGCGCGCACGCAGATCGGGCGACAGCACCGACAACTCGCCGTTCAGATAGCGCGAAATGCTGGTCTTGCCCGTGCCCGCTTCGCGCGCGACATCGCTGATGGTCGCGCGGCGTGCCGTGCCGGCGCTTGCCGCGCTGTCCTGCGCGTCCGGGCCGCTTGCACCCACGCTCATCGCGCCAGCACCTCGCGGTTGACGATGTTGGTGCGCAGCGTGCCGGCCAGCGCCGCCACCAGGTTTTCGGCCGCGTTGAGCGCCATCGCGTGACGCGTCTCGTGCGTAGCCGAACCGATGTGCGGCAGCGCCACCACATTCGGCATGCGCAGCAGCGGCGAAGCCGGATCGATCGGCTCCTGCTCGAATACGTCCAGGCCCGCGCCGTGGATCGTGCCCGCTTCGAGCGCGGCGATCAGCGCCTTTTCGTCGACGGTCGCGCCGCGCGAGGCGTTGATGAGGATCGCGCTCTTCTTCATCTTCGCGAACTGCTCCGCGCCGATCATATGGCGCGTGGCGTCGGTCAGCGGCACCTGCAGGCAGACGAAATCCGCCGTGGCGAGCAGTTCGTCGAGTTCGACGCGGCGCGCGCCGTATTCGCGCTCGGCCGTCTCGTTCGGGCTGCGGTTCGTGTAGAGCACCTTCATGTTGAAACCGAGCGCCGCACGACGCGCGACCGCGCCGCCAATGCGCCCCAGCCCGACGATGCCGAGCGTCTTGCCCTGCACGTCCACGCCGAAGTGCGCCGCGCCGATGCTCGCCTTCCACTGGCCGGCCTTGACCCAGTCGGCGAGTTCGACCACGCGGCGCGCGCTCGCGAGAATCAGCGAGAACACCGTATCGGCGGTCGATTCCGTGAGCACGTCGGGCGTGTGCGCGAGCACGATGCCGCGCTGCGTGAGATCGGGCACGTCGAACTGGTCGAAGCCCACCGAGATGGTCGAGAGCGCCTTGATGCGCGTGCCGTCGAGCATCGA
Source organism: Paraburkholderia sp. J69-1 (assembly GCF_905220255.1). Classification (NCBI taxonomy): domain Bacteria; kingdom Pseudomonadati; phylum Pseudomonadota; class Betaproteobacteria; order Burkholderiales; family Burkholderiaceae; genus Paraburkholderia; species Paraburkholderia sp. J69-1. Next base: position 55,152 of record NZ_CAJMZG010000016.1, on the reverse strand, counting down.
CGGCGTGATCTTCACGCTCGCGCCGATGGCGCCGTCGGCGTCCTTGAGCGCGGCGCCCAGGGCTGCCGCGTCGCTGCCATCGACGAACACGACTTCGGCATGCTCGCGCAGATAGTCGGTGACGTCGGCAGGCAAGGTCTTGTAGGCAACGATTTTCTGCTTCATAGGTCCGCTGTTTCCGTTCGTTCGGGTGCGTTGTCGAATGCGTTATTTACCATGCGCGGGCGCGGCATAGCCAGGGGCATCGTCGCGGCGGGGCTTCACGGCGAGCGTGAGGCCCACCGAAACCAGCAGCGCCGCGCTCATGAACGCGTAGGATGCCGCAGGCGAGCCGGTCGCGCCATTCAGATAGCCGACCACGTACGAGCCCACGAAGGAGCCGAGCGCGCCCATGCTGTTGATCAGCGCCATCGCGCCGCCCGAGACGTTCTTCGGCAGCAGTTCCGGCACGATCGCGAAGAACGGGCCGTATGGCGCGTACATCGCCGCGCCGGCGACCACCAGCAGCGCGTACGAGATCCAGAAGTGCGTCGCGCCCAGCGCATACGAGCCTGCGAACGCCATCGCACCGATCAGCAGGAAAGGCCACACGAAGGCGCGGCGCTTGTTGAGCTTGTCCGAGGCCCACGAGGCGGCGAGCATCGCGATGGTAGCAGCGAGATACGGCATTGCCGAGAGCCAGCCCGTTTCGACCATACCCAGCGACGAACCGTTTTTGACGATCGACGGCAGCCACAGCACGAAACCATAGACGCCGATGCTCCAGCAGAAATATTGCGCGCACAACAGGATCACGGCGGGCGAGCGGAACGCTTCGGCGTAATTCTTGACCGGTTTGATGGCGGCTTGTTCGGCGCGCATGGTGGCGTCGAGCGCGCGTTTTTCGTCGTTCGAGAGCCAGTTCACCTGCGCGGGTTTGTCGCGCACGAGGAACCACCAGCACACGGCCCAGAGCACGGCGGGCACGCCCTCGGCGATAAACATGTGGCGCCAGCCGTACGCATGCACGAGATAGCCCGACACCACCGACATCCACAGCACCGTCACCGGATTGCCGAGAATCAGAAACGTATTGGCGCGCGAGCGTTCGGATCTGGTGAACCAGTTGCTGATGTAGATGAGCATCGCCGGCATCACCGCGGCTTCCACCACGCCCAGCACGAAGCGGATCGCCATCAGCGAAGGAATATTCGTGACGACGCCGGTGAGCGCGGCGCAGCCGCCCCACAGCAACAGGCTCACGAACACCAGCGTGCGCACGCTGCGGCGCTCGGCATAGACGGCGCCGGGCAACTGGAAGAAAAAATAGCCGAGGAAGAACAGCGCGCCGATCAGCGAGGACAGCGCGGGGCTGATGCCGAGATCGCGATTGATGCCCGCCGCCGAAGCGAAACCGTAGTTCGCGCGGTCGAGGTAGGCGAGGCTGTAGGTGATAAAGACGATCGGCATGATCGCCCACCAGCGGCGCGGGGCAAGCGAGGTTGTGGTCATCGGTGTCTCCTTTCGGCGGTACGGCTGGCTTGAGCGCCCCGTACCGTTCCTTGCAAAGCGGCTTGAGTGGGGGCGTTGAGGCTGTGTTACGCGGCGGCCTGCGTGGGGCTGCGGTCGTGGGCGTCGTGGGCTTCGAGCGCGTCCAGTTCGGCACGCGTCGGCAGCCCTTCCGAATCGCCGATCACCTGCACCGCAAGCGCGCCGATGCGGTTGCCGCGCGCGACGGCCTGCGGCAGCGTGCGCCCTTCCAGCAGCGCGCTCACCACGCCGACGGCAAAGCCATCGCCCGCACCCACGGTATCGACCACGTTTTCCACGCGCTGCGCCTGCACATGGCCGCGCTCGCCGGTGTTGGTCTCGAAGTACGCGCCTTCGGCGCCCAGCTTGACGATCACGCCGCGCGCGCCGCGCTCCAGATAGAAGCGCGCGATCAACTCGGGATCGTCGGAGCCTGTGAGAATGCGGCCTTCGTTGACGCCCGGCAGCACCCAGTCGGCGAAACGCGCAAGTTCGTTGAGCGTCGCGACCATTTCGGCTTGCGAGCCCCAGAGCGTCGGGCGCAGGTTCGGATCGAAGCTGATGGTGCGGCCGGCTTCGCGCATCTCGCGCGCCAGCAGGAAGGCGAGTTCGAGCGAGGTCGACGAAATCGCCGGGGCCACGCCGCTCAGATGCAGATGGCGCGCGCCCAGCACATAGCCGCGCTTGAAATCGCCGATCGACAGGTGGCTCGCAGCCGAGCCGCGGCGGAAATATTCGACAGCCGGATCACTGCCATCGTCGGTTTTCGACTTGAGCTGGAAGCCAGTGGGATAGCGCGGATCGGTTTCGACACACTGCGCGTCGATGCCCTCCTGCTCCAGCACGCCGCGCACGAAACGGCCGAACGAATCGTCGCCGACGCGGCTCATCCAGCCCACCTTGAAGCCCAGCCGCGCGAGGCCGGTCGCCACGTTCAGCTCCGCGCCCGCCGCGCGTTTGGTGAAGTGCGCGACGTCGGAGAGCGCGCCGGTGTCGGCGGCCACGAACATCGCCATGGCTTCGCCGTAGGTGATCACATCGAGTGAGTGCGTCATGGAATGCGTTCCTGCAAAAGTGAATTCGGGAGCGGCGCGTTTCGCGTTTGCGTGTGCGCTCAGGCCGTTGCGAGCCACGCCACGTAGCGTGAAGCGTCTTCGTCGATACGCGCTTCGTCGAACGGAAACTCGATGCCGCGTGGCACGTCCGCCGGCAGGCGCGCGAGCGCGGCGCGGCACAGCGGATCGTCGGCGGCGGGCGCGCAGGCGAAGCGTCGCGCGCCTTCACCCTCGACCGCCTTGCAATGGATGTATTCGACGTACGGCGCGAGCGCGACGGCGGCCATCAGCGGCGCTTCGCCGGTCCACTGCCAGTTGCCGATGTCGAAAGTCATGCCGATCAGCTTGTCCTCGTTCGCGGCGCGCAAGGCGCGGAACAACGCGGTGAACTGCGCGAGCTTGCCGCCCTGTTCGAGCTGGCCGTTCTCGACCACGACGCGCAGCGCGCCTTCCTCGCCTTCCTGTGCCTTCAGGCCAAGTTCTTCGAGAATCGCCGCGAGTTGCGCGACATGCGCCTCGCCGGCAAAACCGCCCAGTTGCAGCTTGACGAAGCGCGCGCCCAACGCACGGGCGCATTCGACGGCGTGGCGCAGTTGCGCTTCGTTGAGCGCGCCGTCATCGGCGTAAAGCGTGTCGGGCGTCGACCAGACCGGCCACAAGCCCGATCGCGCAAGCGCTGTGCCGAGCGCGCGTAGCGCAGCGGGCTCGGCATCCGCGTCGTGCATCAGTTCGCGCCGCACTTCGAATGCGCCCGCGCCCGCCGCTTTCGTTGCGCCGAACCACGCCGCATGGCCGTCACGCCAGATCGATCCTGCGCCAAACGCGCTTGCCACAATTGCTACTTCCGCCATCGTCGTCTTCCTGTTGCATCCCGTTGCTGCCGGTTCCGCTTGCCTGAATTTGCGGGTCTCCGCGCGATGCGCTTGGAACCGGTTCCAATCTGGCGTCGAAAAAAAGCGCCTGGGCGCCTGGGTTCCGAACCGTCAAATTGATGGCGCGATGTTGCGCCGACCCCGCAACCCGCGCCATTGTGGAAATCCCCTAAATCAAGGCGGGAACCTTGTGCCGGCCGCGGTGTTGTCTGAACTGGCACCGTTTTGGCCCGGCTCGTCGAGCAGACAGAGTTCGAGAAAGCGCTGCGCCACGCGCGAAGCCGCGCCCGCATGCGGCACCACGATCGAAAAGCGCCGCGCGAGGGGCTCCGGGCCGATGCGGATCTGCTGGAGCGCGCCGTCTTCGTGACGCATCGACATGGCCGAAACGAAGCCGATTCCCATGCCCGCCCGCACCGCTTCCTTCACGCCCTCCACGCCCGCGATTTCGAGCGCGACGCGCATCGGCACCGCCGCGCGCGCAAACGCGCGTTCGACCAGCTGGCGCACGCCCGAGCCGTCCTCGCGCAGCACCACGGGCAGATTGGCAAACGCCGACAGATCGCAGCGCTGTGCGCCTGCTGCAAGCGTGGCGTCCACGGCGCCGAGCAGCGCATGCCCGCGCGGCGCAATCGCGACGATTTCGTCCTCGTGCCACGGATGCACGGCGCAATCGGCGGGCAGTTGCGCGCCCACCGGCCCTTCCACCAGGGCGATATCGAGTTGACCGAGCATCGCCACCACATCGGCGGTATTGCCGCTGGCCGTTTCCAGCTTCACGTCCGGATAACGCCGATGAAACGCCGCCACCAGATACGGCAGCCGGTAGCTCGCGGGCGTCGTGCTCGCGCCGATGCGCAGCGTGCCGCGTTCGAGCCCGCGCAGCGCGTCGCGGAACGCCAGCGTATCGCGCCAGTTTTCGCGCAGCCGCGCCGCGTAGGCCGCGAGTTGCTCGCCGGTGGGCGTGAGGCGCACGCCGCGCCCGTCGCGCAGATACAGCGGCTCGCCGAATTCCTCCTGCAACAGCCGCAACTGCCCCGACACGGCGGGCTGCGACAGATGCAAGGCCTGCGCGGCGCGGCTGATGTTCAGATGCTCGGCGACGGCAGCGAAAGTTATCAGTTGTTCCGGGGTCATCGCGGTCAATTATAGGGTTGGCTTATAGTTTACTTCGCAAATGACGATTTTTCATATCCTTATATCTAAATTAGGATTAGCGCATTCGAAGCCGTTTGCTTCTTCCACGGAATGCCTACTGCCATGTCCACTACGTCGCCTACGCTTGCGCACCCGTCGCTCTCGACACGCGGCCAGATCAACGGTGTGTTGTTCGTCGCGCTGTTTGCCTTCGCCGTTACCCGGCTCGCCGCCCTGCCCGCCATCGCCAATCTGGGCTTGAGCCCGCTGATCGTCGGTATCGTCGCGGGGGCGATCTACGGCAATCTGCTGCCCGACACCATGCCCGAAAGCTGGGCGGCGGGCGTGAACTTCTCCGCGCGCAAGCTGTTGCGCATCGCCGTGGCGTTCTTCGGTCTGCGCGTGAGCCTGCAGGAAATCGCTCAGGTGGGCGTGCCGGGGCTCGTCGAATCGGTGGTGATCGTCGTGAGCACGCTGGTGATCGGCACCTGGGCGGGCATGAAATTCATGAAGCTCGACCGCGATACGGCCATTCTCACGGCCGCCGGCAGCGCGATTTGCGGTGCGGCCGCGGTGCTGGCCTTCGAGTCGACGCTGCAATCGAAGCCGCACAAGAGCGCGATGGCGGTGGGCAGCGTGGTGCTGTTCGGCACGCTGTCGATGTTCCTCTACCCGCTGCTGTACCGCGCTGGCTGGCTGCACCTGGATACGGTCGGCGCCGGTCTGTTCTTCGGCGGCACGATTCACGAAGTTGCGCAGGTCGTGGGTGCGGCAAGCAATGTGAGCCCGGAAACCACGCACATCGCCACCATCGTCAAGATGACCCGCGTGATGCTGCTCGTGCCGGTGCTGCTGGTGCTCGGCGTGTGGCTCAATCGCTCGGCGCGTGGTGCAGTCGGAGCAATGAGCGCCGATGGTGCGAAGTCCGGCGCCCGCAAGCTGGCGGTGCCCTGGTTCGCGCTCGGCTTCCTCGCGCTGGTGGTGGTGAACTCGCTGCACGTGCTGCCCGAACCGGCCACCTCGACGCTCAATATGCTCGACACCTTCGCACTGACCATGGCCATGACGGCGCTCGGTATCGAAACGCGGGTGTCGCAGATTCGCCAGGCCGGTCCGCGTGCGCTGACCACGGGTTTCATCCTCTACGTGTGGCTGGTGTTCGGCGGCCTCGCGATTACCTGGGGCGTGCAACGGCTGTTCGGCTGATACCAGCGATCTGCGACGACTTGCGGTTAATGACAGGAACGTATTCGAGGGACCACCTGAGAGATCGCGCACCGGCCAACCCGGTCGCTTGCCCCGCCACCGGCGGGGCTTTTTGCGCTTGTGCGGCGCGCTTTGTGCGTCGACAAACCGCCACGCCACGCAGCGCCCAGGCGCGACGGTTGCGGCCCATACTGTCCGATCCGATCAAGGGGACGACCGATGGCATACGAACTGTATTACTGGGACGGTTTGCAGGGACGCGGCGAATTCGTGCGGCTCGCGCTGGAGGAAGCCGGTGCGCCCTATGTGGATGTCGCGCGCGGCTCGAAAGAGGACGGCGAGGGAATCGGCGCGATGATGGCCGAACTGGAGAGCGACGGTCCGTACCCGCCCTACGCCCCGCCCTTTCTCAAGGACGGCGACCTGCTCGTGCCGCACGTCGCCAACATCCTGTTCTATCTCGGACCGAAGCTCAAGCTCGCGCCGCACGACGAAGGCATGCGCATCGTCGCGAACGGCCTGCAACTGACGATCGCCGATCTCGTGACCGAAGTGCACGACACGCATCATCCGATCGCAAGCGGCCTCTACTACGAAGACCAGAAGGACGAAGCGAAGGCGCGCTCGAAAGACTTCATCCAGCATCGCATGCCCAGATTCATGGGCTATTTCGAGCGTGTGCTCGCGCAGAATCCGCAGGGGCCGCAGCATATGGTTGGCCGTGCGCTCAGTTACGTCGATCTGTCGATGTTCCAGGTCGTCGAGGGGCTGCGCTATGCGTTTCCGAAAGCGACCAGGCATCTCGCCGATCACTATCCGCATATCGTCGCGCTGCACGATGCCGTGGCCGCGCGGCCGAATATCGCCGCGTACGTGCAGTCGGAGCGCCGTCTGCCGTTCAACGACACGGGCATCTTCCGCCACTACCCGGAGCTGGACCGGGCCGTGCGCTGAACGCCGGTGCGCGGCAACCATCACGCTTGAACGCTGCCGCCGCATCACGCGCGGCCGCTTTTCCTTTGCGTCAAGCGCCGCGCTGCACGTATGCGCGGCTTTTTTCAACCGACCAACCTGCCCGCCTGCCGTGCTGTCATTCCTGCTGAAACTGCGCACCCGCGCCCGCGACCTCTTTCGCCTTTCCGACGCCCACACGATGCTCATCTGGTCGGTCATCGTCGGCGTGGCGGGGGCTTTTGCGACCGTCCTCTTTCGCGAAGGCATCGCCCATCTGCAAATCCTGTTTACCGGTAGCGAAGGCAGTTTCGTCGAGATGGCGCGCCGCCTGCCCTGGCATACGCGCATCTGGCTGCCGGCCGCGGGCGGCTTCGTCGCAGGCTGCCTGCTGCTGATGGCCAGACGCAGTTCGCCGGGCACCGGCAGCAAGCCGATCCACACCGACTACGTCGAAGCCGTGGCGATCGGCGATGGCGTGATGCCGGTCGGCAAGAGCATCTGGCGCAGCGCGTCGTCGCTGTTCACGATCGCAAGCGGCGGCTCGATCGGCCGCGAAGGTCCGATGGTGCAACTGGCCGCGCTCGCGGCTTCGCTGATCGGGCGCTGGGTCCACTTCGATCCGCAGCGTCTGCGCCTGCTGGTGGCGTGCGGCGCGGCGGCCGGTATCACCTCGGCCTACAACGCGCCGATTGCCGGCGCGTTCTTCGTCACCGAAATCGTGCTGGGCGCGATCGTCATGGAAAGCTTCGGGCCGATCGTGGTCGCCTCGGTGGTCGCGAACATCACGATGCGCGAATTCGCGGGCTACAAGCCGCCGTACGAGATGCCGGTGTTTCCGCCGGTCACGGGCGTGGAGGTGCTGCTGTTCGTGGCGCTCGGGATTCTGTGCGGCGTGCTGGCGCCGCGCTTTCTTTCGATGATGGACGTGACGAAGGCCGGCTTTAGCCGCCTCAAGCTGCCGTTGCCCGCGAAGCTCGCGCTGGGCGGCCTCGTTTGCGGCGTGCTTTCCGTGTGGACGCCCGAAGTCTGGGGCAACGGCTACAGCGTGGTGAACTCGATCCTGCATTCGCCGTGGACCTGGACGGCGCTCGCCACCGTGCTGGTGTTCAAACTGGTTGCGACGGCGGCGACGGTCGGTTCCGGCGCGGTCGGCGGCGTCTTCACGCCAACGCTCTTCATGGGCGCCGTACTCGGCTGTCTGTTCGGCCAGGGCATGCACGCGCTGTGGCCGCATGGCACTTCGGCGCCGTTCGCCTACGCGATCGTCGGCATGGGCGCCTTTCTGGCTGGCGCAACCCAGGCGCCGCTGATGGCGATCCTGATGATCTTCGAGATGACGCTCAGCTACCAGGTCGTGCTGCCGCTGATGCTGTCCTGCGTGGTCGCCTATTTCGTGGCGCGCGCAACCGGCACGAAGTCGATGTACGAAATCACGCTGCACCGCAATCGCGAGGAAGCCGAACGGCTGCGCCTGCGCGCCACGCAGATGCGCGAACTGATCCGTCCCGCCGATACCGTCGTGCGCGCCGAAGCCACCGTGCAGGACATGACGCGCGTGTTCCTCGAATATCCGGTCAAGTATCTCTATGTGACCGACGACACCGGCCGGTTCCTGGGCGCGGTCGCCCTCGCCGACATCACCAACGATTTGCTGCAAAAGCGCGATACCTCGAACAAGCACGCCTGCGATTACCTCAAGGCATCGTTCGACGTGTTGACGCCCGACATGCCGCTAGCGGTCGCGCTACAGCACTTCATGTCGTTCCAGGGCGAGCGTCTGCCGGTGATCGAAAGCGCGCAGCAGCCCCGCCTGGCGGGCGTGGTTTACAAGACGTCGCTGCTCGACGCCTATCAGCGGATGAACCCCGAGCGATAAGCACGCGATTGACGTGTATTAACGTCTAGATCACTGATTTCATGAGACAAATCAAAAAAGCACGTGCGTGCGAGACGTAAGGCCGCATTTGCTGCCATTATTGGATTTCCGCTCGCGCGCGCACGCTGACAGATACTTTCATTGTTCTGTCGCTGCTTTCCCGCACGCCCTGCGGCGCCGTGTGGCCCGCGAGGTTTCTCCAGCTTCCTGCTCGCGGCTGCCCTGCCTCGTCCGGTCAGCCTGACCGCAACGGCACGGCACTTGCTGCGTCCTTCGGGCCGCATGAGGAAAGGAGGTCGAGCGATGAAAACCTCGACAGTGTTGACTACCGTGCTGCTGTCGGCCTCGTGCTTCGCCGCACCTGTGCGCACGCAGGACGCCCAGATCGACCGGGCCAGCGCGCCCGTGTCCGCCCTGCGCTCGCCCATGGCCGATGTGCCGGTGGCGCCGCCCGCGCCCGACGTGCCTAGCGCCACAGGCGTGCAGCATTGGGAATATCTAAGCCTGCCCAAGTCCCATCGCCTCGATCGCACGCTCAGCCCGATCCTGCATCAGCAGACCTGAGTTTGGGCGTTAGCAAAAAGGCATGGCGGCACCTGCTGCGCACCTGTCGGCGGCGCGGCGCGGGATGTGTGTATGCTGGTTCGCGCGACGCCAGCGGCCGGTCGAGTTCATCGAAAGACCGCTGCTCAAGCTGTGTTTTTGCTTCGACACGAGCTGATTTTTCCGCCGACTCACCCAAGCGTCACGCCCGCGCGCTGCCGCGCCAAGGATTTTGCGCATGTCCGCCTCGTCGATCCCCGAAGAACCCATCGATCTCCAATTCAGCGACGTGCTGCGCGAAGTGCGCTGGCCCGCGAACAAGGACGATCTCGTCGAAGCCGCGCGCACGGCCGGCGCGAGCAACGAGGTGCTGGCGATTCTCGACGGAATGCCCGAGCAGGATTATCGCGACGTGGCCTCGGTCACGCGCCTGATCGGCAGCAACTACGGTCCTGGCCTCGGTATCTGAGGCGCTTCGCGCAGCCGGTTCAGGCGTCGCGGCCGAACACCACACGCGCGAAGAAGCGGCCCAGCACCTCTTCCACCACCGGCAGCGTCACGTGCTGCGGATCGGCGGTGGACAGGAACTGCACGCCGTCGCACAAACCCATCAGGCCGAGCGCCATCAGGTCCGGCGCGATCGGCAGCGGCGTGCCCACGCGCGTGGAAAATTCTTCAATGTAAGCGGCCAGACGCTCGCGCTTTTCCTTCATGAAGGCGTTGAAACGCGTGCGAAAACGCGCGTCGCGGGCCGCGAGCAGTTTGGCTTCCACCCACAGCAGGAACATCTTGTTGTCCTGCGGCAGACGGCTATAGAAGGTCAGCACGCGCGCTTCCATGACTTCGCGCGGGGCGTTCGCCTCGAAGATCGCGCGCAGATCGACTTCCATCGCCTCGTGATCGCGCCGCAGCAATTCCACCATCAGTTCGGCCTTGCTCTCGAAATTCGAGTAGAAAGCGCCGCGCGTGTAGCCCGCTTCGTGCGCGATGTCCTCCACACTCGCGCCGACAAACCCCTTGGTCATGAACAGCGCCTGCGCGGCATCGAGCAGGCGCTCGCGTGTCTGGTCGCGGCTCTGCTCGCGGGTGAGTCGGGTGCGCGGAGTGGCTGGGCGCGTCATGGTGTGGGAAAGCGAGTGAGATTTTTTGGGGACGGTGTCGCCGCGACGATGCCATGGGCATGACCCGGACGGTAGCGCGAGTCTAACACTGAATCTTTCCTCGGATTCATTCGTGTATTCAGATACAGCGTTGTATTAGAATCCTCTTCATCATCTGAGACCGGTGCGCGACGGAGGAGACATCCACGTGCCCCGCGTCTGCGCGCGGGCCTTCTGCATGCAGGCGAACTCAGCGGCGGCGCGACAGGCCCGGCGCGAGCAACAGGCGCACGGACATGGCGCGCGTGCGTTCTACGCGTATCGAGGTCCATGTGAATCGTCGCAGTCGTGGCGCATCGAGCAGCATGCGCAGGCAGTCCCGAGCCATCGTTGAATCATCGTCGTCGAAGGCCCGTCCACAACAATTAGCGCGCTTCATGGCCACCGCGGCGCTCTGCGCGCTGACCGGCCTTGCCGCTTGCGGCAAGCACGAGGAAGCCGCGCTGCCGCCGCGTCCGGTCGTGTCGATGACCGTGCACGCCGACCAGAGCGCGCCGTCCAGCACGTATCCCGGCGAAGTCCAGGCGCGCAACAGCACGCCGCTATCGTTCCGCGTCAACGGCAAGATCATCGAACGCAACGTGCGCCTGGGCGATGCGGTCAAACCCGGTCAGGTGCTCGCGCGGCTCGATCCCGCCGATTACGACAAAAATGCCGCGAGCGCGCAGGCGCAATTCGACGCCGCCCAGCACCGCTTCGTGTTCGCAAAACAGCAACTCGACCGCGATACCGCCCAGGCGCAGGCCAATCTGATCGCCCGCGCGCAGCTCGAGCAGACCCAGGATTCGTATGCGTCCGCCGTGGCGCAGCGCGACCAGGCGAAGCAGCAACTCGCGCTTTCGCAGGATCAACGCCGTTATACGCAACTCGTCGCCGATCACACCGGCGTCATTACCGCCGAGAACGCCGATACCGGCCAGAACGTGCAGGCCGGTCAGGCGGTCTATCAGCTCGCCTGGACCGGCGAGGTGGACGTGGTCAGCGATCTGCCCGAAAACGCCATCGCGGGTCTGCACACCGGCGATACGGCGCAAGTCACGCTGCCCGCGCTGGCGGGCCGCCGCTATACGGCGAAGGTGCGCGAGCTGGGCGCCGCCGCCGATCCGCAAAGCCGCACGTGGCGCATCAAGCTCACGCTCGAACACCCGGACGCCGACGTGCGTCTGGGCATGACCGCGAACATCGTGCTGGCGGCCCACGCCGACGCCAACAGCGCCTTCACGATCCCCGCCACGGCGCTGTTCCACGACGACAACGCGCCCGCGCTGTGGATCGTGCAAGGCGCGGATAACGTGCTGCAACTGCGCCGCATCAGCGTGTCGCGCTACGACGCGCGCACCATCACCGTGACGGACGGCCTCAAGGACGGCGACCGTATCGTGCTGCAAGGCGTGCATACGGTCAGCGCGGGCGAGAAAGTGCACCCGATCGCGCCGCTGCATCCCGAGGATTTCGCGTCATGAGCGAAGGCGAAGATCAGGTCGATCGCAGCCCCGGCGCCGATCACGACGAAGGCCGCTTCAATCTTTCCGCATGGGCGTTGCGCCATCGCTCGCTGGTGACCTTCATCATCGCGCTGGCGACGATCTTCGGCGCACTGTCGTATTCGCGTCTTTCGCAGTCCGAAGATCCGCCCTTCACGTTTCGCGTGATGGTGATCCAGACCTTCTGGCCGGGCGCGAGCGCGCGCCAGGTCGAGGACGAAGTCACCACCCGCATCGGCCGCAAGCTGCAGGAAACGCCGTATATCGACTTTCTGCGCAGCTACTCGCGGCCCGGCGAATCGCTGGTGTTCTTCACGATGAAGGATTCCGCGCCGGTTTCCGAAGTGCGCGAAACCTGGTATCAGGTGCGCAAGAAAGTCGGCGATATCGCGCCGATGCTGCCGCAAGGCGTGCAAGGCCCGTTCTTCAACGACGAATTCGGCGACGTCTACACCAATATCTATTCGCTCGAAGGCGACGGTTTTTCGCCCGCCCAGCTGCACGATTACGCCGATAAACTGCGCGAGGAACTGCTGCGCGTGAAGGACGTGGGCAAGGTCGATTACTTCGGCGATCCGAACCAGCGCGTCTACATCGAAATCGCCAACGCGCAGCTCACGCGGCTGGGCATCTCGCCCACGCAGATCGGTCAGGCGATCGGCGCGCAGAACAGCGTATCGGCATCGGGCACCCTCACCACCGCCGACGACCGCGTGTTCGTGCGCCCGAGCGGCCAGTTCACCGACCTCAAGGCGCTCGCCGATACGCTCATCAGCGTGAATGGCCGCAGTTTCCGGCTCGGCGATATCGGCACGATCCGGCGCGGCTATGACGAGCCGCTCGCCACGCAGATGCGTTTCCAGGGCAAGGCGGTGCTCGGCATCGGCATCACCATGCAGCCGGGCGGCGATGTGATCCGCCTGGGCAAGGCGCTCGATGCGCGGGTCGACCAGTTGCGCCGCGAACTGCCGGCCGGCCTCAAGCTCGTGGAAGTGTCGAGCATGCCGGACGCCGTTTCGCATTCCGTCGACGACTTCGTCGAAGCCGTGGCCGAAGCGGTCGGCATCGTGCTGGTCGTGAGCCTCGTGTCGCTCGGCGTGCGCACCGGCATGGTGGTGGTCATCACGATTCCGATCGTGCTCGCTATCACCGCGCTCGTGATGTATCTGTGCGGGATCGGCCTGCACAAGGTTTCGCTCGGCACGCTCGTGCTCGCGCTCGGCCTGCTGGTGGACGACGCCATCATTTCCGTCGAGATGATGGCGGTGAAGCTCGCGCAGGGCTGGAACCGCACGCGCGCCGCCGCCTACGCCTACACGAGCACGGCGTTCCCGATGCTCACCGGCACGCTGGTGACGGTCTCCGGCTTCCTGCCGATCGTGCTGGCGAAATCGAGTACCGGCGAATACACGCGCTCGATTTTCCAGGTCTCGGCGATTGCGCTGATCGCCTCGTGGTTCGCGGCGGTCGTGCTGATTCCGCTGCTCGGTTACCGCCTGCTGCCCGAGCGCAAGCACGACGCGAGTACCGGCGCCAGCGCTCACCACGAAGACGACATCTACGACACGCGTTTTTATCATCGCCTGCGCGGCTGGGTGGGCTGGTGCATCGAGCGGCATATCGTCGTGCTCGCGCTGACCGTCGTGCTGTTCGTCGTAGCGCTCGCCGGTTTCACGCAGATTCCGCAGCAGTTCTTCCCGAGTTCCGACCGCCCCGAACTGCTCGTCGATGTACGCCTGCCCGAAGGCGCGTCGTTCGACGCCACGCTGCGGCAGACGAAGCGGCTCGAAGAAGCACTCAAGGGTCGCCCCGAAATCGACCATTCGATCGACTTTGTCGGCACGGGCGCGCCGCGCTTTTATCTGCCGCTCGACCAGCAGTTGCAGCAACCGAATTTCGCGCAGTTCGTCATCACCGCGAAGTCGGTCGAGGACCGCGAAAAGCTGGCCGACTGGCTCGAAACGAAGTTGCGCAACGACTTCCCGGCGATCCGCACGCGTCTGTCGCGGCTCGAAAACGGGCCGCCGGTGGGCTATCCCGTGCAGTTCCGCGTGAGCGGCGACGATATCGCCACCGTGCGCGGTATCGCCGATCGCGTGGCGAAACTCATGCGCGCCGACACCCGCACCGAGAACGTCAGCTTCGACTGGGACGAACCGGCCGAGCGCTCGCTGCATTTCGCCATCGACCAGCAGAAGGCGCGCGCGCTCAATATCGCTTCGCAGGATGTGGCGAACTTCCTGCAGATGACCTACTCCGGCTACACGGTCACGCAGTATCGCGAGCGCGACAAGCTCATCAGCGTCGATCTGCGCGCGCCGGCCAGCGAACGCGTCGATCCCGCCCATCTGCTCGCACTCGCCATGCCGACGCCGAACGGCCCGGTGCCGCTGGGCGCCATCGGCCATATGGAAAACACGCTGGAATACGGCGTGATCTGGTCGCGCGACCGGCAGCCCACCATCACCGTGCAGGCCGATGTGCGGCGCGGCGCGCAAGGCATCGACGTCACGCATGCGCTGCAAAAGCAGCTCGAATCGATGCGCGGCACGCTGCCGACCGGCTATCGCATCGAGGTGGGCGGCTCGGTCGAGGAAAGCGCGAAAGGCCAGGCGTCGATCTTCGTGCAATTGCCGGTGCTCGCCATCGCCGTGCTGACGCTGCTGATGATCCAGTTGCAAAGCCTTTCACGCGTGATGATGGTGGTGCTCACCGCGCCGCTCGGCCTGATCGGCGTGGCGATTGCGCTGCTGCTCTTTCACAAGCCGTTCGGCTTCGTGGCGATGCTCGGCGTGATCGCCATGTTCGGCATCATCATGCGCAATTCGGTGATTCTGGTGGATCAGATCGAGAGCGATATCCGCGCCGGACACCCGCGCTTCGACGCCATCGTGGGCGCGACCGTGCGGCGTTTCCGGCCGATCATCCTGACCGCCGCGGCCGCGGTGCTCGCACTGATTCCGCTGGTGCGCTCGAACTTCTTCGGACCGATGGCCACGGCGCTGATGGGCGGCATCACGAGCGCAACCGTGCTCACGCTGTTCTTCCTGCCCGCGCTTTACGCCGCGGCATTCCGCGTGCGCAGCAGCGAAAGCGACGCGGCACAACCTGACGCGGAGAACGCATCATGAAAGATTCCGCGCTGATGAAAACTTCACGCTTGCGCGTATGTGCAGCGGCTGCCGCCGCGCTGCTGGCAAGCGGCTGCTCGTTCGGGCCGAATGGCACCGCGCCAGTGATCCCGGAGCCCGCGCATTACGGCGCCGCGCCGCAGCCCGATCAAACCGTGGCCGCGCAAGGCGTGGCGCAGCAGTTCGTGGTGGGCGGCCAACCGGTGCCCCAATGGTGGACGCAGTTCGATTCGCCGGCGCTCGATGCGCTGGTCGAGGAAGGCCTTGCGAACAGCCCGAATCTGGCCACCGCGAATCACAGCCTGCAAGCGGCGCGCGAACAGTTGCGCGGCCAGATCGGCAGTTCCCTGCTGCCGACTGTCGATGCGATCGGCACGGCGCAGCGTCAGCGCGCGCCCGGCATTCCGCAACTGGGTATCGACAAGCTCGAATACAACCTGTTCGCCGGGCTGGTCGAAGTGCGCTATTCCTTCGATATTTTCGGCGCGTCGCGGCTGAATAACGCGGCGCTCGCTTCGCGCGTGAATATGCAGGCGTTCCAGTACGAAGCGGCGCGCCGCGCGCTCGCGGCGAATATCGTCGCCAGCGCGCTGGGCGTGGCGACACTGCACGCGCAGATCGACACGACGGAAAAGCTCATCGCCATTGCCAATGCGCAGGCCGACGATCTGCAAAAACGCTACGCGCTGGGCGCGGTTTCGCATACCGATGTGCTCAACGCGCAGCAAAGCGCGGCGGCGCTCGCCACCAATCTGCCGGGGTTGCAGCAGCAGGCGGCGACGATGCGACACGCGCTGGCCGTGCTGCTCGGACGCACGCCCGACCAGGCGCCCGCCGATCTCGATCTCGCGAGTTTCCATCTGCCGCAACAGGTGCCGGTGGTGGTGCCGTCCGATCTGCTGAAGACGCGTCCCGATATCGAGGCGGCCGGCGCCGCGCTGATCGCCGCTTCCGCCGATGTGGGCGCGGCCACGGCGCAAATGTTCCCGAGCATCACGCTGAGCGCGGGACTCGGCCAGGGCGGCTTTAGCTGGCCGGTCGCGACATCGGGCGTGGGCGCATTGTGGGCGATCGGCGCATCGCTCACGCAGCCGATCTTTCACGGCGGCGCGCTGATGGCGCAGCGGCGCGCGGCGCTGCAGTCGTATGACGCGGCCAACGCGTCGTACAAGCAGACCGTGCTCGCGGCGTTTCAGGACGTTGCCGACCGGCTCGCCGCGCTGGCGCACGATGCGCAGGCGCTCGATTCGGCCAGCACCTCGGCGCAGACCGCGCAAGGCGTCTACGACGACACCCACGCGCGCTACAAACTGGGCGCGGTGCCTTACTACGCCGTGCGCCAGAGCGAGCAGCAATGGCGCAACGCCAGCCTCGATGCGATCCGCTATCGCGGTACGCGTCTCTCGGATACAGCCGCGCTATTCCAGGCGATGGGCAACCCGCCGACAGGCAGCAGCACGAACGCATCGGCGCCCTGACCCGCACGCCGGGTCAACTTCCCCCTCTCGAATACGCCCTTTCTCAGGGCGTATTTCACATTTCTCCGACGGGAAGATCTCAAGTAAACATTTAAGACTTTACTGATACACTCGGCTGCAAATCGAGGCTAAGCGAATCGATTAATTCGGATTCCTTTATAAATAATGCCCGGTTCGATGGAGAGAAAACGGCTGGCTTTGGCGCGCGACGAGGACAGCAAACAACCACAACCTCTGCACTTCCGACCTCACCGATCATGGCACTTCACACCAAAGGCGGTCTTTGCGCCGCACTGCTGCTCATGGCCAGCGCCACCGCGCACGCGAGTTTCGACTGCAACGGATCGCACGGCGGTTTTCGCGTCCAGACCAACGATCGCTGGACCGGCACGGACAAGCTCGAGCACTTCGGCGTTTCCGCACCGTTCGGCGCGATCGGCGGCTGGCTGATGCGCGACACCGATCATCCGGTGATCTACGGCACGCTGTTCGGCACCGTGCCCGGTCTGGTGAAGGAGACCATCGACGGTACCTGCCGCACCGATGGTTTCTCGTACAAGGATCTGTTCGCCGACGCCCTGGGCGCGCTCACGGGCGCCTGGCTCACGCACTGGGCGGTCATGTATTCGGGCGGTTCGCACGGCAAAACCATCGGAGTGCGATACGACAATACGTTTTGATGCAGCGCTGCTTCATCCGCTATACGCAGGCACAAGCGCTTGCGGATCAGACAGTTAGCTTCGCTCTCCCAAGGTTACCCACAGGGCTGCCAACAAAAACTGTGGACAACAGAACAACGATTCGCGCTCAGGTTATCAACAGATTTTGTTGATGGGCCTGTGGAAAAGCCCTGGGCAACCTGCCCAAGTGCTTGTTGCAAAAGGAAATCGTCCGTGCAAAACAAAACACGGCACGCCGTTGCCGGGGTGCCGTGTTTTGCTGTGTGTTTACCGCTATCGCCCGGGCTGCCTGGCAACCCGAACGATCGATCAAGGCTTGTTCGTTTCGAACAGATCCATAATCTGCTGCTTCTCGCTGGAGGTGACGTTCGGCGGCGTCATGCCGCCCGGACCCATGCTGCCGGTCGCGCCGCTGGCGTCGCTTGCCGCGCCCGCGGGCATGCCCGAATCCATGCCAATCGCCGAAACGAAGCCCGCACCCGGCGTGACATCCGAGTAATAAAGCTCGCCGCCGATCGTCGTGATACCGGCCGGCATCGGCGGTTCTTCCTGCGGGATATTGCGCAGCGCCTGGCTCATGTAGTTCACCCAGATCGGCAACGCAAGCTGCGCACCGAACTCGCGGCTACCGAGGCTCTTCGGCTGGTCGTAACCCATCCACGCCACCGCCACCAGATTGCGCTGATAGCCGGCGAACCAGCCGTCGTGCGCATCGTTGGTCGTACCGGTCTTGCCTTGCAGGTCGTCGCGATGCAGCACGTTGGTGCCCGCGCCCGTCCCCGCCGTCGCCACCGAATGCAGCAGGCTGTTCATGATGTACGCGTTGCGCGGCGTGAGCGTCTGCGGAGCGTTCTGGCCCGCGACGAGCGGCTGCGCGCGCGACACCGGTTGACCGTGCGCATCGTCAACTTCGGCGATCAGATACGGATTGATGCGATAGCCGCCGTTAGCGAACACGCTATACGCGCCCGCCGACTGCAGCGGCGTCACCAGACCCGCGCCCAGCGCCATCGGCAGATAAGGCGGCGTCTTGTCCGCGTCGAAGCCGAAACGTTGCGTCACGTAGTCCTGCGCGTACTTCGTGCCGATGTACGACAGAATGCGGATCGACACGAGGTTCTTCGACTTCTGCAGCGCGAGGCGCATCGGCATCGGACCGTCCGGCTGGTCGTCGTCCTTCGGCTCCCACGCGTCGCCGCCCGGCGAGCTGGGCGGGAAGTACAGCGGCGCATCGTTGATGATGGTCGCCGGTCCCAGACCCTTTTCGAGCGATGCCGAATAGATGAACGGCTTGAAGCTCGAACCCGGCTGACGCCATGCCTGCGTCACGTGGTTGAACTTGTTCTTGTTGAAGTCGAAGCCGCCGATCAACGCGCGAATCGCGCCGTCCTGCGGCCTGAGCGACACCAGCGCGCCTTCCACCTGCGGCAACTGCGTGATCTGCCAGTTGTTCTTTTCATCCGCGATCAGGCGCACGATCGAGCCCGCGCGGATCTTCATCGCCGCCGAAGCGCGCGTCGACAGACCCGTCGCCGCGAAGCGCAGACCTTCGCCCGTGATGTTGACCGAGGTGCCGTCGAGCAGTTGCGCGGTCACCGACTTCGGACCGGCTTCGGTCACGACAGCCGAGACGATATCGCCGTTGTCCGGGTGATCGGTGAGCGCGTCGTCGATCGCCTGATCGCGGTCGTCGCCGGCTGCCGGCAGTTGCACGAAGCCTTCCGGGCCGCGATAGCCGTGACGGCGCTCGTAATCCATCACGCCCTTGCGCACGGCGGCGTAAGCGGCATTCTGATCGGCCGAATCGATGGTCGTGGTGACCGTCAGACCGCGCGTGTAGGTTTCGTCCTTGTACTGCGCGTACATCATCTGACGCACCATTTCCGCGATGTACTCGGCGTGCACGCTGTACTCGGTGCCGGTGGTGCGCGTGTGCAGCGGCTCCTTCACGGCTTCGTCGTACTGCGCCTGGGTGACGTAGCCCAGATCGAGCATGCGCTTGAGGATGTACTGCTGGCGAATCTTCGCGCGCTTCGGATTGACGATCGGGTTATACGCCGACGGCGCCTTCGGCAGACCGGCGAGCATGGCCGCTTCGGCCAGCGTGATGTCCTTCAGATCCTTGCCGAAGTACACGCGCGCCGCCGCCGAGAAACCGTAGGCGCGCTGACCCAGATAAATCTGGTTCATGTACAGCTCGAGGATCTGGTCCTTCGTGAGCGCGCGCTCGATCTTGTAGGCGAGCATCATTTCGTAGATCTTGCGCGTGTAGGTCTTCTCGCTCGAAAGGAAGAAGTTACGCGCGACCTGCATCGTGATCGTGCTCGCGCCCTGCGACGCGCCGCCGTGCATCAGGTCGGCCACGCCCGCGCGCAGAATGCCCACGAAGTCGACGCCGCCGTGTTCGTAGAAGCGGTAGTCCTCGATCGCGAGGACGGCCTTCTTCTGCACGTCCGGGATGTCCTGGAAGCGCACCAGCTGACGACGCTCATCGCCGAACTCGCCGATCATCACGTGATCGGCGGTATAGATGCGCAGCGGCACCTTCGGCTGATAGTTGGTGAGCGCGTCGAGCGAGGGCAACTGCGGCCCCATGACGACGAGCGCATAGCCGACGATCAGCGCGCCCACGACGCACAGCGTCGCGATCAGGCCCGCGAACCACAGTGCGAGCGATGCACCGAAGGAACGCTTGCGCGGGCGATCGCCGCGCGAGCCGCCACGCGAGTCCGCGCGAGGCTCTTCGTTGCGCTGCTGGCGTGCGTTGTTGAAGGAAGGTTCCCGATCGTCGTTCGGGTATTGCGGTGAAGGCGGTCGTTTGATGATAGGCATGACTGGGATGATTGGCGCATCTGGTACTGCGCCCCGGCTGCGCTCGATGAAGACATAGAGCGCGCATTGATCTGATCATGGCGTCATGGCGCCAATGCGGCGTGTACGGCATCGCACCCCGAGTGCGGTGCCGTGGCGTGACCGGCAACGCCCCCGTCCGGTCACGCGGCGCGCGGGTAAGGCGCGCCGTCGCGTGGTTACGCTTTCAGTAACCTTTCGCGCAAAGCCGCTAAAAAAAGCGTCCACGCGAAATGTAACAGCGCATTCTAAATAAATCGCGCGGCGACGGTCGCGCTTTTTTTGTAAGAGTTTCCTGGACTCGCAGTGGTGCCCTGCCTTGTTTTGCCTTCGTGACGGCACCTTGCGCCATCTGCACGGTTCTGCGGAGAAAATATCGAATCGACACACAGCTCGATACGGTAATACGCGGTCATTAGCCTTATGCGCGATACATTGTTGCGTGACATGGCAAGGCCGCACGCGCATCTTTGCGTTGCGCCACGCGCGTCTCGTCTTATGATGGAGTGATTGCCTACGCCCTGCTCGCCTCGCCTGCCGTGCGCACTGCCGGCGAGGTTCACTTCGCAGCCGATTTCAGCGCTGATTTTCCGGCCAGCCGATCATGAACAAGCCTAGCGAACGCATCGTCGTCTTCGTCACGCCCGCCCAGAAGCGCGCGATTTCCGCCACGGCCGACGAACTCGGTATCAGCGTCAGCGAGCTGATGCGGCGCGCTGTCATCGCTTTCAGCGCGACCAGCGATCAGGTGAAGGCCGCGAGCATCGTCGATCGGCTCAATGCGCCGCGCGAACCCGATGCGCTCGCCCAGGTGCTGCGTAAAGCGGCGAAACCGCTGCGTGCGGGACGCGGCGCCGCCGTGCGCCCCGCTGCGCAACCGCAGGAAAGCAGCGCGCCGGCCGCGCACGACGCGAACCCCGAAACCGCGCCTGAAAACGATTCAGTCCCCGATCTCGCACCGAATCACGCCGAGCACACGCTGGCGCAAACCGTCGCGCGTCTGGCGGCCGAAGCGCACGCTGCGCAGGCGCAAGCCGAAGCTGAAAACGCGCTCGCCGCCAAGGCGCATCTGCACGATAGCGCCCCGCTGCCGCCGCTCAGCGACGCGCCCTTCACGCGCACGCAGCGCATCCTCGACGACGAAGATGCACAGGACAGCGACTCCGCGCCGGAAAGCGGAAAGTTTGCGTGACATCCTGCATCGGCCACATCGGCGCGTTGCGGCCTGCGCGGGCCTTTAAGTCCCTTTTAAGAGACCTCGTGGTGTAATATCCGCGAGCATTGCGGGCCGGCCAGACGATCGAAACGCTGACGTAAGGTTGGGTCCGCAGGCGCCACGCAAGGCGCAACAGATACCACCGCTCATCGCGTGACATTTTCGATCACGCGCCGCGCGCATCTCTTGCAATTGGCCGAAGCGCCCCGATTTTCGCGCTGCATGCGCAGCCAGCGCAAAGCGGCGTAAGCTGAATGCGAGGAACGCACTCAGTCACGTCACAGCGCGGCATGCACGCAGGCATTGCGGCCCACAGGGGCCGATCTCAATACACCGGAGGAATTCCATGTCGCTTTTCGACTCCATCTCTCGCACGGTCAAGGGTCTCCTGAACGACGCGGCCGATTCCGTGCAAGACCCGTCGCGCGACGCGCGCCAGATCGTGCGCGAACTCGACGACAGCATCGCCAAGGCCGAGAACTCGCTCGTCGAGATTCAGGCACAGGTCGCGATGCAGCAAAGCAAGCGCGACGTGGCCGCCGACAAGGCGAAGAAGTACGAAGACGGCGCGAAGCGCGCCCTGCAATCGGGCGACGAAGCGCTCGCCCGCGAAGCGCTCGGCGCGCAGTCGACGGCCGAAGCCGAACGCGATGCGCTGGCCGGCGAACTCGCCAAGCTCGAACCGTCGGTCGACCAGCTCAAGCAGCAGATCGACGACATGCGTTCGCGTCGTAACGACCTGAACGCGCGCTCGAACATCCTGCAGGCGAAGCAGCAGATCGCTCAGGCCAAGGACGTCGCGGCTACGGCGCTCGGCGGTATCGGCGGCAAGAATCTTGCGCAGGACTTCCAGAAGCTCGAAGACAAGGTGAACCTGTCGAACGCGCGCTCGGACGCCCGACTGAATTCGGCGGACGCCTCCAGCGGCAAGGCACTCGACGACAAGCTCGCCGCGCTCAACAAGGGCCCGTCGGTGGACGACCGCCTCGAAGCCCTGAAAAAGCAGCTCAATACGCCGGCGCAGTAACGCGCCGCGCGTGACGGATGCGGCGCGGCCAGACGGTTGTCATCGATTGTCTGAACGCTGTGCCGCATCCACGTAACGTATGTCACGGAGACGGGCAACAAACCGCCCGGCCTGCAACATGAAAAAGTTTCTCCTCGCTGTCTTCGCCTCGCTCGCCCTCGTGAGCGGCGCGGCGTTTGCCGTGCCCAGCGTGCAGCAGATCGAATCCGCGATGTCGCAAGGCGACTGGCAACGCGCGGACGCCGGCCTCGCCGAGGTTCTGCAGGCGCACCCCGACAACGCCCGCGCGCACTATCTGTACGCGCAGGTGCTCAACCGCGAAGGCCGTTACGCCGATGCGCTCACGCAGGTCCAGCAGGCGAAGTCGCTGGACCCGCAGATCCGCTTTACGCAGCCGCAGCGTTTCGCGCAAGTCGAGGCGAAGATTCGCTCCGATGCGACGCGCGCCGGCGCCACCACCACCAGCCGCACGAGCAATCCGTTCGCGCAGCAGTCGCAATCCGTCGCGCCTGCCGCCGCCATGGCGACCGCCGCTGCGCCGCAACGGCACGGTCCCGGCATGGGCATGTGGATCGGCATTGTGATCGTTGTGATCGGCATTGCGCTGGTGCTGCGCTGGACGCTGCGCCGCGCGAAGTCGAATGACGACGCCAAGGCCGGCGACGACCGTCGCGATCAACTCAAGCGCGCCACCGAACTGCTCAACGCCGTGCGTTCGCTCAAGCTCGACGTGAAACTCTCGACGGTTGCCGGTCACGAAGCGCTCGAAAAAGACGTCGAAGCCTTCGAGACGCAGTTGCGCAGCGTGGTCGAAAAGCTCTCGGGCAGCACGAGCCCGGTCGCGCCGTATGAGATCGAAGATCTGGAGCGCCAGTTCGCGAGCCTCAAGGCCCGCGCCGAAGGTCGTCCCGATCCGAACGCCCAGGCCGCCGCGCCAGCGGCGGCTTACGGTTCCGATTCCTCCTATGCGCGGGAAGCCGATGCCGCATTCGGGCGTCAGCCGCAGTATCCGCCTCAATATCCGCCGCAACAGCAACCGCCCCAGGTCATCGTCCAGCAAGGCGGTGGCGGCATGGGTGGCATGGGCGGTCTGTTGACCGGCGTGCTGCTGGGCGAAGCGCTCAATTCCGGCCGTGACCGCGTGATCGAACGCGATGTGATCGTCGATCGCGATGACGACCGTCGCCGTGGCAACAACGATGGCGGCGTCGATTTCGGCCAGGGTTCCAACGACTGGGACGATGGCTCCGGTGGCGGCGGTGTCGACATGGGCAGCAACGACTCCTCGGACGACTGGAACTCCTGAACCTGGTCGCCAGTGTCGAACTGGCCACGCCCGCAGCTTTCCTCGCCGGCTTCGCCACACGGGCTCCTTCACGGAGCCCGTTTTGCTTGAATCGGCGCATCACACTTCGAATCGGACCAATATGGCCACACACGCGGGCACGCCGCGCATCGCGATCGTCGGGAGCGGGTTTTCCGGCCTTGGCATGGCGATCCAGCTTCGGCGCATGGGGATCGAATCGTTCACGATTTACGAAGCCGCGGACAGTCTCGGCGGCACGTGGCGCGATAACGCCTATCCCGGCGCCGCCTGCGATGTTCCTTCGCACCTCTATTCATTTTCTTTCGAGCCGAATCCGGACTGGACGCGCACCTTCGCACCGCAGCGCGAAATCCTCGCTTATCTGGAACGTTGCGCGCGCAAGTATGACGTCGAGCGTTTTATCGTCTGGCGTTCGCGCGTGAGCGCGGCGCGCTTCGATGAAACGCGCCGCGTATGGAGCCTCGAAATCGAGCGCGACGGTGCGATTGAAACCGTCGAGGCCGATCTGCTGATCGCCGCGAACGGCCCGCTCTCGCGCCCCGCCCTGCCGGCGATTGCCGGGCTGGAGCGTTTCGAAGGCAAGGTGTTTCATTCGGCGCGCTGGGATCACGATTACGCGCTCGAAGGCAAGCGCGTGGCGGTGATCGGCACGGGTGCAAGCGCGATCCAGTTCGTGCCGCGCATCCAGCCGCAAGTCGCGCAACTCACGGTGTTTCAGCGCACTGCGCCGTGGATCATGCCGCGTCGCGACCGGGCGATCGATGCGCGCCGACGCTGGATTTATCGGCATATTCCGTTTGCGCAGCGTCTCGCACGCGCGGCGATTTATTGCCAGCTCGAATCGCGCGCGCTGGGTTTTGTGGTCGATCAGCGCCTGCTCAAAGCGCCGATGAAATTCGCGCGCAACTATCTCGCGCACAAGGTCAAAGACCCCGTGTTGCGCGCGAAGCTTGCGCCCGACTACGCGCTCGGCTGCAAGCGCGTGTTGTTGTCGAGCGATTACCTGCCCGCGCTGACGCAATCGAATGTCGCGGTATTGACCGAGCCGATTCGCGAAATCGTCGCCGATGGCATCGTCACAAGCGATGGCGTGCATCACGCGTTCGATGCGATCGTCTGCGGCACGGGCTTCCAGGTGAACGATGTGGATGCGCCTTTCCACGTGAGCGGACTAAATGGCGCCGATCTTGGCGAGGCGTGGCGCCGCGACGGTCCCGAAGCGTATCTGGGCGCGAGCGTGGCGGGCTTTCCGAATCTGTTCTTCGTGATCGGCCCGAATACGGGGCTCGGCCACAATTCGATGATCTACATGATCGAGTCGCAGATCCGCTATATCGCCGGGTGTATCCGCGTGCTCAAGCGTCGTGGCGCGCGCACGATGAGCGTGCGGCCGGAGGTGCAGCGCGCCTTTAACGACGCGCTGCAGTCGCAGTTGAAACGCACGGTCTGGACCTCGGGCTGCCATAGCTGGTATCAGACGCGCAGTGGCAAGGTCACCTCGCTATGGCCGGGTTTCACGTTCACGTTTCGCCGCAAGACGCGGCGCGTGCGCGCGAGCGATTACGAGTTCGTGCGCTGATGCCCGCTCACGCGCGCAGCGGTTTGCCCGCGAAGACACGCGTTTCATAAGCGAAGTTCACGAGCCCGTCCTGCTGCGTGGTGTCGAATAGTTCGCGCAGCGCGGCGAGCATCGGTTCGTAGCGCTCGTCGCCGGGTTTGGGTGCGTAGGAGGACGAAGCCAGCCGCCCGCGCAAACCGTCGAAATCGAGCAACTGGGCGTTCGGAAACACGGTTTTCTGCTCGAAGCCGTCGTTGAACCAGTCGGCCATGGCGTCGTCGCTGGGATAGGTTTCGGCGACGCGCGTGTAATCGGTGGAAAAACGCTGCAGCAGCGCTTCGTAGCCTTCAAGAAACGCCGAGCCCTTCAGCTTGCGGCTATTCCAGAACAGCACGATCTTGCCGCGCGGTTTGAGAATGCGCGCGAATTCGCGGCGCGCGGCGGCTTTGTCGAACCAATGGAAGGCTTGCGCGGCCGCCACGAGGTCCACGCTGGCATCGGCGAGTGTCGTGGCTTCGGCCGTGCCCGCCACGCTGCGATAAACCGGGTAAGCCGCGAGCAGCCGATCCGCAGCCTCGCGCATCGCTGCGTTCGGTTCCACGGCAACCACCGGATGCCCGGCATCGAGAAAAAGCTTCGAGGAAATGCCCGTGCCCGCGCCGATATCCGCCACCGTCGCAGCGGGCGCCACGCCGCACTCGACATGCACGAAAGTCGCGACTTCGCGCGGATAAGTCGGCCGGTACTTCACGTAGTCTGCGACCCGGTCGGTGAAACGCCGGGTGGAATCGTCGATCATCGTGTGTCCTCGTGTTGTCGCCCCGTTTTCCGCCGGCTGTCACACCCCGCCCAGCATCCTGAGCAGGTCCCACAAAAACCGGCAGACCATCACGATCAGTTCCCAGAGCTGCATCAGTTGTTGCCAGAGCGTCGATATCGTCGTCATCGACGAGATCGCGCCCCCATTCAAAATCGTTTCAATCATCGTGTTTCCGCTGCGGGCGGCGGCTTGCTCGACCTTGCGCGCCTGACCCGTGTTTCCCCGATCATAGCGTGTCGCTACCTGGCGACGCTAAAGTGACCCGGCCGCGGCGCCGTAAACAAGTTGAAATCCTGGCGTTCGCGCGCGCAGCAAGGCGGCGCGGCGACCGGGAGCAAGTCGCGAATGGCATGGAGGAGACACCCAATGACAGTTTTGCGCATCAACTGGCGCGGCCGCCGCCGCACCGGCAATCGGGCTGCGGTCGTCGGCGATATCGCGGCGCATGCGGGCCGGCTCGGTATCGAAATCTGCGATGTGTCCGGCAATGTCGATGCGGTCGCCGCGCGGGTGCAGCATCAGGCCGGCGTGTGCCAGTCGCTGCGCGAATCGGCCGCGCATACGCTGGCCGGGAATCACCAGATCGCCGTCGCGGCGCGCGCCATGCGCGAAGTCAGCGCGGGCACGGCCGCCACCGTGCAGGCGTCGCAGCAGACCATCGACGCTTCGCTCGACGATATTCACGGCCTCGTGGAAGGCGTGACCGTTATCGAGAGCCAGATCGGCGCGCTCAAAAGCGCACTGGAGCATGTCTCGAAGGTTTCCGAGGAAATTTCGCTGATCGCGCGTCAGACCCAGTTGCTTGCGCTGAACGCCGCCATCGAAGCCGCGCGCGCAGGCGAAATGGGCAAGAGTTTCGCCGTGGTGGCGTCCGAGGTGAAGAATCTCTCGGCCAAGACCGCGCAGGCGACCGGCCAGATCGAGCGCACGCTCGCGCAACTCAGCCAGCAGACCGAGCGCCTGATCGTGGAAGGCGCCGCCAATACCGAACGCGCGCATCGCGTGCGCGAAG
Source organism: Paraburkholderia sp. J69-1 (assembly GCF_905220255.1). Classification (NCBI taxonomy): domain Bacteria; kingdom Pseudomonadati; phylum Pseudomonadota; class Betaproteobacteria; order Burkholderiales; family Burkholderiaceae; genus Paraburkholderia; species Paraburkholderia sp. J69-1. The sequence goes on along the minus strand of NZ_CAJMZG010000016.1, from coordinate 28,257 downwards.
GCACGCGCACCATCGGCGAGGCCGTGCACAGTACCGGCGATGCCATCAAGCAGCTCGACACCCACGCAGGCGAGATCGCCCAGTTGAGCGCCGAAATCGAAACTCAGTGCGACGGTCTGGAAGCGCAAGTCAGCGACATGGCCAACGGCGTCGAAGATTCGAGCCGCAATTTCGCGCAGGCCAAGGATCAGCTTGGCAAGCTGCTGACGGTTTCGGAAACCTTGATCGAGCTATCGGCCGCGACCGGCGTCGAAACCGAGGACACGCGCTTTATCGAAGCGGTGCAAGGCGCGGCGAAACAGGTGGGCAAGCTGTTCGAAGCGGCCATCGCGCGCGGCGAGATCGCGCAAGCCGACCTGTTCGACCAGCAGTACGCGCCGGTGCCCAACAGCAATCCGCAGCAGCACACGACGCGCTTCACCGTTTTCACCGACCGCGTGCTGCCCACGATTCTCGAACCGCTGCTGGCGCTCGACGCGCGCGTGGCGTTTTGCGCGGCGATCGATCCGCGCGGCTATATTCCGACGCACAACCGCAAGTTCTCGCATCCGCAAGGCGCCGATCCGGTCTGGAACGCCGCGAACTGCCGCAATCGGCGCATCTTTGGCGATCGCACCGGCGTGGCGGCGGGCTCGCACACGCAGTCGTTCCTGCTGCAAACCTACCGGCGCGATATGGGCGGCGGCCAGTTCGCGATGATGAAGGACGCCTCCGCGCCGATCTTCGTCAATGGGCGGCATTGGGGCGGTTTCCGCATGGGTTATCGGCTCTGAATGGAAAACGGCGCGTGGACCGAAGCCCACGCGCCGTTCGATGTTCCACCGGCTGATGGAAAAGCGTCAGACCGCCATCGCCATGCGTTTGCGCTCGGCGCGCTGCATGAAGTAGTTGCCGACGATCACCCCCACCGTCACCACGGCGATAAAGAGCGTCGCGAGCGCGTTCATTTCCGGATTCAGGCCGAGGCGCACGCGCGAGAACACCACGAGCGGCAGCGTCGTCGAGCCTGGGCCCGAGAGGAACGCGGACAGCACGAGGTCGTCGATCGACAGCGTGAACGACAGCAGCCAGCCGGCCGCAAGCGCCTGCGAAATCAGCGGCAGCGTGATCTGGAAGAACACCTTGAACGGCGTCGCGCCCAGATCGAGCGCCGCTTCTTCGAGCGACGGATTGAGTTCGCGCACGCGCGACTGCACGATGATGGCGACGTACGAGATGCACAGCATCACGTGGCCGATCCAGATCGTGAACACGCCGCGCCCCGCGGGCCAGCCGAGCAGCTTGCCCATTTCGACGAACAGCAGCAGCAGCGAGATGCCCTGGATCACTTCGGGAATCACCAGCGGCGCGTTGATCATGCCCGTGTAGAGCGTGAAGCCGCGGAAATTGCCCATGCGCGCGAGCACGAAACCCGCCCACGTGCCGATGATCACCGAGGCGAACGCCGTCATCAGCGCGATGCGCAGCGACAGCCACGCGGCGTTGATGAGTTCGTCGTCGGTGGCGAGTGCTTCGTACCAGCGCGTCGAGAAGTGCGTCCACACCGTCACCAGTTGCGACTCGTTGAACGAGTACACGATCAGGCTGACGATCGGGATATAGAGGAACGCAAAGCCAAGGCCGAGCGCGATGAATTGCAGTACGCGATTCGGTTTCATTTGCCGCGGCCCTCCAGTTCTTTTGCCTGGAAGTGCTGGAACATCGCCATCGGCACGAGCAGCAGCAGGACCATGGCGCAGGTCACGGCGGAAGCCATCGGCCAGTCGGCGTTATCGAAGAACTCGTTCCACATGACGCGGCCGATCATCAGCGTATTCGCGCCGCCGAGCAGTTCGGGAATCACGTACTCGCCCACCGCCGGGATGAACACCAGCAGACAGCCCGCGATGATGCCGTTCTTCGAGAGCGGCAGCGTGATTTCGAGGAACGCGCGCCACGGCTTCGCGCCCAGATCGTAGGCCGCTTCGAGCAGCGTCAGATCCATCTTCACGAGATGCGCGTAAAGCGGCATCACGAGAAACGGCAGATACGAATACACCATGCCGATATAAACGGCCGTGTTGGTGTGATACAGCTCGATCGGCGAATGGATGAGGCCGGTCCACATCAGGAAATTGTTCAGCAGTCCGTTGTTCTTCAGAATGCCGATCCATGCGTAGACGCGGATCAGGAACGAGGTCCAGAACGGCAACATCACGGCCATCATGAGGATGTTGCGCGTGGCCGGATTCGAGCGCGCGATGTAGTACGCCATCGGATAGCCGATCAGCAGACACAGCAGCGTCGAAATCCCCGCCACGACCACCGAATTCACGTAGGTCGCGAAATACAGGCTGTCCTGGAACAGAAACGCGTAGTGCGAGAGGTCGAGCGCGATGTGCCAGACCCCGTCACTGAACGACGTGAGTTCCGTGTACGGCGGAATGCCCAGTTGCTGGTCGGCGAAGCTGATCTTCACCACCAGGATGAACGGCACGAGGAAGAACAGCAGCAACCAGAAGAACGGTCCCGCCACCACGGCAGTGCGACCGGTCAGGTTGAAGCGCTTCGCCGGCCAGTTCAGGATCTTCCTGAACCTGCCTGGGGCGCTGATAGGCGTAGTGCTCATGACGTCAGCACCACACCGGCCGAGGCGCTCCAGCGCACATAGACTTCGTCTTCCCAGGTCGGGGAATCGATTTCGGAAAGCGCGAGGCTAGACATGTTCGCGATCACCGTCTTGCCCGAGTCGAGCTTGACGTGATAGAGCGAGTAGCCGCCCATGTACGCGATGTTCTTCACCACGCCCTTGCCCCAGTTGAAGACGCCTTCGGGCGGCTTGCGCGTGAGCGAGATGCGCTCCGGGCGCACCGAGATCGTCACGGGCATGCCGAGCGGTCCGGTGATGCCGTGGTTCACGTAAAGATGCACGGGCAGATCCGGCGATTCCACGTAGACGTGGTCCGGTTCGTCTTCCACCACCTTGCCTTCGAACAGATTGGTCGAGCCGATGAATTCCGCCGAGAAGCGGCTATTCGGATACTCGTAGACCTGATTCGGCGTGCCGAGCTGGACGATCTCGCCTTCGCTCATGACGGCGAGGCGGCCCGCCATCGTCATCGCTTCTTCCTGGTCGTGGGTGACCATGATGCAGGTCACGCCGACCTTGTCGAGAATGTTGACGAGTTCGATCTGCGTGCGCTGGCGAATCTGCTTGTCGAGCGCGGACATCGGCTCGTCGAGCAGCAGCAGCTTGGGACGCTTGACGAGCGAGCGCGCCAGCGCGACGCGCTGCTGCTGGCCGCCCGAAAGCTGATGCGGCTTACGTTTGGCGAAACGCGACATCTGCACCAGTTCGAGCACATTGGCCACGCGCTCCTGGAGTTCGGCCTTTTTCACGCCTTCCTGGCGCAGCCCGAAGCCGACGTTCGATTCCACCGTCATATGCGGGAAAAGCGCGTACGACTGGAACATCATGTTGACCGGACGGCGGTACGGCGGCAGCGTGGCGAGGTCTTCGCCATCGATCAGGATCTTGCCCGACGTGACCGATTCGAGACCGGCCAGCATGCGCAGCAAGGTGGACTTGCCGCAGCCCGAGCTGCCAAGCAGCGCGAACAGCTCGCCCTTCTTCACCGACAGGTTGACACCCTTGACGGCCGTGGTGTCGCCAAACTTCTTGACGACATCGACGACCTGCACGAAGTTGTCCGCGGCTGGATCGCTCGCGGCGAAGCCCGTAGGCAGCGCGCCGGCTGCGGCCGGCACACTCGACTGGTCACTCATGATTCTCTCTGCCCTGCCTTTCTGACTTGATACCTGGACGGGGTTGACGAACAAAGCCCCCGGTAGGTGCCGAGGGCTTGGGGTAAAACGTGAAACGAAGCGCTAGCTACGCTCCCGGTCGCGTCAGCGGCCCGACTTGAATTCGGTCCACAGACGCGTCTGCAGGCGCTGGATTTCCGGCGGCAGCGGCTTGAGGAGGAACAGCGTCTTGAGCACTTCCGGCGACGGATAGACCGCCGGATCGTTGGCGATGTCCTTGTTCACGTACTTGCGCGCTTCCGCATTGGCGCTCGGGTAGTACACGGCGTTGGTGATCGCGGCGTGCACCTGCGGCGTCTCGATGTAGTTGATCCACTCGTGCGCGGCTTCCTTGTGCTGCGCATCCTTCGGGATGGTCATCACGTCAAACCAGATCGGCGCGCCGCCCTTCGGGATTTCGTACTCGATCTTGTACGGCTTCTTCGCGTCGATGGCGCGGTGCTTGGCGATCACGACGTCGCCCGAGTAACCGTACGCAAAGCAGACGTCGCCGCCCACGAGGTCATTGATGTAGCCCGACGAGCTGAACTGCGTGATGAACGGACGGATCTTCTTCATCATCGCGAGCGCGGCGCGATAGTCGTCCGGATTCGTCGAAAGCGGGTCTTTGCCGATGTAGTGCAGCGCGGCGGCGAAGAACTGGTCCGGCGCATCGAGCACGGAAACACCGCAGGCCTTCAGCTTCGAGAGGTTCTCGGGCTTGAAGAGGATGTCCCAGTTGTCGAGCGGCACGTTCTTGCCGAGGATCTGCTGCGCCTTGTCGACGTTATAGGCGAGACCCGTCGTGCCGTAGGCCCAGGGCACCGCGTACTTGTTGCCCGGATCCGCACCGGCGACCAGCGCCATCAGTTGCGGATCGAGATACTTGAGGTTCGGGATCTTCGACTTGTCGAGCGGCGAGAAGATGCCGGCGGCGATCTGCTTGCCCGCGTAATTGGTGGTCGGCACGACGACGTCGTAACCCGAATTGCCCGCGAGCAGCTTGGCCTGCAGCGTGTCGTCGCTGTCGTAGTTGTCGTACTTGACGGTGACGCCGGTCTGCTTCTGGAAGTTCGGAATCGTGTCTTTGGCGATGTAATCGGACCAGTTGTACACGTTCAGTTGCGTGTCTTTTGCGACCGACGCGACCCACGGCGACGCACACAGTGCGAGCACAGCCAGTTTCGCCAAAACCCGTTTCTTCATCCCGTTCTCCGTTCTGAGCCTGCCGCTTGAGGTCGTTTGAGTTGATTCCCAGCGTGTTATCAGGCTGTATCCGCCTTTGAACTGCCGGCCAATCGATGGCTTGCGCATGAATGCGCAGTTCGCGATTGATGGCCAGCCGTCGCCTTGTGTTTACTGCATGTTCTGCCTGCGTGCCGCACCGGGCGGCCCCGAGAATTTACCGAACCTACCATCAATCGCGCCAGGCGACAAAAAAGAACGCCAGCTTGTCGCACAAACGGAACAGCGTCCGAATGGCCGATAGACCCACGCGCAAAGCGTGCAGCAGACGGTAAATCGCGCGCAATTTTAGCCGTTTGAGCGTCCCTGTCCACAAAAAAAACGGCGAACGCAACTTTCACGCGACGCCGGCCGCCCGGCACCGGAATACCGCCCATTCCTGCACCAAAAAATTACTTGCCCTTTCAACTGGATGGGCAAAAAAAGCCCGCCCCGGCTTATCGGTTAACATAGCGGGGTTTTCCGCCCGGCCGGCGCGCCCTTTTCTGCCCGGCCATCCCGCCCCAAGACAGATCGATGGCATCCAATCTTCACGACCTTCCCGACAGCCCCTGCATCGGCGTGTGCTCCACGCTTTTCGACGATATCTGCAAAGGCTGCGGCCGCACCGCGATCGAAGTCTCGAACTGGGTTTTTCTGAGCGACGAGGAAAAGCGCGCCATCTGGACCCGCATCGAAAGCGAAGGCACCGCCATGCGTTTTCAGCGCAAGGACGCCTGAGCGTGCGCGCTTGAGTGTGCGTAGTGCATAAAAAACGCCGGACACGCCGGCGTTTGCATTGACAGGCGCGTCTGACGCGCAAGCGCTCAGAACTTCATGCCGACGCCGATCCCCACGATGATCGGGTCGATATAGAGCGTGCCGATCGACTGGCCGTTGAGCGACGCGCCCGTGCGCATCCAGATCTTCTTGATGTCGGCGTTCACGAACACATGCTTCGCGACCTGATAGTCGACGCCGAACTGCAGCGCCGGCCCGAAGCTATGGTTGTCGATCGACACCTGCTGGCCGCCCGCGTGCAGACCGTTGTTGTAGAACAGCGTGTAGTTGATGCCCGCGCCCACGTACGGCCGGAACACACCGGCGTTGTTGAAGTGGTATTGCAGCAGCAGCGTGGGCGGCAGCACGCCGACGCCGCCAAGCGCACCGATGCTCGACGTGACCTGATGGCGCGACGTGCCCAGAATCAGTTCCGCGCCGATGTTGTTGGTCACCATGTAGGTGAAATCCAGCTCGGGAACGATGGCGTTGTTGACGTCGGTTTTCAGCGTGGAGAGCGTGCCGCTCGTGCCTACCTGCGGCATGATGCTGATCGCGCGCAGGCGCACCAGCCAGTCGCCCGCGTAGATGCCCGTATCGGGCGTGGCGGCCTGCGCGGCCGATGCGCCGAACGCTGCGGCCAGTGCGAGCGCTGCCGTGGCGAGGATGGTCTTCGTGTGGTTTTTCATGGTGATTTCCCCTGTGATTCCCGCGGTAATTCGCAAGACAGTGCGAATTTTCCGAGGCAGGGGTCATCCCACGCTTGATGCGAATCAGTTAAGCGCAAACGCCGCGCGATGTGCGACAGCAGGTCGCGCAGAACCGGTCAAAAGCAGCTCCAAAAGGTCCCTCACCGAGCGAATGGCGTTGCCAAAAGGCAACGCTTCGCGCCCGCGGAAAAACAGCCCGTTCGATACCTCGCCGCGCAGCGCGGCGGCCAGGCGCGTATCGATGCAGAAATGGCCGAACTTCTCGATGCCATCGCGCAGCCCGCACACCGACAGACATTCGAGCGCGGTCGGGCAAGCATTCTTCACCTGGCCGATCTTGGCGCGAATACGCGATTCGTTGCGCAGGTAACGATCGAGCCACGGCGTTTTCACCGCACGCGCGGGCAAGCCCGTCACGCTGACGAATTCGACGATGTCTTCCGGTTTGGCATCGGCGAGCACGCGCTTGAAGTTCGGATGCGCGTCGCCCTCTTCCGTCACCGCGAACGGCGTGCCCACCTGCACGCCATTGGCGCCCGCCTGCAGCCAGCGCCGCACGGCTTCGTGGCTGTTGATGCCGCCGCCGACGATCAGCGGCACATCGGCGCGCGTAATGCCGAGCGTGGCGTACACGGCGTCCAGCTCCTCGAAGATGCGCTCGAAGCCAAAGCGATCGTTCTGCATATCGGCGAGATCGGTCACGCCGAGGTGGCCGCCCGCGTGGGCCGGATGTTCGAGCACCACGGCGTCGGGCAGACGCCCCTTCTTGATCCACTTCTTGAGCACCAGCGAAACGCCGCGCGCATCCGAGAGAATCGGGATCAGCGCGATATCGACGCCTTGCGTGAGATCGGGCAGATCGAGCGGCAGACCCGCGCCCATGACGATGGCGTCGGCGCCGTGCTCGCAGGCCGCGCGCACGTAATCGGCGTGGGCATTGACGGCTTTCATGACGTTGACGGCGATCATGCCGCGGCCTTCGGCCAGCCTGCGCGCCGCTTCGATCTCGCGACCGAGTGCGACGAGATTGGCTTGCGCGAGCGTTTCGTGGCGCGGATCGGCGCGGCATTGCTCGACGAGGTCGGCGTGATGATGGCGCAGATCGATACTCGCGATGGTGCCGAGCGCGCCCTCGCGCGCCACACTGCCCGCGAGCCGATGCGCGGAAATGCCCACGCCCATGCCGCCTTGCACGATGGGCAACAGTTGACGGCCACGAAGGTGGAGCGGCGCGAATGAATGATCAGGAAACATGGTGACCCGCTTTGCGTTGTCGATGACAAAACGCTAATGGTCGCGCGCACCCCAATTGCAGCATTGATAAAAGTCAAAAATTATTGCGGGAGCCAGTCATGACTCCCGCAGCAATGACCTTTATCAAGACGTCGCACCGAGACATTTGCAAGGTGCGACGGTTTTCTACGGGCTATCGAAGACTCAGGCCTTCGGCACCTTGAACTGCATCGACTTGTACTCTAGATATTCCTCGAGACCGTAGACGCCGTTTTCGCGGCCATGGCCCGACTGCTTGTAGCCGCCGAACGGCGCGGCCATATTCCATGCGCCGCCGTTGATGTCGATCTGGCCCGTGCGGATGCGGCGCGCCACGCGCATCGCGCGCTCGTCGCTGCCGGCCCACACTGCGCCGCCCAGACCGTAGAGCGAATCGTTGGCGATGGCGACGGCGTCGTCTTCGTCCTTTGCCGTGAGGATCGTCAGCACCGGGCCGAAGATTTCCTCCTGCGCGATGGCGGCGTCGCGCGGCACGCGGCCGAACACGGTCGGCTTCACGAAGAAGCCTTTCGTCAGGCCATCGGGCATGCCGGCGCCGCCGGTCACGAGTTCGGCGCCATCGGCCAGGCCGCGCTCGATGTAGTGCTGCACGCGCTCCTGCTGCACCTTCGAGGCGAGCGGGCCGAGCTTCGCCTTTTCGTCGCGCGGATCGGCGACGGTATAGGCTTCGGCGGCCGCTTTAGCCAGTTCGCGCGCTTCCTCGTAGCGCGATTCCGGCACGATCATGCGCGTGTGCGCCGAGCAGGTCTGCCCCGAGTTCAGGAAGCACGCGCCCACGGTGCCCTTCACGGCGGCGGCGAAATCGGCATCGTCGAGCACCACGGAGGCCGATTTGCCGCCCAGTTCCAGCGCCACGCGCTTGACGCTCGCGGACGCCACTTCCGACACGCGCTTGCCCGCGCGCGTCGAGCCCGTGAACGAGACCATATCGACTTGCGGATGGCGCGCCATCAATTCGCCGACGACCGGGCCATATCCGCTCACGAGATTGAACACGCCTGCGGGCAGGCCCGCTTCGTGGATCGCCTCGGCCAGCACGAAGGCGTTCAGCGGCGCGATTTCGGACGGCTTGAGCACGACGGTGCAGCCTGCGGCCAGCGCGGCGGCAACCTTGAGCGTGATCTGGTTGAGCGGATAGTTCCACGGCGTAATGGCCGCGACGACGCCCACCGGCTCGCGCACGACGAGCGAGTTGCCGACGCGTTCCTCGTACTGGAATTCGTTCGCGAGCTTCGCGTAGGCGCCCCAGTTGTAGACCGGGCCGCCCACCTGGATCGCGCGCGCGAGCTTGAGCGGCATGCCGACTTCGCCGGCGATCAGTTGTGCGAGTTCGTCGGTGCGGGCTTTGAGGTTATCGGCGATCTTTTGCAGATACGCGCCGCGCTCGGCTGCAGGTGTGGCAGCCCAGGCGTCGAAGGCCGTGCGGGCGGCGGCGATGGCGGCTTCGGCATCGGCTTCGTTGCCTTCGGGGATGCGGCCCATCACGGCCTCGGTGCCCGAATCGAATACGTCGATGCTGCCTTTGCCCTGCGGGGCAATCCATTGGCCGTTGATGTAGAGCTGGTCGTACTGTTTCATGCGCTGCTCCTGTCTCCGTTTGTGTATTTGATGGCGTCGCCTTGCGGGACGCCGTGATCACGCATTCTAGCTTGGTGACGCTTACGGAAGGTGGACTGCGCATGGAGGTCGTCATCGGCACACGCCGCAACTCGATTGCGCGCAGAGACCACCAAAACAAAACGGGCAACGCATCACGCGTTGCCCGTTCTCATCTCAAGCTTCGATCAGCAGCCGAGGCTCAATGCACACCCTGGCTCGCCAGGAAGTCCTCGTAGTTACCGCTGTAATCGTTGATCGTGCCATTGGTCTTCACTTCGATCACGCGATTGGCCAGACCGTTCACGAACTCGCGGTCGTGCGACACGAACACGAGCGTGCCTTCGAACTTTTCGAGCGCGATCTGCAGCGACTCGATCGATTCCATGTCCATGTGGTTGGTCGGCTCGTCCATCAGCAGCACGTTATGGCGGCCCAGCATCAGCTTGCCCCAGATCATGCGGCCCTTCTCGCCACCCGAGAGCACCTTGACCGACTTGCGGATGTCGTCGGCATTGAACAGCAGACGGCCGAGCGTGCCGCGCACGGACTGCTCGTCGTCGCCTTCCTGGCGGTACTGGTCGATCCAGTCCATCAGCGTGACGTCGTTCGGGAATTCTTCGTACGTGTCCTGCGGCATGTAGCCGATGTTCGCGTTTTCCGCCCACTTCACCGAACCGTTATCCACGGCCAGGTTGCCCAGCAGCGAGCGCAGCAGCGTGGTCTTGCCCGCGCCGTTTTCGCCGATGATCGCGATACGCTCGCCCGGCTGCACGCTGATGCTGAATTTGTTGAAGATGCGGCGCTCGTACGTCTTCGTGATCTCTTCCGCGACCACGACGATGTTGTGCAGCTTCTTCTCGAATTCGAAGCGGATGAACGGGTTCTGACGCGACGAAGGCTTGAAGTCCTCGATCTTGATCTTGTCGATCATCTTCAGACGGCTGGTTGCCTGACGCGCCTTCGACTTGTTCGCCGAGAAGCGGCGCACGAAGTCCTGCAGGTCGGCCACGCGTTCCTTGGCCTTCTGGTTGGCGGCCTGCTGACGCTCGCGCGCCTGCGCCGAAGCCAGCATGTAGTCGTCATAGTTGCCCGGCCAGACCTTCAGCGTGCCGTAATCCATGTCCGCCATGTGCGTGCAGACCTGGTTCAGGAAGTGTCGATCGTGGGAAATGATGATCATGGTCGAGTTGTACTCGTTCAGAACATCTTCCAGCCAACGGATCGAGTTGATGTCGAGGTTGTTGGTCGGTTCGTCGAGCAGCAGCACGTCCGGCTTCGAGAACAGCGCCTGCGCGAGCAGCACGCGCAGCTTCCAGCCCGGAGCGACGCCGCTCATCGGGCCGTTGTGGAATTCCGTATCGATGCCGATGCCGAGCAGCAGCTCGCCCGCGCGCGCTTCAGCCGTGTAGCCGTCGTACTCGGCGAATTTCGCTTCGAGTTCGGCGGCGTGCATGTAGTCGTCGTCGGTGGCTTCAGGGTTCGCGTAGATCGCGTCGCGCTCGCTCATGGCGGCCCACATTTCGGTGTGGCCCATCATGACGACGTCGAGCACGCGCACGTCTTCGTAGGCGAACTGGTCCTGGCGCAGCTTGCCCAGGCGCACGTTCGGTTCGAGGATGACGTTGCCCGAGCTTTGCTCGAGGTCGCCGCCCAGGATCTTCATGAACGTGGATTTGCCGCAACCGTTCGCGCCGATCAGGCCATAGCGGTTGCCTTCGCCGAATTTGACCGAGATATTCTCGAACAAGGGCTTCGGCCCGAATTGCATGGTGATGTTGGCGGTAGAGAGCACAGCGCGTCCCGGTAAGTAGATCGACGAAAAACCTGTAATTTTAGCAGGTTATGCCAGTTCGCGCGCGTCTGCCAGAGTCTGGCGAAGCGGGAATGCAGCAGGCGCGCGCGATGAACTTACCGGAAATTCGTGGCAGATTCGTGCAGGCGCCAGGCGTGGTGCTTGCGCGCCGGGCCGGATCAGCCGCCGCGCGGCGTCTGCAGGACGTCGACAAAACCGGACAGATCGGCCTGATCGAGCCCCATCGCGGCGCCGAGTCGCAGGATCTGCTGGACGGTGCCCGAAACCGGCATGGGCGTGCCGGTCTGTTGCGCGGCGGCGGCCACGGTATCCACGTCCTTCTGGAACGTTTTCAGGGCGCCGATCGGCGCGAGACCTTCCTGCGTCATGCGCGGCACGAAGGTGCGCAGCAGCACCGAATCGGCCCAGCCGCCCGCGAGCGCTTCGGGCAGCTTCGCGGCGTCGATGCCGCTGCGGCGTGCGAGCCCCACCGCCTCGGCGATGGCCGCTACCGTGGCCGTGACGATCGCCTGGTTGCACAGCTTGGTGGTCTGCCCCGCGCCCGCGCCGCCCATATGCGTGACGCGCGCCGAGTAAGCGGCGAGGATCGGCGAGACGGCTTCGACGTCGGCGGCCTCGCCGCCCGCCATCACCGCGAGCGTGCCCGCCTGCACCCCGCCCACGCCGCCGGAAACCGGCGCGTCGACCCAGCCCACACCCAGCGCGGCCGCGCGCGCAGCCAGTGCACGTGTCAGATCGGGCGGAATACTCGAATGATCGACGATACGGCGCACGCGCGCGGCGCCAGCGGACAGCAAACCCTGCTCGCCGAATACCGTCTGCTCGACCGCGGCGCCATCCGACACGCACAGCAGCACCACGTCCGCACGTTGCGCGAGTGCGAGCGGCGTATCCGCGACCTGCGCGCCGTCGCTCGCGAGCGCCTCGGCTTTCGCGCGCGAGCGGTTCCACACGTGAACGGCGTGACCCGCGCCCAGCAAATGGCGAATCATCGGCGCGCCCATCAATCCGGGCCCGCAAAATCCCAGTTCCTGCTTTTGCATTTTCCTTGTCTCCTGCTGCAAATTCTTCGACGCTGCATGCGCTTACAGGCATGGCCGATGCGGTCATGACTATGCCGGATCACGCGAGCGCCATGATACCCGGCAGCGTATTTCCGGTAGCGGCCGCGCGAGTGCGCGCGCACGCGCTGGCGCTTGCGAGACCGTTTCCTATACTCGATTCACGTGCCTGCACGCTGCACGCACGCCATCGCGCGCCGCCCCCATCGAGGAGACCTTGTCATGAGCGACCACGTCTACAAGCAGATCGAACTCACCGGTTCGTCCACCGTTTCCAGCGACGAAGCCATCCGATGCGCCATCGCACGCGCGTCGAAGACCTTGCGAAATCTGCACTGGTTCGAAGTCACCGAAACACGCGGTCTGATCGAGGGCGACAAGGTCATGCACTGGCAGGTGACGATCAAGGTCGGCTTGCGGATCGACGATTAAAAGCGACGCTGAAATGCAAACGGCTGCGCGCGCCGTAAAGGCGTCGCGCAGCCGCGTTACACATCAATGATCGGACGAAAGCGTGGGCGATTTGCGTCCGGGATTTGCGTCCGGGATCGACGTCGGCGTTATTTCGGCAGCGAACCGTCCACGCCTTCGACGTACCAGTTCAGGCGTTGCAGTTCGCCATCGGCGAGCGTCTTGCCGGCCGGCACCTTCACCGCGCCCGTCTGGTCCTTGATCGGACCCGTGAACACATCCCACTTGCCGCTCGCGATCGCTTCGCGCTTCGCGGCGACGGCCTTCTGCGCATCGGCGGACAGCGCGGACGTATTCACGTCGCCCAGATCGACCGCCTTCTGCGGAATGCCCCACCAGACCGGATCGTTCTTCCACTTGCCGTCGAGCACCTGCTGGATCACGGCCGTGTAGTACACGCCCCAGTTCGCTTCAACCGAACCCAGATGCGCATCCGGGCCGAACTTCTTCATGTTCGAATCCCAGCCGAACGCGTGCACGTGCTTTTCCTCGGCGGTGGCCAGCGTCGCGCTCGAATCGGTGTTCTGCAGCAGCACGTCCGCGCCCTGCCCGATCAGCGTTTCGGCGGCCTGCTTTTCCTTGCCCGGATCGAACCAGCTATTGATCCAGATAACCTTGGTGTGGACCTTCGGATTCACCGAACGCGCGCCCAGCGTGTACGCGTTGATGTTGCGCACGACTTCGGGAATCGGCACCGAGGCCACGAAACCCAGCGTGTTGGTCTTCGTCGCGTAACCGGCCGCGACGCCCGCGAGATACGCGCCCTGATACATACGCACGTCATAGGTGCCGAAGTTCGGCGCCTTCTTGTAGCCGGTCGCGTGCAGGAAAACCGTATCCGGGAAGTCCTTCGCCACTTTCAGTTCGAAGTCCTGATAACCGAAACTCGAACCGAAGATGATCTTGTTGCCCTTGCTGGCCAGATCGCGGAACACGCGCTCCGAGTCCGCCGATTCCGGCACATTCTCCACGCGCGTGATCTTGATCTTGTTGCCGAACTTCTGTTCGGCGGCCTTCGAACCCTGATCGTGCGCGAAGGTCCAGCCGGCATCGCCAGGATTGCCGAGATAGACGAACGCGACGCCCGGCGCGTCGGCGGCCTGCGCCGACGGCACGAGCGCTGCCGCGCCGCAGGTCGCGGCGACGGCAAAGGCGGTCAGGATGGTTTTTTTCATTGTGGATCTCCGGTCCCGTGAGGACGCTGCTGTCATGGTTGAGAAACTGCGAGCGTATTGGTTCAAGCGTGTTGTCGAATCGTTGTGGATACCGCTTTGAAAACGACTAGGCCGCGCCGAAGAACGACTTGCCGAGAGAAGCCGGCGCGTTAAGACGAATCGTGTTCGGATTACGCGAAATCAGCACGAGCACGACGATGGTCGCCACATACGGCAGCATGGCGAGAAACTGCGTAGGCACCGGCACGCCGATAGCCTGCGCGTAGAACTGCGCACCCGTCACTGCACCAAACAGCAATGCGCCGATCAACAGACGGCCCGGTCGCCACGTCGCGAACACCACCAGCGCGAGCGCGATCCAGCCGCGGCCCGCGGTGATCTGCTCCTGCCACAGATGCAGTTGCACGACCGAGTAATACGCGCCCGCGAGACCCGCCATCGCGCCGCCGAACGCCGTCGCGCCATAACGCACGCCAATCACCGGAAAGCCCACCGAATGCGCAACCTGCGGCGACTCGCCCACCGAGCGCAGCACGAGCCCGGCGCGCGTGCGATAGAGGAACCACGCGACCACGGCGAACATCACGAACGCGAGGTAATCGACCGGCGTCAGGCTGAAGACCGCCGGACCGACCACGGGCAGATGCGAGAGGCCCGGAATCGGCCATGCGCCGATCGTCGCCGAAGTGGCCGCCGAGGTGTACGGCTTGCCCACATACGCCGACAAACCCACGCCGAAGATCGTGAGCGAAAGCCCTGTCGCGACCTGGTTGGCGAGCATCGTCAGCACGAGGAAGCCGAACAGCAGCGACATCGCCACGCCCGCCGCCATGCCCGCGGCAAGGCCGAGCCAGGGATTGCCGCTGATCGTGGTGACGGCGTAGCCGGTGACGGCGCCCATCAGCATCATCCCTTCGACGCCCAGATTGAGTACGCCTGACTTTTCCGTGACGAGTTCGCCTACGCCCGCGAACATCAGCGGAATGGCGGCGGTAACGGCGCTCGATGCGAGCGAGCTGGCTTGCTGGATATCCATATCGTGTTGCCTTGTTTCGTATTCGGGTATGGGCGGGGTCAATGCGCAGCGGCGACAGCGTGACGGCGGCGAACGCGGTAGTTCACGAACAGGTCCGCGCCGAGCAGACAGAACAGCAGCAGGCCCTGGAACACGCCCGAAAGCGCCTGCGGCAGTTGCAGCGAGGTCTGCAC
Source organism: Paraburkholderia sp. J69-1 (assembly GCF_905220255.1). NCBI lineage: Bacteria > Pseudomonadati > Pseudomonadota > Betaproteobacteria > Burkholderiales > Burkholderiaceae > Paraburkholderia > Paraburkholderia sp. J69-1. The sequence goes on along the minus strand of NZ_CAJMZG010000016.1, from coordinate 13,139 downwards.
CGCTTCGCCGCCGAGGTACAGCAGCGCCATCAGCAGACTCGCGAGCACGATGCCGACCGGATGCAGCCGCCCGACAAACACCACGATGATGGCCGTGAAGCCGTAGCCCGGCGACCACGTCGCCTGCAACTGGCCGATCGGGCCGGCGATTTCGCCCATGCCCGCGAGGCCCGCAAGACCGCCCGACAGCAGCAGCGAAGTCCAGATGGTTTTCTTCTCCGAGAAACCGGCGTAGCGCGCGGCCAGCGGCGCAAGACCGCCGACGCTCATGCGATAGCCCGCGAAACTGCGGCGCATGAACAGCCACACGAGCGGGATGGCCGCGAGCGTGAGAAAGATCGACGCATTCAGACGCGTGCCGCGCAGCCAGTGAATGCGCCAGTCGCCGCCGAAGGTGGGATAGAGCGCGTCGCCGCTGAACATTTCGGAGAGCGGAAAGTTCATGCCGTTCGGATCGCGCCACGGGCCGCTCACCAGCCAGATCAGCAACTGCGTGGCCACATAGGTGAGCATCAGGCTCGTGAGGATTTCATTGGTATTGAAGCGGCTCTTGAGCCAGGCGGGAATCGCCGCCCATGCCATGCCGCCCAGCACGCCGGCGATCATCATCAGAAACAGAATCCACCAGCCGCTCGCCTGATCGAAATAGATCGCCACGCCGCTCGCCGCGATGCCGCCGAGCACCATCTGCCCTTCCGCGCCGATATTCCACACGTTCGCGCGATACCCGGCCGCGAGACCGAGCGCGATCAGACAGAGCGGCGAAGCCTTGAGCAGCAGTTCCGACCAGCCGTTGACGCTCGACAGCGGCTCGATAAAGAACGCGTGCATGGCCTGCATGGGATCGCGGCCGACAAGGCCAAAAATCAGGAAGCCGATTGCCAGCGTCAGGAGCGCGGCGATCAGCGGCACGGCGATGCGCACCGTGCGGGACGGTGTCGTGCGGGCTTCTAGTCGGTAAGGAAAAATCATGGCGGTGGAATGGCTGTCGCGTTGTCGTTATACGTTGCCCGGCCTGGGCGAGGCGTTTGCGTCTGCTGGTGTTTTTGCTTTCGAGTTTGCCTCTAGGCATGCGCGGCGGGCGCAGCCGGCGCCGCGGGCGGCGGACCGCCGTTCGTCTGCGCCGCGCGCTCGCCGAACAGACCGGCCATCCAGCGGCCGATTTCCTCGGCGTTGGTTTCGCCGGTCAGACGCGCGGGCGACAGTCGGCCGCCTGCGAGCACGGCAATGCGGTCGCAGATATCGAAGAGCTCTTCCAGTTCTTCGGAGATCACGAGAATCGCCACGCCGCGCGCGGACAGATCGAGCAGCTGCTGGCGAATGAAGGCGGCCGCGCCCACATCGACGCCCCAGGTGGGCTGCGCGACCACCAGCACTTTCGGCGTCTGCAAAATCTCGCGCCCGACGATGAACTTCTGCAGATTGCCGCCCGAGAGACTTTGCGCGAGCGCATCCGGTCCGCCGCAGCGCACATCGAATGCGCCGATACAGCGTTGCGCGAACGCGCGCATTGCGCCGGTCTTGAGCCAGCCCGAGCGCACCATGCCTTCGCGATGCGCCGTGAGCAAGGCGTTTTCCGCGAGCGACATGGCGGGCACGGCGCCACGTCCAAGACGCTCTTCCGGCACGAACGCAAAGCCAAGACGACGACGCGCCGCCGCCGAAAGCCGCCCAGCGGGCTTGCCGCAAATCGATACGGAATCCGCCGCGCCGTGGCGTCCTGCCTGGGTCTGACGCGCCTCGCCCGACAGCGCCGCGAGCAGTTCGGCCTGGCCGTTGCCCGACACGCCCGCGATGCCCAGAATCTCGCCCGCATGCACGCCGAAGCTCACATCGTCGAGCGAGGTGCCGAACGGATCGTCGCTCGGCATCGACAGATGTTTGACGTCGAGCAGCACGTCGCCGGGCGTATGGGCGCGACGCGTATAGGCGGGCAACTCGCGCCCGACCATCAGGCGCGCGAGCGACGCGTGGGTTTCCTCGCGCGGAATCACGTTGCCGGTCACCTTGCCGCCGCGCAGCACGGTCGCGGTATCGCAAAGCTCCTGGATTTCGTCGAGCTTGTGGCTGATGTAGAGAATGCTGCAGCCTTCCGACGCCAGCCGGCGCAGCGTGCCGAACAGCTTGCGCACGGCTTGCGGCGTGAGCACCGAAGTGGGCTCGTCCATGATCAGCAGACGCGGGTTCTGCAGCAGGCAGCGCACGATCTCCACGCGCTGGCGCTCGCCCACCGTGAGGCTGTGCACATGGCGCTGCGGATCGACATCGAGACCGTATTGCCCGGACACTTCCCGGATGCGCGCGGACAGCGTCTTGAGATCGAATTTTTCGTCGAGCGAGAGCGCGATGTTCTCGCCGACCGTCAGCGTTTCGAACAAGGAAAAATGCTGGAACACCATGCCGATGCCGAGCTTGCGCGCCGCCGCCGGACTCGCGATCTCGACGCTCTCGCCTTCCCAGCGGATCTCGCCGGCGTCGGGGCGCACCGCGCCGTAGACGATCTTCATCAGCGTGCTCTTGCCGGCGCCGTTTTCGCCGAGCAGCGCGTGGATTTCGCCGGGTGCAACCGTCAGCGTGACGTCGTCGTTGGCGCGCACGGCCGGGTATTGTTTCGTTATGCCGGATAGTTGAAGCCGCGGTACGCGGTGATCCGCATGTTGACCCGCATGCTGGTCCAGGCCGCTCGCCTGACGTGAAGAAGAATCGCCCATGGATGTTCCGTCGCAGTACGTTATTGCTATCTCAGTGTTCGTTTGTGCTGCTGCTCGCCAGCCGTTCTACGGCCTCGCGAGGCGCCCCCGCGCCAGGTCACGATACCTTGCCGGGCGTGCCAGCGTCGAGCCGTCAAAAATCCCCGTGACACGCCGTCGTGCCTCGCGCAACAGGGACTTGTCAGGATGGCTCAGTAGATCCCTCTCTTGACGGGTCTTTTTGTCCATATTAAAAAACATATATTCCCAAAGCCCCTCGATCAGCCAAAACATATAATCGGAGATTTCATGAGCCAGCAACGCGAGGCGATCGACACGTACCTTTTGCGCGTCTTGCACACCCTCTTGATGGAACGCAGCGTGACGCGCGCGGCCGTCAAGCTCAATCAGTCGCAACCCGCTATCAGCGCGGCGCTACGGCGTCTGCGCGACATCACCGGCGACCCGCTCCTCGTGCGCGGCAAGTCCGGCATGGTGCCGACCGAATACGGCCTGCGTCTGCTCGAACCCGTGCAGAACGCCCTGCGCGAAATCGAGCGCATCCGCTTCCAGCAACATAATTTCGATCCGGCCACTTCGATCCGTTGTTACCGCATCGGCTGCCCGGACTACCTGAACGTGCTGTTCGTGCCCACCGTGGTCGAGCGGTTCCGCCAGGCGGCGCCCAATGCCACGCTCGAGTTCCATTCGCTCGGTCCGGCGTTCGATTACGAACTGGCCCTTGAAGAAGGCAAGCTCGACATCGTGATCGGCAACTGGCCCGAACCGCCCGAGCAGTTGCACCTGTCGAATCTGTTCGTTGACCAGATCGTCTGCCTGATGAGCAACACGCACCCGTTCGCCAAGCGCGGCGGGCTCACGCTCGATCAGTACCTGAACGCGCCGCACCTCGCGCCCACGCCGTATTCCGTGGGCCAGCGCGGCGCCATCGACGTGCATCTGGCGCGCGAGCGCCTGAAGCGTCATGTCGTCGTCACGCTGCCGTACTTCAATCTGGCGCCTTATGTGCTGATCAAGTCGGATCTGGTGTTCACCACCACGCGTCTGTTCGCCGATCATTACGCGCGCTTCCTGCCGCTGACGGTCGTGCCCGCGCCGCTCGACTTCCCGCCGATGCAGTATTACCAGTTGTGGCACGAGCGCTGTCACTATTCGGATGAAGTCCGCTGGTTGCGCAGCCTCGTCGCCGAAGCCACCAGGACGCTGATCGACAAGCCTTAATCACGCATTCGTCACGCGATGGCCGTTTTGCCGAACGGCCAACGCGTTCAGCCACGGGCGGCCCGCTTTTGCGCGCCGCCCGTTTTGCTTTTTGCCTATGTGCTTTGCTCGAATGCCCTGCTTATCGCGCGGCCTGGGCAAGCTGACCGGCAAGCCGGTTATGGCGCTCGATCACCGGCCCGAGTTCGACCGTTTGCAGCACGCCTTCCTTCACCACCACCCGCCCGTCGATCACCGATAGCGCGACCTGCGAAGGCGCGCAGAACGCCAGCGCCGCGACCGGATCGTGCAGCGCACCCGCAAAGAGCGGCTGACGCAGATCGAAGGCGATAAAGTCCGCCGCCATGCCCGGTGCTAGCGCGCCGATATCGTCGCGGCCCAGCACCTTCGCGCCGCCCAGCGTGGCGATTTCGAGCGCTTCGCGCGCGGTCATCGCATCGGGGCCAAAACCCACGCGCGCGAGCAGCATCGCCTGGCGCATTTCGCCCACCATCTGCGCGCCGTCGTTCGACGCCGAACCATCCACGCCCAGCCCGACCGGCACGCCCGCAAGCCGCATCTTCCGGATCGGCGCAATGCCGGACGCGAGCCTCATGTTCGAGCACGGACAATGCGCGACCCCCGTCCCCGTGCGCCCGAACAGGCCGATGCCGTGGTCGTCAAGCTGTACGCAGTGCGCATGCCAGACATCGCGGCCGACCCAGCCCAGATCCTCGGCATATTCGGCCGGCGTCATGCCGAATTTTTCGCGGCTATAGGCGATGTCGTTGACGTTTTCCGCGAGGTGCGTGTGCATCGACACGCCGTAATGCCGCGCCATGATCGCCGATTCGCGCATCAGATCGCGGCTCACCGAAAACGGCGAGCACGGCGCAACCACCACGCGCAGCATCGCGTAACGCCCTTCGTCGTGATACGTCTCGATCAGGCGCTGCGTGTCGGCGAGAATCGCGTCCTCGTTTTCGACCACCGAATCGGGCGGCAAACCGCCATCTTTCTGCCCCACGCTCATGCTGCCGCGCGCCGCGTGAAAGCGCATGCCGATGCTTTGCGCCGCGCGGATGCTGTCGTCCAGACGGCTGCCGTTCGGATAGATGTAGAGGTGATCGCTCGACGTCGTACAGCCCGACAGCAGCAGTTCGGCCATGGCCGTGAGCGTCGACACCTCGATCATTTCCGGCGTCAGGTTGGCCCAGACCTTGTACAGATTCGTGAGCCAGCCGAACAACTCGGCATCCTGCGCGGCGGGCACGGCGCGCGTGAGGCTCTGATACATGTGGTGATGCGTGTTGACGAGGCCGGGCGTGACGATATGGCCGGTCGCGTCGATCACTTCATCGGCGCTCTGCGGCAACTCCGCCGTCGGGCCGACTGCGACGATGCGGTTGCCTTCGATATACAGGCCGCCGCCGCGGATCTCGCGGCGCTCGCCGTCCATCGTCACCAGCATGTCGGCGTTCTTGATGAGCAAGGTTCGGGTGGTGGGATTGCGTTCCATCGTGTCTGTTCGCTCCGTTGTCTGTGAATCGACTGTGAATGTGAAGCAGACGCCCTTGCCACGCCGCCGTTCCACCGAAACACCGGTGCCGACGCATCCTGACGAGGACGCCGCTGGCCCGGTTACCCGGCGCCCAGCGCCGTCTTCGGGTTGCGCACAGTACCGCTGCGCGCATAACCGATACCTTCCGCAACCAAAATTCCGCTGGCAATTCGCGTAGCCGAGATACCGGAATTCAGTCCCTGCATATAAAGGTCGATTTTTGGCGCAGCTACGATGTGAATCGTGTGTGCACATGAGTGAAAACCCGCGGTTTCGTGGCCGCCAGAGCCGCCTGCAGCAAGGCTCGACGGCCAGGCTCATGCGACGGGGATTATCTTTCCTATCGCTCGCGCGATTGCGGCCCGATCGTTCTTAAAATGCGTTCACGGCGCTCGCATCGATCCGCCGACGGGTATGTAGCCACTGACGTGGAGCCTCGATCCGCCGCTTATGCATCATGGGATCGAGACGCCGCCGAAACCTCGCAATGACACCAGGAAAAGACAAGGAAAACTGCGAATGGGCAAGCTGACTACCCACGTGCTCGACACCGCGAACGGCCGTCCCGGCGCGGGCATCAAGGTCGAACTCCATGCGCTCGACGGCGACACCCGCCGCGCGCTGAAGACCGTCACGACCAACCACGACGGCCGCTGCGACGAACCGCTGCTCGAAGGCGCAGCGCTGACTACCGGCGAATACGAACTCGTGTTCCATGCAGGCGATTACTTCGCCTCGATCGGCACGAAAGTGCCGGAACCGCGCTTCGTCGATCGCGTCGTGCTGCGCTTTGGCGTAGCCGATGCCGGCGCGCACTACCACGTGCCGCTGCTCGTTTCGCCGTGGTCGTACAGCACGTACCGCGGTAGCTGATCGCTTCGGCACGCACGCGCGCTAACCCCACAGCCAACAACAACACATCGAAAGAGACAGGCGGCACATCACTGTGTCCCCGCTTTGCGGCGCTGCATTGATGCCGCCCCCGCAGTCCCGCGCGAGACGCACTGACGTCCGCGCGCAACGAATCAGGAGTGGAGGAGTTTCATGGAAGGCTTTATTACCGACTGGCTGAACCTCGCATTGCGCTGGTTCCACGTCATCGCGGCGATCGCCTGGATCGGCGAATCGTTCTACTTCGTCGCGCTCGACAACAGCCTCAAACCGCCGGTTGACCCGAACCAGAAGCGTCGCGGCGTGTTCGGCGAACTGTGGCACGTGCACGGCGGCGGCTTCTACAACATGCAGAAGTACACCGTCGCGCCGCCCGAAATGCCGGACGATCTGCACTGGTCGAAGTGGCCCTCGTACACGACGTGGCTCTCGGGCGCGTCGCTGTTCACGGTGCTTTATCTGTTCGCCCCGAACACCTATCTGATCGACAAGAACGTGCTGGATATGGGTCCGGTCGTGGCAGTCGCTTCGGCACTGGGCTTCCTGGCCGCCGGCTGGATCGTCTATGACTCGCTGTGCCGTCTGCTGGGCACGAAGGACAAGCTGCTCGGCGCGTGCGTGGGCATCTATGTCGTGATCGCCGCTTACCTCGCCTGCCACATTTTCTCGGGCCGCGCCGCGTACCTGATCATGGGCGCGATGCTGGCGACGATCATGTCGGCGAACGTGTTCTTCGTGATCATTCCTGGCCAGCGCAAGATGGTCAACGCGATGCTCAAGGGCGAAACGCCGAACCCGATCTACGGCAAGCGCGGCAAGCAGCGCTCGGTGCACAACACGTATTTCACGCTGCCGGTGGTGTTCGCGATGCTGTCGAACCACTACGCGATGACCTACGCGCATGAGTACAACTGGGCCGTGCTGGTGGTCATCATGCTGGCCGGCGCGCTGATCCGTCAGTTCTTCGTGATGCGTCATCGTGGTCAGCAGCTCTGGTATCTGCCGATCGGCGGTGTCGCGCTGATGTTCGTCGCGCTGGTCTGGACGCTGCCGCGCCCGGTCGTGCCACAAGCCGAAGCCGCTAACGTACCGACCATCAAGATCGGCGATATCCAGCCGATCCTGCAGCAGCGTTGCGCGGGCTGCCACTCGGCTCACCCGACGATGATGGGCGCAGCGCCCGCTGGCGTGATGTTCGATACGCCCGATGAGATCTCGCAGAACGCGCAGCGTCTTTATCAGCAGGCTGTGACGCTCAAGGCGATGCCGCTGGGCAACGTCACGCATATGACGGACGACGAGCGGCAAAAGATCGCGATGTGGTTCCAGGGTGGGGCCAAGCCGTAAGCGCCGCACCGCAGAGCCCTATGTAAGCAAAGCTGGAAACGAAAGGCCCGAAGCGTTTGACGCTTCGGGCCTTTTGCATGACGGGACGCTAATGTCCCTCATGTCCCTCCCCGCCGACTTTCAGCGGACGATCGGCGCGTAGTTCGAAGTCGATGTGGACACGGCCGGCGCCATGTCCATCGCGTTCAGCGCGCGCGTTGGGATCGTGCGTGGAACGTCCGGTACGACAACGCTCTCGCGAATCGGCCCGGTCTGCGCGACAGCGGGCATGTTGAGGTCTGGCACGTCCTGGCGCGTGCTGTCACTACGCGTCACGGCACTCGCTGGCTGGGCCGTGCCTGAAACGAATAGCTGCGCGTTGATTCGGGCCACCTCGTCAACGTCAAGCATGGCAGTCTGCGACAGCAGCTTGAGCAAGGCCAGCACACTGTCGTAACGCGCGCGAATCAGATCGCGACGGCTTGCGTAAAGGGAATCGGTGGCCCGCAATACATCGAGACTCGTGCGGCTGCCGGCGCCAAAGCCAATTCGCGTTGCATCGAGCGCCGCTTGCGTGCGTTGCGTAACCTGCCCCAGTGCCGCGACACGCCGCTGCCCTGCCGTCACGCGCAGCCACGCGTCACGTGCGCCTGCACCCGCATCACGCACGGCAGCGTCGAGTTCGTCGCGCGCCTTGTCTTCCATCGCCCGCGCTTCGTCCACTTTCGCGGAAATCTCGCCGCCCGACAGGATGGGAATCGTCACGGACAGCATGCCGGTCGTAGTCGTCGTGGGTCTGGCATATCCGCCGCCCGCACCGGCTGGCGTATGCGTCACCTGCAAATCCACGTTGGGATAACGTGCGGCGCGCGCTTTTTCCGTATCGAATTTCGCAACCTGTAGCTCGACTTCACCGATCTGCACGGGATAGCCGCGCGTCTGCGCCTGTGTCACCCAGGCATCGCCATCGGCTGGCTGCAACGTGGGCACTGTGCCGGGAGGCAACGGCGCGAGCGCGTCGCTTGTCTTGCCAGCGAGGCGTTCGAGCGCCGCGCGCGTAAGCCGAACCTGGCTTTGCGCATCGAGCAACTGCAATTGCGCCTGCGCATGGCTGGCCTCGCCGTCCTGAATATCCACAAGTGTGGCTTCCCCCGCCGCCTTCGCGCGCCGGATGAGCGCCAGATGGACGTCGACCGCACGCAGATAGTCGGTTGCGCGCGCAACCTCATCGTCGGCGGCAAGGGTATCGAAATACGCCTGCGACACCGACAGAATCGCGGCCTGTATCGCGCTTGCCGTTTGCAGGCGGGCACGCGCCGCGATGTAATCGGCCTGGCGATAGGCCGTCCAGTTCGACCAGTTGAAGACCGGCTGCGTCAGGCCGACCGTCCAGCCGCTCTGCCAGTAGTGCTGAGTCGGGAAATCTTCGGTCACGATGCCGTTGTAGGCGCGGCCCCAACCGCCCGAGGCATGGGGTAACAGCGCGGCGCGCGCTTTGGGGATGGCTTGCGCGGCCGCGCGGGATGCGTCGCGCGAAGCCGCAAGCGCGGGATCATGATCGAGCGCATCGCTCACGACCGACAACAGGTCGGCCGCATCTGCACGCCCCGGCAGCGGCAAGACTGCGAGCATCGCCAGCGCGGTCATGCACGTAAATCGCCGGTTTCGGAACACGCTCATGCGCAGCCCTCCATGGCGGCTTCCGCGTGCTGACGCTCGACGCGAATGAACGCGCCGTCGACCAGGCGATAGTGCTTGTCGAAGCCCTCCGCCATTGCAACGTCGTGCGTGATGACGACGACCGTGCGATCGATCTGCTGGAGCAGTGCCGAGATCCGCCGTACCGCAACCGGATCGAGATTCGAGGTCGGTTCATCGAGCAGCAGCAGTTCGCGAGGCTGATAGAGCGCGCGCGCGAGCAGGAGCCGTTGGCGTTGCCCGGCGTAAATATTGGCCAGCGAATCGCTGATAACGGTGCGCGTGCGCATGGGCAAACGCATGACATCGTCGAGCAGACCAACCGCTTCGAGCAGCGTCAGAATGCGCGCTTCGTCAGGATTGCCCTCGAAGAGCGAGATGTTGTCGGCGATCGAGCCGTGCAGGATGATGTCGCCCTGCCGCATGTGGGTGGCATGGCGACGGATTTCATCGACGCTCAGATTGGGCCAGGCGATTCCATTGAGCGTGATCTCGCCGCGCTGTGCGGTTTCGGATGCAGCCAGCAATTTGAAGAGCGTCGACTTGCCGACGCCCGACGGCCCGGTGATCACGATCTTGTCGCCGCGTACGATGTCCAGGCTGGCGTCGGTGAGAATGGGCTGGTCCGAGATGCCGTACGAGAACGTCACGGCACGCACGGCGATGCGCTCGAAGCGGTTCACCTCCACGGTCCTGTGGACATCGGCCAATGCGGTGTAGCGCTCGGGCTCGCACGCCACGATGTCGTCGACGCGCGCGACCGGCACGCTCAGCATGCTGTACGAGAAAGCAGCGTTGATCGCCAGCGCAATGCGCTCTGAAAACAGCGACTTGTAGATCATGAACGAATAGAACGCGCCCACGGACAATGCGCCGCCAAGCATCAACTTTGCCGCGAGCCAGGTGACCGCGAGGGTTTCCGCGTGCGCCAGCAGCTTGAGCGCCGCTTCGCGCGTGGCCGTCAGACGACTGCTCTGAAAAAGAGCCGACGCGTAGGTTCGAAACAGTTCCATGAAACGCGCGACGCGCCGCGTTTCGCCTTGCGAGAGCTTGATGAGCGACGCACCGCGCACGGTTTCGAACAGCGCGTCGTCGCAGCGGGCGCTTTCCTGGAGCACGCGCGCGTGCGTATCGCGCATCGATGCGAACATGAGCGCTGCAACCAGTACGTACGCGGTGAAAATCGCCAGAACAAGCGCGGAAAGCTTCGTGTCCTGGATGAACATCATAAGCAGCGCGAGCACGCCGACCGTGACGTCGACGCAAAACGACACCACGGAACGCGAGGCGAATCCGTTGATCTCGTCCTGCGCCTTGAAGCGCGTAAAGATGTCACCGACGTTGCGCTTCTCGAAATACGAAACCGGCACGCGCAGCAAATGCGCGAATAAACCTTGCGTCGCGCTCACGCTCACACGCGCATACAACAGTTCGACGAGCACGCCTTGCACGTACTGCCCCAGCGCGCCGATGAGAAAAATCGATCCGAACGTCAGCGCCAGTACATTGAGCAGCGAAAGGTTATCCTCCGCCACCACGTGATCGAGCACAAAGGAGCCAAAGTACGGTTGCGCGAGGATGGCAAACTGCGCGCCCACCGCGACAAACAGGATCTTCGCGGCATGGCTGCGCAGTTGCGGATTGAGCGCGCGCAGGCGTGCAAGCGCTTCGGGCACACGGGAGCGCCGTTTGATCCGCACGAGCGCCTGCGTAGGTGCGCACTCGATCAGATAGCCCGAAACGCAGGCGACGAAGGTATCCAGGGCGATGCGCCGGCGCCCCACCGCCGGGTCGATCAGATGGACGTAGTGCCGTGTTGCGCGCTCGAACACGACAAAGTGCGCGCCGCCGAAATGAATAATCGAGCCCTGCTTCACCTCGCCGATCTGCGAAGCGTCGAAGCGGAATGCCTGGACTTCGAGGCCGTAATCGGTCGCCACGTCGTACAGGTCCATCAGCGAGAGACCGTTCGCGGAAATGGGCCGGTAAGCGGAAAGCTCGCGAACCTCGGTTGCACGCCCTGAATGCGAAAGGACCATCGCAAGGCATGCGTAGCCGCATTCGGCGACTTCGTTCTGGTAGATCACCTGCATCTCAACCTCGGACAATCTTGAACAGCGGCTCGAGCACCCACTCGGCGATGGTTCGCCTTTCGACGACGACGCTCGCCGTAGCCTGCATGCCCGGCAGGATGTCGAAATGCTGCGCGCCGTAATCGAAGGTATGGCCGCTCAATGTGACCCATGCAACGTACTCGTCACCTGTCGACGGAGTCGCCCCTTTGGCGGCAGCCAGCGCCGCCGCCGACGCGGGCGCAGCCGCAACCGTGGTGCTTGAGATCGAATCTATCCGCGCTTCGTAGGAGCCGAAGCGCACGTAAGGAAAGGCGTCGAACTTGAGACGAACCGTTTGCCCTTCGCGTACGAAACCACGCCGGCGCGACGGAATGCGCAGTTCGGCGCGCAATGGCTGTGATCGATCGGTGACGATCACCATCGCGATATCGGACGACTCCAGCGTGCTGCCCTGCACAAGCCGCGAGAATGTGACCTCGCCGGCCTTGGGCGCGGAAATCGTGGCGTCGCGCCGGCTTTGCTCGAAGCGCGCATCGGCTTCCTGCAGATCGCGCGCGTGACTCGCGTCGAGTTCCTTCAGTTGGGCAGTCAGCGTTGTCTGGGTGTTTTTCAGATCGGCCAGCGTGGCCTCGACCTGTTGACGCCGGGAAGCGGATTCCGCCCGCGCAATGCGGCCCTGATGCAGTTCCGCACGCGCCTGTTCGACACGATCGGCGGGCACGTAATCGGCAACGGATTCGAGTCGTGTGACCTTCTTTTGCGCCTCGTTGACCAGCAGCGTATTCTGGTCCGCCTGCACGTCGAGTTGGGCAAGCGCCGCATGCTGGCTCGCTTCGTTCGTCCGCGCAGTCGCAAGCTGGCTCGTGAGATCGATATGCTTCTGCACGTATAGAGCGTCGGCGGCACGACGCTCTTCGTCGCGGACCTGGGCATCGAACGCGCCACGTCGCGAACCGTCGCTCGCGAGTGACAAATCACGCTCGAGCCGAAAAAGCGGCTGGCCGGCGCTCACGTGCGCAGGCGGCTGGACATAAATGGCAGAGACGAGCCCGCTCTCCCCCTGCACCTTGATCTCAGCAGGCGACACGATCTCGCAGCGCACGTCCTGTTTCAATTCGACTTCATGTGTGAAGGCGAAAACGACGCCGACCAGCACGACCGCCGACGCCACATAGGCAATCCAGCGCCAATGAATATCCCGGAACTCGGGAAGAAAGATCGGTTCCACGTTGTGATAGATCCCCGTAGCCCGCCTTGCAGGCCAACTTGTGATTCCCGGCTTCTTGCGCCAGCTGTTTCGTTGTTGTGCTTATCGATCGCTACGTTCCGGCAGTTGCGCTAGCGGGTCGCGGCGAAGTGATAGACCGACGGATGCCCGGCGTAGAGCCAATGCGGATAGTTTTCCTTGCGCGCGGCTTCGATATCGCTGGCGACAGACTGCGGCGCATCGGCCCTGGCTAGTGCGATGGGTTCGAACACCCGCACGCTGAAGCGCCCATTTTCGAAGCGCAGATAAAACGACAGCAGCCAGACATCAAGCGGCGCGCCAAGCCGGAAAACGCCGTTGTGCAGGCGTGCTGGACGCCCGCCGATTGTCACGCCGGTCGTCTCCATGGGAAATTTCGCCAATGCAAAAGGCGGGACGTCCGAAAACACGACGGCGACGCCGTCACGGCG
>NZ_CAJMZG010000015.1:0-205791 GCF_905220255.1 Paraburkholderia sp. J69-1 | reverse complement strand
GTGTTGCACTTGCTCCTTGAAACCGCCAACACTTAAATTCAAAAAGCAATCCCATAAATTCTATAAACACCCAGAATTTACCTTCCACTCCGATTTTTAGACTTCGTTTTCGCCCCATATCCTCATCACCAATCCACCTCCGGAGATGGTGAATTTGTCATTTAATTTCAGGATCAACCTTCCTTAATCATCCCAGCGTCGCGCTCATGGATGCGGGAGAGAAATTCAAAAACATTCCCACGGTCTTCATCAGACAGGCCTGAAAGCACTGCCTCATCCACCGCCATCAGTATTCGCCTTATCTCTATCAGCTTTTCGCTTCCTTCGGCAGTGAGTCTAAGAAGTTGGCTACGCCTGTCATCAAGATCGGAATATCTATCCAGAAGACTCTTCGTACGCATTCTCTCAACCAAACGTGATACAGCTCCAGCATCACATCCGAGGTGATTTGCCAGCTGCGCGAGTGAAATCTCCCCACACACTGACAAGCATAGTATCGCCGTAGACTGGGTATAAGATAGGCCAAGTATCGATTTCAAGTTCCTATCTTTTATATTTAAAATCCTCCGATCCACCATCGAAATTTGCGAAAATAAATCGATTGCCTGCCACTCTGCAGAGTCCGTTTCTTCCTTCATTTGTACACGTGTCACGACGGTTTTACCGTATAACCTTCGTCATTACATATGCGCAATGACGAAGGTTACTTCACTAAATCGCTTCGTAATTTTGAATGCTCAACTACGATATTGGTCGACTAGTGCGCATGGCTAGTATCGGCAACGCGCGTCGGCTTGGGCGCAAGCCACACAGCCGCGGCCGCAAGTACGAACGTCACCCCGGCGATAGCGAAAAGTTGTGCCGTGGCGAGCATGACCGCCTGGGTCTGCACCATGTTGTTGATTTCCGCTCGGGCCAGACCCAGCGACATCCCGCTGTCCTTCAGCGCGTTCAGGTAGTGATGCGACGTGTCCACAATGTCGGCAAGCTGGGCATGGCTGATCTTGATGCGATCCTCCCACATCGTATTGACCAGGGCCGTTGCGATGGCCCCCGATAGTGTCCGGCAGAAGTTCATCAGCCCAGCCGCCGACGCGGTCTCCGATTCCTCGACGCTAGAAAGCGCTAGGCCGGTCAACGGTACGAAGAAGAACGGCAATCCGAGCCCCAGGAGCATCAGCGGAATCGACACTTGCCAGAACGTCATGTCAGTGTCGGAGTGCGCGCGCGCAAGCGTGACCACGCCCATCCACAACACGCCGGCAAACACCAGCCACCGCCCGTCGAATCGGGACGCCATATTTGCTGCGATCGGAGCGACGAGCACCGCCAGCACGCCGGTCATCGCCGTCGCGCAACCGGACCATGTCGCCGTGTAGCCCATATAGTCCTGCAACCAGAGCGGGGTCAGCACCGTGTTGCCGAAGAAGGCGCCGAACGCGAGACTAATGGTCAGTACGCTGGCGCTGAACCCCCGATGCCTGAAGACGTGCAAATCGACGATCGGGTGGCGCTCGGTTGTCTCCCAGATCAGGAACGACAGGAAGCCAATGACCGCTACGATGGCCAGAACCACGATCTCTGTCGAGGCAAACCAGTCCAGGTCCTTGCCTTCGTCGAGCATGATCTGCAACGCGCCGACCCACACGACGAGTAACGCAAGCCCAACCTTGTCCATACGCTGTCGTAGCAGCGCGGTTTCATAGCGGCGCAGCAGCCTGAACGCAAACCACGAGCAGATGACGGCCACTGGGACGTTGATAAAGAAAATGTACGACCAGTGCAGACGATCGCAGATCACGCCGCCCAGAATTGGGCCGACCACGGGCGCGACCAGTGTCGTCATGCTCCACAGACCGATGGCCGCAGGCGCCTTTTCTTTCGGAAAGATGCGCAACAACAGGGTTTGGGACAGCGGCATCAACGGACCGCCAGCCAGACCCTGCAAGACCCGGAATATCACGAGCATGCCCATCGAGTTCGCTAGGCCGCACAGTGCGGAACACAGGCCGAACATGAGCAGCGAGAGCACGAACACCCGCACGGTGCCAAACCGGGCGGCAAGCCATCCCGTCAGAGGAACGGTAATGGCTTCGGCGACAGCGTACGAGGTAATGACATAGGTGCCCTGGCTCGACGATGCCCCCAACGCCCCGGCGATGTTCGGCACCGAGACATTGGCGATCGTCGTATCCAGCACCGCTACGAAGTTCGCGGACGCCAGCATCAAGCCAGCGAGCACCAGAGCACCGCCCTTGAGCGGCGCGTCCGATGGAGACTCAACTTGCGACATGAACTTGCCCTTCCCGCTCAATGCGCGGCATCGCTGGCGTTCGCCCGCGTGTCGACTTCGACATTCATCGACAAGCCGACGCTAAGCGGATGCGCACGCAGTTCTGCGGGATCGACCGAGACGCGCACCGGCAGGCGCTGGACGACCTTGATCCAGTTTCCAGTTGCGTTTTGCGCGGGGATCATCGCGAATGCGGAACCGCTTCCGCCCGCGAGGCCAACTACGTGGCCGTGGTACACCACATGGCCGCCATGCAGGTCGGAAGTCATGGTGGCAGGCTGCCCCACCTTGACGTTGTCGAGCTGGACTTCCTTGAAATTGGCATCCACGTGAACATCGTCCAGCGGCACCACCGACATCAACGTATCGCCGGGCTTGACGCGCTGGCCAACCTGAACGTCGCGTTGCGCAACCACGCCGTCAAAAGGCGCACGCAATACCGTGCGCGCCAGATCGACACGCGCCTGGTCGCGGCGGGCGCGCGCGAGCAGCACTTCCGGGTTGGTGTCCACCGTTGTGTCGACGAACAAGACCTTGTTGGCGTCGAGCGAACCCTGCGCCTGGCCACGCGACGCCTTCGCCTGCATGAGGGCGGCCTTCGCGCCTTCCAGCGCGGCCTGCGCCGATGTGAAAGCGGCACGCGCGTTGCTCAACTCTTCGCCCGACACGGAGCCGCTTTGCACTAGCGCCTCGCGCCGCTTCAGGTCGATCGCAGCACGCTCGTAGTCCGCTTGCGCCGATGCGATCTGCGCCTGCATGCGCGCCGTGTCGGCCGCACGCGCGGCGACCAGCGCGGTCAGCCCCTTGTCCGTTGCCATGTAGCCGAGGACCTTGCGCTCCGCGCTGCCCACCTCCGCTTCGGCCTGTTCCAGCGCCAATTGCGCGTCAGTATTGTCGACGACAATCAGCACGTCGCCCCTCTTGACGCGCTGCGTATCAACGACGTTGACCGTCTTGACGATGCCAGTGACCGCCGGGGTCACCGACGCCACCTCTGCTGCGGTATAGGCGTTGTCCGTCGACACATAGCGAGAACCCACGCAATACCACCAGGTGCCGTAGCCGCCGGCGCACAGCACGATGGCCGCACCCAGCATCGCAAAGAGCTTTTTGCGGCGCAAGGGTGCCCCAGTTTGCGCCTCGTCACCGGCGGGATCTTCGCGAAGCGTTTGCGCTTCAGTGGCGCCCTGCATGACATTTGACATATGGAATCCTGAGAAATCTTATTGGGGTTGAGCCTGAAATCCACCGCCGAGCGCACGCACGAGCGCCACGTCGAGAGAGAACGCGCGCGCTTCGAGGTCGGCAAGCTGACGATCGGCGTCGATCAGGCTGTCTTCGGCGCTAAGCACATTCAGATAGTTGGTGAGTCCGCCCTGGTATCGGGCAAGAATGGAATCGTGCGCACGTGCCGCCGCTTGGGACGCTGCTCGAGTCGCGTCGAGGCGCGGCAACAATTCGCGCTCGCTCACAGTCGCATCGGCGAGCTCGCGCAGCGCCTTGACGAGGGTGTCGTCGTAACTGGCCACTGCCTCGTCGTATTTGGCTTGCGCTGAGCGATATTGGCCCTGCAACCGTCCACCACTAAAAATCGGTAGCGAGATGGCCGGTCCAACGCTGCCGTAGGCCGAGCCAGACTTCATCAGCATGTTCAACCCGAGTGACTGGACACCGATAACAGCGCTGAGGTTGATGTCGGGATAGAACTCAGCCTTTGCCGCGTCGATGCGCTTTGAGGCCGCCTGAGCGCGCAGCCGTGCGACGACGATGTCAGGCCGCCGGCCAAGAAGATTCAGTGTGAGATTCGACGGCAAGCCATGCTTCTGGGTCGCCCCGACACTCGGGCGGGTAATCGACAGACCGCGATCCGGCCCGGCGCCAAGCAGCGCCGCGATGCGATTACGCGCCAGCGCAATCGATTCGTCGGTGGCATGCAACGCCGCCTCGCTGGCCTCCCGGCGCGCGATCGCCTGATCCACGCTGCCGCTGGTCTCGAGCCCCTGCTCCCGGCGCTTGCCGAACAGTTCAGCGGTTTGAGTACGCACTTTTAGCGCGGCGACGTCACAATCACGCTCGGCGAAAAGGCGGGCGAGATCGGCGTAGGCATTGACCACCGACGTGGCCAACACCAGCCGTGCCTCGGCGGCATCGGCCTGCGCGGCCTGCGCATCCGAGGTGGCTGCGGCGAGCGCGGCGCGGTTCTTCCCCCACAGGTCGAGGTCCCAGTTCAGGCTCAACGAACCAAGGCCGGCGGCCTCCCAGCCCTTAGGTACATAGCTTTGCGGAAAAAGGTAGTTGTAGCTCTGCTTCTCCTTGTCCACCGACGCCTTTGCCGTGACGCCGGGCTTGAGTGCCGCCCCCGACTCCTGCTCCATCGCTTGGGCTTCGCGCAGGCGCGCCATCGCGGCCGCGACACTGGGCGAACCCGCCAATGCCTGATCCACCAGGGTATCGAGTTGCGAATCGCCGTACGCCAGCCACCATTGGTCGGTCGGCCAATCAGCCGCCTCACCCTGCGTCGGGCTCAGGCTAAGCGAGCTTTGATACGCACTAACCGGCTTCACAGCCTGCGTGCGCGAGCCCGGTGTCGAAACACAACCCGCCATGACCGACGCCAGCGTACAACCCAGTGCGAGACGCATTCCCAACCGCATAGCGGCGGCGCCGCGAGAGAGCCGTTCCATCACCACCATCCATTTCTAAACTGAACGGTTTGGTTTATAATTTATCCATCAGGTGCTGTCAATACCCGGCGGTTGCTCCACGTCGCGAGCCGTGGGGGGCTAATCGCGTAAAATCCTTCTGGCACGCAATGAGGCCCCAATCAGGTTGTTTGGTATGAGAAAAAAGACAGAAGAGAAGCGTCAATCAATCATCGACGCCGCTTTTGTGGTGTTTCGAGAATCGGGCTTCGCTGAAGCATCGATGGCCGAAATTGCCGCGCGCTCTGGTGCTTCCAAGGCGACTCTCTATAGTTATTTCACGTCCAAGGAAGAATTGTTCGCCGAGGTAATGACGAACTCTGCCGCTAACGAGATCCGGGACGCATTCGGCCATCTGAGGCTCGACATACCGTTGCGGGAGTCACTGATCTCGTTCGGTAGGCAATATCTCCCTGCGGTACTCAGCCCATCGATCTTGGCGATCAGGCGACTTTCCTTTCAAGAAGGAGAACGCTCTACTCTTGGCCAAGCGCTCTATGACGCAGGGCCTAAACGCGGGTGGGCAATCGTTAGTGAATTTCTGGCAAGAGCAATCGCTGCCGGTTCTGTTCGAGCGTGTGACCCTGGAGTGGCTGCGCGTCACCTGCAGGCACTTTACGAGGCCGAACTGGTAGAACTGGCAACGCTTGGATTTGCCGTAAAAGCTACACCTACGCACATCTCCGCAGTCGTCACTCGTGCGGTCGATGTATTTCTCGCAGGCTACGGCACCCACGCGAGCGAGCATTGACCGCTCACAGCCGGTGCCATGAAAAAAGCACAGCCGACCGGTGATGCCGACTGGGCGCACATTTGCTTTCAGCCTAGGCCTCGCCGGCTGCCTTGATTGCGTTCTACTGGCAACGGGAGTCGACGCACGTTCGTGCTACTGTCAGCTTCATTGCAATCATCGTCTTTGCAAAGACGGGGACCCTGCTGACGCATTTGAGGTTGTACACTCATTTCAGCGCGGACATGGCCAAGTCCGCGCGTCTCGAATCGTGTCGATTCCATCGAGGCTGCGCATCGATTAAAGACCGCCTCATGCTCCCTCGTCTGATACGCCGGTAGTCGGCGAATGCGCATTGTCTTCCTATAAAGCGCTTCGGGCAGCGGCAGTTTCACGCCGGGATGATTACTCGAGTGGTACCGTGAGTCTGTCAATCACATGACGCGTTTGAGGTCGTACACCACGCCACCAAACGAAAGCCTCTGCTGCCTGCTCAACGAGCATGCCGACACCGTCCGCCAAGTGGCGCACGCCGGCGTTACGAGCAAGTCGAAGGAACGGTGTAAGACGCTTGCCGTAAGCTAGCTCGTATGCGGCTCCATCCGGGCTGAAGACAGAAGGAGGAACAGGTGGCAAATCGCCCGTGAGACTGGCGGAAGTGGCATTGACCACCAGATCGAACCGCCCCATGCTTTCGAGCTCCGCATAGCCACAGGCGACGAGCGAACCGTGTGCTTTAACCTTCTCAGCCAACGTTCGTGCTTTGCCAACATCCCGATTTGCGATAACCATGTGCGAAGGCCGCGCTGCGAGGAACGGCAGCAGCGCGCCGCGTGCCGCACCGCCCGCTCCGAGCATCAGTACCCGCTTGCCCTTGAGTGGTTGCCCGAGGTTGACTTCAATATCGCGTAAGAGGCCAATACCGTCAAAATTCTCAGCAAGGATTCGTCCGTCCCGGAACATGAGTGCGTTGGAGGCACCCGCCAGAGTGGCGCGCTCGCTGCGTTCGTCGGCCATCGCGTATGCCTGCAGCTTGAACGGCGCCGTGACGTTCATACCTTTTCCACCCGCTGCGGCGAAGGAGCGAACCACAGATGCGAAAGCATCCTCGGGTTCGAGCGGCCCTTCAACCGCGATATAGGTCATGTCCTGCTCGGTTTCCTCGGCAAAAAGCCCGTGGATCAGAGGCGACTTGGTGTGTCCGATTGGATTGCCGATCACTGCATATTGGTCAGCCATGGTGTCCATGTCCTCACTTCGAAAAAAGGACGCCTGCCGTCAGCATCGCGTCGATTTCGTTGGCAGCAAAGCCCAGAGACTGGGCGACCTCCGCATTGTGCTGTCCAAGATCGGGGGCCACGTCACGTATCGTCGTATCGCAATCCGAAAACCGGAACGGGAGATTGGGCAGGCGAAGCTTTCCGTAGCGCGGATGGTCTTGCTCCACCACCATGCCGCGAGCCTGGATTTGGGGATCGGCAAGAACCTCATCGATGCGTTGCACTTTCGCGCAAGCAACGTCAATACCGTCCAGCAATTCGAGCACTTGCGCAACAGACCGGGAGGCGACCCACGGTTGTACGATCGACAGAATTTCCTCTCGATTGGCGTTGCGCCCGGCAAGGTCGTAGAACCGGACATCAGTGCCGAAGCCGCTCGGTCCTCCGTGCGACTCCAGCAGTGCAGCGAAGCGCTTCCACGCGTCGTCAACCTGCGCGGCGATGACGAGATCGCCGTCAGCGGCACGAAACACCCCATAGAGTGTTGAAGTCGGCATATCGTGGCCGGTCTGTTCAGGTACGACGCCCTGGAGCGTGTAGCACTGCACCGCATATTCGTGCATCGACACGAGCGTGTCGTAGAGCGCCATGTCGATATGCTGGCCACGACCGCTTTTTTCTCGACCGAGCAGTGCTGCATTGATGGCGGCAACGGCATGAATGCCGGTGTACATGTCGCCTAGCGAGATGCGCAGGAGCGGCGGCCGCTCACCTGGCGTACCTACCATCTGCATGATGCCGCTCTTGGCTTCAGCGATCAGTCCGAACCCGGCGCGATGTGCATCCGGTCCGGTATGGCCATATGCAGAGATTGAACAGTAAACCAGTCGCGGATTGCGCTCCGACAAGGCTGCGTAGCCGAGCCCTAGCTTGTCCAGAGCACCCGGCCGGTAGTTCTCGATGAACACGTCAGCGGAATCACACAGGCGTTCCATGAACTCCTTGCCGCGCGGGTCCTTCATATTGACGCTGACACCGCGTTTGCCCATGTTGAGCTGAAGGAAATATCCGCTCTGCTTGTCGTCAAGGACAGTGGCATGTTGCCGACCCGCGTCGCCACTACCGGGTCGTTCAACCTTGATCACCTCCGCGCCAAGTGCGGCGAGGCAGCGACCAACGTAAGGGCCGGCCAGAAAGTGACTGTAGTCAATGACGCGGATACCTTCGAGAGGACGAGCTTGCATCAGTTGACTCCCGGTCGACGCGGCACCATGAGACGGTGTTCGCCACGCTGAACGACTTCGCCGTTCTCGTTGATCAGTTCCGAGGGCAGGACGACGATGCCCCAACCGGGACGGCTCTTGCTCGCGCGCATGCTGCCTACGCGAAACTTGACGTGCAGCACATCGTTGACCTTGATCGGAAGAAGGAAGTCCCAGGTCCAGCCGAGCGACATGCCGGGCAGGAAGCGGTAGTCGCTTTGCGTTTTCAGGCCGTCAGCAATCGACAGTCCGAACAGGCCGTGAGCGACAATGCTTCCGAAGTGACTTGCGTTGGCATACTCCTCATCGACATGAACCGGCGTGTGGTCTCCGGTCAGATCTGCATAGGCGAGAATGCGCTCTTTGGTGACGGTATAGTTGGGGCTGACACATTCGTCACCTTCGCGGGCGTCATCCCAGTATTTTTCAACGATTGACATGCTTAGGCCTCCGCGCGGGGATCAATTGCCAGTGCTCGTGCAACGCAGACTGCTGGCTTCGCTTGAATAAATTCGACCGCCAGCCCGTCCGGCAGACGCAACCAGTTGTAGCCTTGCGGCATCTGCGTGACGTCGTACCCCCTTGCTGCCGCCAAGGCTTGCTCAAGGTCCTCACACATCACGCCCAGATGAGCTAATCGACCCTCAGGACCCTGGTATTCCGGAGCATGAATGAACTGCAAGCCACCCAGCGTCCAATACTGCCGGGGCGCATCAACGCTGCCATCGACTTCGCGCATCGTCATACCCAGGACGTCTTCGAAAAAGCGGATGTGCCATTGGATGTCCTTTACCCAGATGGCAACATGCTCGACGTAAGCCTTCGACCCCTTCATGCTTTGGCCTCCTCTTTTTGACGGTCTAACATCGCGCGCTCAATACCCTTGATGCACGCGACCAGCGTCGAGTTGACCGGCGTCGGCACGCCCACACGGGCTCCCCAGCGAACGACTGAACCGTTGATGTAGTCGATTTCCGTGACGGAGCCTTTCTCAAGACTCTGCAACATCGAAGTTTTGAACGCAGGACCAAGGCCTTCGGCCGCCAGAGTCCAGGCAGCTTCGGGATCCGTGATTGACAGCTTTACACCTGCTGCCTTAGCCACATTGATTGCTTCTTCGATTGCGGTGAAAGATGCGGCCTTGAGAAGCGGCTCTTCATAAAGCGGGCCATAGGTGAGACTGGTGATGCCAGTGAGTGCCCCCGTCGCCACATTAATCAAAAGCTTGTCCCACATCGTGCCCATGATGTTGTTGCTGACAGTAGTCGCGAGTCCCGAAGCGTTGAACGCCTCGGCGATCGCTTGTGCCCGGGAAGTCAATTGCCCGTCGAGTTCCCCGATGAAGGTGTGCTTGCCTGTCACTCCAGCCTGGATGTGCCCCGGGCCGCGCAATACGCCACCGACGTAGGTCTTTCCGGCAAGGACCCTGTCCCGGCCCACGATTTCCGACAACACATCTTCATGGCCCAAGCCGTTCTGCAAAGACAGAACGACCGTCTTGTCACCAATGAGATCGAGCGCACCTCGCATCGCTGAATCCGTATGGAAGGATTTGACCAGCACCACCACGAGGTCAACTGGGCCGACCTCAGCCGCATTCATGGCCGCACGAACTTTGACGCGATTCGAACCTGTGTCGCTATCGACAAGCAGGCCGTCGCGCTGCATCGCCTCGACGTGAGCTGCGAACCGGTCAACCAGCCAGGTCTCATGGCCGCCTTGAGTCAGTGTCGAGCCGATAGCGCAACCGAGGGCGCCGGCACCGAGGACCGCAATCTTCATTGTCATCTCCTGAAATGTACGTTTTGCAAACGATAGGATTTGCGGTACATAATGACAATGCAATGGATGCAATAACGGTATTGCGAGGGACAATAATCAAATGGAATCGCGTGATTTACCGGATATCAAGCTTCTGCAGCTTTTTGACATGCTCTACGACACGCGCAACGTGAGCCGCGTCGCTGAACATCTGGGGCAGAGTCAACCCACCGTGAGCATTTGGCTGGCGCGCTTGCGGGAGCAATTGCAAGACCCTTTGTTCATCCGGACGCCAGGGGGAATGGCCCCCACCCCGCAGGCAGACGCCCTCATAGGGCCGTGCCGCGAAATCCTTGAATCACTCCGACGTTTTGTCGCGTGGGAAATCGACTTCGATCCAGCGACTGCGCAGAGGCGGTTTCGCATTTGTATGACCGATGCGAGCCATGTCACGCTTTTGCCTCGGTTGCTCGCTCACGTTCGAGCGCAGGCGCCAGGTGTCCGACTGGAAGCGGCACGAATCGACGGGAACACAGAGCGTGCCCTCGAATCCGGTGAGGCAGACCTCGCAATCGGTTACGTCCCGTGGCTGAGCGGTGGAATTTACCAGCAGCAACTCTACGAGCAGGACTGGGTCTGCCTCACAAACCGACACCACCCGCGAGTCGGCGCTCGTTTTGGTGCGAAGCAATACCGTACGGAAGGTCATGTCGTTATTGCAGCTGGCACTGGTGCACAACTGCTCGACCAGGCACTGGCGCGCGGGCGCATTGAGCGCGACACTGTGCTGGTACTTCCGGGTTTTCTCGGATTGGGCGCTGTCGTGCAGACCACTGACCTTGTCGCTACGCTGCCGCGTCATATCGGGGAGACGCTCGCGCTAGCCAACGACCTGCAGGTGCATAACTGCCCTATTTCTGTTGAGCGTTTTTCAGTTCGACAGCATTGGCACGCACGTTATCACCATGAGGCTGGAAACCGATGGCTTCGCGGTGTGATTGCCCTCCTGTTCGGGCGGTGAGCCTGACGACAGATTCTGTTCATCACCCTTACGCAAACTCAGAGCACCGTAGTGTCCAGCGCATACGGGCCATTGCGTAAGTGGTTGATAATAAATTGGGTGCAGGCTCGCAATTTTGGCGAAGTCTGCAACTTCGCGGCAGTCACTGCCCAGACGTTAGCTTCCTGCCGGTATTCGGGCAACACGCGCTGGAGCTTGCCCGACTTCAGAGCGTCGGCGACATCCCAACCGGCGAGCAGGATGATTCCGTTCCCCGCCAAAGCCCAGTTGCTCACGATGTCACTGTGGTTGGAGCCGATTGGCCCGGTGACTCTGACCGACTCCAGCCCATGTGGGCCTTGCAACCGCCAGACCCCGAATGTCTGATGGCGCTCACGATAAAGCAGGCAATCGTGACTCGCCAGATCGGCCGCTGTCTTGGGCGCACCACGCCGCGCAAGATACTCGGGAGCGGCACACAGCACACGCGCATTCTCAACGACCAGATGCGTCACGAGGTGAGGCTCAGACACCTCGCCCATTCGGACGTCAATGTCGAACCCTTCGGCAAGCAGGTCAACGCGACGGTCCATCAACTCCAGCCAGATTTCAAGGTCGGGGTTCTCCCGATGTAGCTCGGCCAGAATCGGCGAGAGGTGGTTGCGACCCAGACGTAGGCTGGAACTGATCCGCAACTGGCCTGATAGGTGGGAATCCTTTCTCGAGACGCTGTCGTTCAGGCCTTCAACGGCCTCCAGGACCTTGCGCGCCCACGCATAGGCGGCATCGCCGGCGTCGCTGATCCGAACCCGCCGGGTCGTCCGATGAAACAGTGTCACGCCCAAAGCTCGCTCGAGGTCGGCAATCCGCTTGCTGACATACGCCGGGGAAATCCCTAGTTCCGTTGCCGCTGCGACAAAGCTCGATCGCCGGGCGACTTCGCAGAAGACGCGGAGGTCGATGAGGTCCCAATCATTATTCACGATTTGGAAGGATTGAAGTGAACGATGCACGCATTGTAAGTGCATAAGTTGACTTTAATCTCTGCTTCAGACGAAGCCGCGCGTCTAGCACGCGGTATAAGTACATGGAGACGAGACAATGGAGCATCCAGTTAACATGGCTGCCGAAAGCAGCCATTCTACTCGGCAGACGCGCAGAGCTGCCGCAAGCGGGTGGATCGGTTCGGCGCTTGAGTACTACGACTTCTTTATCTACGCGACAGCTGCGTCGCTAATCTTCCCGCAAGTCTTCTTTCCCAAAGGCAATCCCACTGTCGCGATCGTGGCATCGCTAGCCACTTATGGTGTGGGCTACGTAGCACGACCGATCGGTGCGTTCCTTCTCGGTCATATCGGCGATACGCATGGTCGAAAGAAAGTACTGATCGTCTGTATGTTTCTGATGGGCTTTTCGACGATGGCGGTCGGTCTCCTGCCGACTTACCAACAGGTTGGAATTCTCGCCCCGGCCCTGCTCGTCATCATGCGCCTCATTCAGGGCTTCGCAGTTGCCGGCGAGATTTCCGGTGCCGCATCCATGATTCTGGAGCACGCACCATTTGGCCGTAGAGGCTATTACGCCAGCTTTACGTTACAGGGCGTGCAAGGCGGCCAGATTCTCGCGGCGGCGGTGTTCCTTCCGTTGGCGCATTACATGCCCGAGGACGCATTCAACTCATGGGGCTGGCGTATTCCATTCGTGCTGAGCTTCGTGGTCATTGTCGCTGGCTACATCATCAGGCGAAAGGTCGAAGAGACGCCTGCTTTCCAGGAAGAAGACGCGATGAACGCCGCGTCGCGCTCGCCGATCGTGGAGGCCTTCAAGTACGGCTGGCGCGACATGCTCCGGGTGGTCGGTATCGCGTTGATGAATGTCATCCCTGTCGTGACCACTGTGTTTGGAGCCGCATATGCGGTGCAACCAGGGTACGGCATTGGCTTCGCCAAGGACGTCTATCTGTGGATCCCCGTTCTGGGGAACATTGTCGCGGTCGTTGTCATCCCCTTCGCGGGCAACCTTTCCGACCGCGTTGGTCGTAGACCGCTTGTCATCGGCGGTGCACTCGCATCTGGACTGCTCTCATTCTTCTACCTGTACGCGATCAGCATCAAAAGCGTCCCACTTGCAATCGGAATGTCTCTGCTGATGTGGGGAGTCGTCTACCAGGGCTACAACGCAATCTTCCCAAGCCTCTATCCGGAGCTGTTCCCAACGCGTACGCGAGTCTCCGCTGTGGCAATTGCGCAGAACATTGGTACGGCACTTACAGCCTTGTTGCCTGCCCTCTTTGCAGCAGTCGCCCCACCGGGAACAACCGGCATCCCGACGACCATCGGCGCGATCACCCTGGTCATCACGATTGTGGCCGCGGTCGCGGCATGGAGCGCGAGAGAGACCTATCGCATTCCCCTCAACGAATTGGGCAAACCCGACGCAAGCGCGATTGGCAAGCCAGAGTATCAAGAAATCCGTCAGCAGGCTCTTGCGCAATCGCGCGCCTGAGCAAAATCAATTAGGAGCACGATAATATGAGTAAGACCCGAATCGCCGTTGCCGGAGCCGGATATATTGGACTGGCACATATCGGCGCCGCTCAGGCAAGCGACACCTGCGAACTTTCCGCCATCGTGGATCCTTCGCCGGCAGCCAAGTCGATCGCAGAGAAGGCAAATGTCCCGCTTTACGCGACACTCGAAGCACTGTTCGAGAAAGACAAGCCTGATGGGGTCGTCCTAGCGACGCCTAATCAACTTCACGTCGCACATGCAAAGCAGTCGATTGAAGCACGCGTACCGATGTTGCTCGAAAAACCGATCGCGCCGACCGTGGCCGAAGCCGAGTCACTGGTACGTGCCGGAGAGGATAGCGGCGTGCCCATCCTGATTGGTCATCATCGCACCCATAGCCCAATTATGGCCAAGGCCCGGCAGGTGGTTAATTCTGGCGTCCTCGGGCGGCTCGTTGCCGTTACGGGCACTGCAATGTTTGTGAAACCAGACCATTACTTCGTCGATGCGCCGTGGCGCGGGCAGATAGGCGCCGGGCCGATTCTGTTGAACATGATTCACGAAGTGCACAACCTGAGGATGTTGTGTGGCGATATTGTCGCCGTGCAGGCATTCAAATCGCACGCAACGCGTGGGTTACCAGTCGAAGATACGGTCGCGATCAACCTGCGCTTCGAAAGCGGAGCGCTCGGCACGTTCATGCTCTCGGATACCGCTGCCAGTGCAAAAAGCTGGGAGCAGACCTCGCAGGAAAACCAGGCATACCCGACCTACGATGACGAGGACTGTTATGTCGTTGCGGGCACAAACGGAAGCCTTGCCATCCCGACCATGCGCCTGAAAACCTATGCACGGTCAGAAGATCGATCGTGGTGGAAGCCCTTCGAGGTGGGCGTAGTCGGCATGGTTCGGGACGATCCCATCAAACATCAGATGGAACACTTCGGCTCGGTGGCACGTGGTGAAGTTGAACCTTTGGTGTCAGCCCGCGACGGCCTCAAGAATCTGAGAATTACGGAAGCAATCGTCTCCGCTGCGTCGTCAGGCACGGTCATCGAGTTGCCGCGCGATTGAAATTAAAGTCAGGAGAGAGAGAAATGAAAGTACTCATGCTTCACGGCATCAATCACAACATGTTCGGCAAGCGCGATCCGGTCCAGTACGGAACTATCACTCTGGCGGAAATCGACGAGAAACTTAAGGCGCTAGGTCGCGAGTTGAACGCTGAGGTCGAGTCCTTCCAGACAAATCACGAAGGTGAAATGTGCGAACGCATTCACAAGGCGTTCTCGGATGGCGTCGACGCTGTATTGATCAACGCTGGCGCGTGGACACACTACAGCTACGGAATTCGTGATGCGCTTGCCATCCTGACCGTCCCTGTGGTTGAGCTCCATATGTCCAATATCCACGCACGTGAGGCGTTCCGTCACCATTCGGTTTTTGCCGAAGTCGTGAAGGGCCAAATCTGCGGGTTCGGGCTCGATAGCTATCTGCTCGCTCTTCGAGCGGCTGTCACCGCGGTCGCCGAAGCGAATAACGGTTAAACACCTTAACGCACTGGATCGAACGACTCTGGCGATGACCGACTGTTTGTCTGAGGCGCCGGAAACTTCGATCATGCTCGATTCTTGGCGCATCAGTCAATCGTGTATACGAGTCGTGACATCCGCGACGAATTAGCGGAACGGCACCGAGTCAAAATCTAGCGCAAGGGAGACGGAGACATAACACAGCATTTGGCTTCGACTCCCTCTTCCTTGCTGGTCGCCCGTGCAAAGGGTATGCAGCTACGCGGGCGGTTTTCGAACTGCTCCGCTCAATATCGGGCGAGCGCAAACATACATAATCAGGTCTACAGAAATGAGTACAGCAAATACACGGGCCGATCCGGTGAAGTTTGGCATCCTAGGATGCGCGAATATCGCACGGCAGTTCATCCGGGATATCAAAGACAGCCCTGTTGCGGTTGTGGATGCAGTTGCGAGTCGTAACGGCGATAACGCCCGCAGTTTCGCCGCGGAAACCGGAGTGGAACGAAGCTTCGCAAGCTATGAACGAATGCTTGAAGATCCAGGTATCGAGGCCATCTACCTGCCTCTTCCAAACAGCATGCATGCGGAGTGGGCAATCAAGGCTGCGAATGCAGGAAAGCATGTAATGTGCGAAAAGCCGCTAGCTGTCAGCCGGTCCGAAGCGGAAAAGATGTTCGAAGCGGCTGACTGCAACGGAACAGTGCTACTGGAAGCTTACCCCTACTGGTTTCAGCCACAGATACAGGTGCTACGCGACCTGATCGCAATGGGGACAATTGGAACCGTGCGTTCGGTGAGTGCCAGCTTCGGATTCCAGGTCGGTAATCCTGACACAAACATCCGGCTCAAGCCTGAGCTCGGTGGTGGTGCCCTGCTCGATGCCGGTAGCTACACGATCAGCTTCATCCGTCTCATCATGGGATGTGCTCCCAGCCGAATCACCGCGCGGTCCTTAATGACCGAGGCTGGAGTCGACATAAGTACGATGGCACTTTTCGAATATGCCGATGGCCGACGTGCGCAAATATCGTGTGCAATGGATGGTGCGAACCATCGGCACGCAACGGTCGTGGGCTCGGACGGAAGCATCTACACCGAATACCTGAATCACACAAGTGACGCAGTTGGCGCAGACGCAAGAGGATACCTGCCGAGTCGGATGATGATCCGACGTGGAATCGCCCAAACTATCCCATTCGAAAACGTAGAATCACCGTCCGGAAGTGGTTTTCGCTTCGCAGTTGAGACGTTCGCTGGGCTCCTCCGTGGGTCAATCTCCAGGGAAATTATTGGCGAAGCGCGACGCGCCAGTCTGGATATCGCGGCAACTTTGGACGCAGTTCGGACCAGTGCGAGCCTGGGAAATACGGTATTCATTGACGAACACAAATGATCACATCGCCGCGTTCTTGAGCAGACGTAAAACGGAACGATAGTCCTGCTTTTATGAAATTTATTTTCCCTAATCCATCCATAACATATAGGATTGCATATTATTTAACGATAAATTTAATAGTAGTGAGAAGACTCCTGGCGATGCCGCTGCGCATCGTCCGAACAGTGCAGCGTCAGCCCTTCCCGTCGTCCGTATGTGAACAACGGAGCTGGATGCAGGAACCAATGCCAGTGACAACATAGGTTGATGTCGCCTGGCATCTAAATATCACTAAAAATGAAAAGGACTTGGAGATGAAGAACAGTTACCCCCAAATCAAGCTCGCGCTTGCCGGCGCCACAATGATCTCGGCTATCCCGGCATTCGCGCAGAGCAGCGTGACGCTGTATGGCATCGTGGACAGCGGCTTCGGTTATCAATCGAGTTCGACGTCACTTGGCTCTACGTCCGGCGGTCACTCTGCGTTCAAGATGATCAATGGTGTCTGGGCCGGCAGCCGAATCGGCCTGAAAGGTGGCGAGGACCTCGGGGCCGGTACAAAAGCGATCTTCACACTGGAGGAAGGATTCAACAGTGCGACGGGGGCGATGGCAACGAATAACTTGATGTTCAGTCGCCAGGCCTTTGTGGGGGTAACGAATGCGACGTACGGCTCGCTAACAGCGGGTCGCCAGTATGCTGCATACTATCAGATGCTGTCGCCATACAGCCCGACGACGTGGATCACAGGTTTTTACGGAGCGCATCCGGGCGATGTGGACGGTCTGGACACGATCTACCGCGCGAACAACACGCTGCTGTATATGTCTCCGTCGCTGGGTGGGTTTAAGTTCAGCGGTTCATATTCACTCGCGGGTGTCCCAGGCAGTGTGAGCCGTGGCGCATCCTGGGCGGCCGCAATCCAGTATTCGCAGGGGCCTGTTGGTCTTGCGATAGCGTTCTCGCGTATCAACAACTCGACGCCCGGCGGTGGTTCGTTCGGGACCGATTCGGCGACTTCAAATGCGGGCGCTCAGGCAGGCGTCTCAGCGGTGACGAATGGCTATCAGACGGCACAGGCGCAGCAGCGCTTCGCGGTCGGTGCAGGCTACACGTTCAATAGCCAGCTCGACATCACTGCGACCTACTCGAATGTACAATATATCCCGGGAACGGGTTCGTCATTTCGCAATGAAGCTATCTGGAACACAGGCGGTATTGTGCTGCACTGGAAACCTACGGTAGCCTGGGATTTGGCAACGGGTTACAGCTTCACGCGGGCGACAAAAGCAAACGGAATTACGAGTAGTGCGCAGTATCAGCAGTTCAATCTGTCGCAATATTACTCGCTGTCCAAGCGTACCGGACTCTACGCACTGGAGGCGTATCAGCGCGCGAGCGGAAAGACACTCGGGTCGAACGGCACGTCAATCATCAACGCGACCGCGACCTTGGGCGACGGATTCAACTCAACTCCATCGTCGTCTCGCAGCATGGTTGGTGTAGGTGTCGGATTGATCCATCGCTTCTGATATTTAGTTATTAATACATCACAGAAACTAGGCGCCGCAAACGCGGCATCTAAATATTCTAAATTCACTCCATCTACGCCATGTCGAAGTAAAACTCGATCTATTAAAAAAACATCTTGTGCATCCACGCACAATCGACCAAGCCGGCCAGCAGTTTTCGAGAGACTCTGGCCGGTAAATTCTACATAGCAAATATGCTTCAATTTTATCCGACGGATGAAATTTCGCAGGCATTTTAAATAACTGGCTTATCGACAACACTGCAACCAATCAACTGCAGCGCTTTCCCGGAGAATATTAAGTGCCATTTGTGTGCAATAGGCATTTCTTCCAATTCAATGCGTTTAGGGAGACAGATGAAATCCTTGAAGGATTGTAGTTCCGTATTACGCGTCGTTGCTGGCAGCGAGTTCGTTAGCCTCATTGGGGACGCGAGATCTGCCCCAAGGCAGTTTCGATGTCGCGTGTGATGGCGATGAGTTCACGGTCCATTCCCGCAGCAGCGTCGAGCGCGAGTCCCACAGGCAAGCCGTTGGACGCGATTCCAGCTGGCAGCGTTATGCCCGGCACGCCCGCGTTGCTTCCTGGCTCAGTGTTACGCGTGAAGGTGGCGAAAACACCGACATTCTGACCGTTGTGAATCATTGAGTCCACTGCGGGAATCAAGCAGGCTGTGGCGACGGTTGTAGGAAAAACCAATGCATCGGCACTCGTATCGTGGAGGCATTGGCTATATGCAGCACGTGAGATGTCGCGCTTCTTGAGAGCATCCAGATAGGAAAACTCACTGATCGCGCCCGGCAGTGTGATATACCTTGCGATTTCAGCCACATCGGGGCTGCCGATTTCAGAGACGATTTCTTCAAGCGTTAGAGCGTGTCCGTTCGCGTCAATATATTCCTGCATTGCGAATCGGAATTCGTACTTGGCAATAAGTGCGTGCTCTTTATCGAAGAAGCCCGGATAGGCATTGAGGTCAATGTCGACCAGCTCTACGCCCGCTCGCTTCAGCTTCTCGAGCGCGACATCCATAACACGCTCGACTTCCGGCTCAAGCCCTTGCCAGAGCGTTGAGCGCGGTACAGCCAAGCGGATGGGGCGATCCGACTGGCGCTCGACGGCCTGTAATGTGTCACCCGCAAGAATTGCATCCAGTAAAGCGATGTCATCAACGGACCGCGCGATGGGGCCTACCGTATCTCGCGTTGTTGAAATGGGAATCACGCCGCCTGGCAGGTAACGCCCCTGAGTCGGGCGCAGTCCTACTGCACCACAGAGCGCGGCTGGAATGCGCACAGACCCGCCGGTATCGGTGCCGAGAGCTGCGGGTACCACGCCAGCTCCGACCAATGCTCCTGAACCACCGCTGCTTCCGCCTGGGATACGAGCGAGGTCAAACGGATTTCTGACTGTGCCCGTGACACGGTTATTGTTCGAAACGCCGAAGGCAAGTTCATGCATGTTTGCCTTGCCTGCAACCACTGCACCTGCCTTCAGCAACTGAACCAATACTGGTGCGTTCTGTGGTGGCAAGACTCGTTCGAAAGCAGCAGTGCCGCCACCTGTCGGCATGAAAGCCGTATTGATGTTGTCCTTGATTGCGATAGGAAGGCCGAGAAGACGACGTGGGTCTGCCGAACGTTTGAGCTCACGGTCGGAGCGCGCGGCCTGAGCAAGCAGGTGTTCTTCGTTAAAATGCGCGAAGCCGTTGATATGGCGCCAGCGCGCTTGCCGCTCGATCAAATCGCAAGCGTATTCGACGCAGGAGAAGTCTCGACGCAACAAAGCGGCCCGGGCTTCTGACAGGGAAAGGGGAGCGGCAGTGAGCATGACCAGCATTCCATGTGACATTGACTGTCACAGGGTATGGGCCTCTGAATTTGGCGCGTATCATCAAAAAGTGTGATGCTGATTGCCCTATAGGTTGGTCAGCTCACCCCGCCACTGAACCGGCGACGCAAGCCAAGACGCGAATCCTCAGACGCCGCTCAGCGCGCTGCAAATCGTGTCGCAGAACCACTGTTGTGCTGCAGAGTCCTCGTTGTGCGGTTGCCAGTAGAGATTCACGTCAAAGGTCGGAATCGGAAAAGGTAGCGGCAACGTGCGCGTTCGCCCCTCCACTGCAAATGCACTTGCCACGCGCGCGGGTAGCGTTAGCAGGAGGTCAGAGCTTGCGATCACCTCTACGAGATTTGTGAAATGGGGCACCTTTAGCGCCACCTTCCTCGTGAGGCCCATCTCTGTCATCGCATCCTCGACAAGGTGATGTCCCGAGAAAGGAGCGACTACTACGTGGCTCGCAGCAACGTATTCATCGAGACTCAGGTGGTCTTTGATTGAAGAGTGCGTTGAGCTCAGCAGACAAGAATAGGTCTCGGTAAAGACGGACGTCTTCCGCGCGTGCGCCGCCACCAATTGAATGTTGCCGAGGGCGGCATCCACACTACCCGTATTCAACCAGTCGGAAATTTT
Organism: Paraburkholderia sp. J69-1; assembly: GCF_905220255.1. Lineage (NCBI taxonomy): Bacteria > Pseudomonadati > Pseudomonadota > Betaproteobacteria > Burkholderiales > Burkholderiaceae > Paraburkholderia > Paraburkholderia sp. J69-1. Next base: position 185,399 of record NZ_CAJMZG010000015.1, on the reverse strand, counting down.
CTCGCTATCAAGCTGGACGATTTCGAGCGCCACCGACGGGGCCTGTTTCTGGAACTCTCGTACAAGCATCGGTAGGAAGTAGAGCTCGCCCAAGTCGGACAAGGCGAGCCGAAAACATCTGTTCGACTGGGAGGGATCGAACCGGCGCGTCGCCGAAATTGCCGACTCGATGCTGTCCAAGGCTGCCTTGAATGCAAGAAATAGCTGCGATGCATTAAAGGTCGGGATCATCCCTTCGCGGGTTCTTGTAAAGAGCTGGTCATGCAGCAAGTCGCGTAGCCGGCTTAACGCATGGCTGACCGACGGTTGCGTGAGGTTCAGCCTCTTTGCGGCTGCACTTACGCTCCCCGTTTCGTAGATCGCAACAAACGCACGAATAAGGTTCAAATCGGTAGTGGTCATGGACAGCCTTATAGATGAAGTCTATTTCCAAATCAAAAAACTGATCATTTGATTAATTTTACATCGACTTCTACCATCTAGGTGTCGATTAAGGAATGTCACATGACCACTGTCCATCAAGCTTCGTATGAAATCCTTCGTGAGCAAGGATTGACCACTTTTTTTGGCAACCCGGGTTCTAATGAACTGCCGTTTTTGAAAGACTTCCCCGAAGACTTTCGCTATATCCTCGGTCTTCAGGAGGCCGTTGTTGTCGGCATGGCCGACGGCTACGCTCAAGCCACCGGCCGCCCTGGTTTCGTCAATCTTCATTCGGCAGCAGGCACCGGTAACGCGATGGGCGCTCTTGCGAATGCATGGAATTCACATACCCCACTCGTCGTGACGGCAGGCCAACAAGTCCGGGCAATGATTGGCGTCGAGGCGCTTCTGGCAAACGTTGACGCAACGTCCTTGCCTCGCCCGCTTGTAAAGTGGAGCTGTGAACCGAGCTGTGCGCAGGAAGTGCCCCTCGCGCTGACCCGAGCCATCCATATGGCAGCGGCGCCCGCACCGGGCCCGGTTTATGTGTCCATCCCCTATGACGATTGGAGCAAGGAAGCCGGTCCGGGTGTCGAACATCTTGCGAAGCGCAAGGTACGGACGGCTGGCGCGCTACCCGAGCAAACGCTAGCAGAACTGGCAGCGGCTCTGAACGCTGCACGCAATCCTGTTTTGGTTCTCGGCCCAGACGTTGATGCCAACCACGCCAATGGCTATGCAGTCGCTCTTGCCGAGAAGTTGGCTATGCCCGTCTGGATGGCGCCTTCTGCTCCGCGTTGCTCCTTCCCGACGACACACTCGCACTTCAGTGGCATTCTGCCGGCGAGTATCGCTGGTATTAGCCGCCTGATGGAAGGCCACGACCTCGTGCTGGTCGTTGGTGCGCCGGTATTCCGCTATCACCAGTATGAGCCGGGCGACTATCTGCCTGCCGACTGCCGCCTTGTCTCGATTACGTGCGACATCAACGAGGCAACGCGTGCACCGATGGGTGATGCAATCGTCGCCGATATCGCCCTTTCGCTGCGTGCACTGAGTGAACGCACTTCACAGTCTTCGCGTGCAGCACCGTCTCCTCGCCCAGCACCAGCCCCCGCTGCCGACGTCGAGGGCGCGCTTTCGCCTGAGCGCGTGTTCGACATTCTCAACGACCTTGCTCCGCGCGACGCCATCTACGTGAACGAAGCAACGTCTACGATTAATACGCTCTGGCAACGCCTTCGCATGTCGGAACAAGGCAGCTACTACTTTGCTGCCGCCGGTGGTCTGGGCTTCGGTTTGCCTGCAGCAGTAGGCGTGCAATTGGCGCAACCCGAGCGACGCGTAATTGGCATCATCGGCGACGGCTCGGCGAACTATGGGATCCAAGGTCTCTGGACGGCCGCGCAATACAACATTCCGGCCATCTTCATCATCATGAAGAACGGAACATACGGTGCATTGCGCTGGTTTGCGGGTGTCCTTCAAGCTGAAAACGTTCCCGGTCTCGACGTCCCCGATCTCGACTTCTGCGCACTGGCGCGCGGATACGGTGTCGAAGCTGTGAATGCAAACTCAAGCGAGTCGCTGACGACGGCACTTCGCCAGGCGTTGGCCAGCAACAAACCGATGCTTATCGAAGTCGACACTCGCGCGGCATAAGTATTGAAGGAAAGTCAATGAGCAAGCCGGTTAATGTAGAAGACTACCGCACCCTGGCCAAGAAGCGGCTTCCGCGAATGGTATTTGATTATCTCGAGGGTGGCGCTGAGGACGAGCATGGTCTGCGCCACAACCGTCAGGTCTTCGAGAACATCCGCTTTCAGCCACATCGCCTAACCGATGTCAGTAAGCGCGATATCAGCACTGACATTCTCGGGAAACGTCAAAAGGCACCCGTTGTCATAGCCCCGACGGGTCTGAACGGTGTTCTGTGGCCGGATGGTGACCTCGTCCTTGCTCGCGCGGCTGCAAAGTTTGGCATTCCATTCGCACTCTCGACCGCATCAACAGCTTCTATCGAAGCTGTTGCCAAAGCATCGGACGGAGAACGTTGGTTCCAGCTCTACGTCGTTCATCGCAAACTCGCGGAGTTGCTTGTCAAACGGGCGTTGTATTGCGGCTATACCACGCTGGTTTTGACGACCGATGTCGGCGTGAACGGTAAGCGCGAGCGCGATATGCGCAACGGCTTCGGCATGCCGATGAAGTACAGCTTGCGGACCATAATGGACGGCATGCTGCACCCGCGCTGGTCGCTGGACTTACTGCGCCACGGTGTTCCGCAACTCGCAAATTTTGCGAGCGACCAGGTTCAGGACACAGAGCTACAGGCAGCATTGATGAGCCGGCAGATGGATGCAAGCTTCTCGTTCGATGATCTCAAGTGGCTGCGGGATCTTTGGCCCCACAAGCTACTCATCAAGGGCCTCTGTCGTCCGGAAGACGCTGAGCGCTGCATGAAGCTTGGCGCAGACGGCGTTATTTTGTCGAACCACGGTGGTCGCCAACTGGACAGCGCAGTCTCGCCGATGGACACGCTCGTTGAGACTGCAGCGAAGGTCTCCGGCGCAGTGCTCGTAGACAGCGGTATCCGACGCGGTTCGGATGTCGTCAAAGCAGTTGCTCTCGGCGCCGAGGCGGTCCTGCTTGGTCGCGCAACTCTCTATGGTCTCGCCGCACAGGGACCCGAGGGGGTCGACGCCGTTCTCGACACATTCATGGACGAAATCGACAGAACCTTGGCACAGATTGGCTGCCCCTCCGTGTCGAATCTGAATAGCGACTTCATCTGGCACGATAATTCGCATCAGGTCCTCGGCGAGAATCCGCTTCATCTCGAAATGTGATTGGACTGAAAGCATGACTGATATTCGTATTAAAGGCCTTCGCGCACGCGCGGTAAATGTACCGCTCGAATACCCCGTCAAGACGGCAGTTGGAACGGTCGCAACATCGCCCCTCGTTTTGATCGATCTCTACACTGACGCCGACGTGGTGGGCACTGCGTACGTCTTCACATACACGCCACTGGCCCTGAAGCCGGTTCAGCGCATGCTCGAAGAACTGGCTCCGGTTATCGAAGGGCAGCCACTCGCGCCGTTCCACATCGACCAGCTATTCCAGTCGAAATTTCGCCTCATTGGCAACACGGGCATCGTGAAGATCGCCACTGCAGGCATCGACATGGCAATCTGGGACGCGAAGGCCAAAGCAGCCAAGCTTCCTCTCGTGGAACTGCTCGGCGGTGTCGCCAAGCCTCTGCCTTCATATGACAGCCACAGCATGGATGGCGTCGAACTTGCCACTCAGCGTGCGAAGCGGGCAGCGGAACAAGGCTATTCCGCCATCAAGACGAAGATTGGCTACGCTACGATAGCAGAAGACCTGGAAGTCGTTCGAAGCATCCGCAATGCGGTGGGCGACGAGGTTCAGATTATGGTCGACTTCAACCAGAGCCAAACTGTCCCCGAAGCAATCCGACGGGGGCGAGCACTCGAGCAAGAAGGCGTCGCCTGGATTGAAGAACCTACGGTCCAGTATGACTACAAGGGGCATGCACGCGTGCGTGAAGCTCTGAATGTCCCAATCCAGATGGGCGAAAACTGGTTCGGTCCGGAAGAGATGTCGCTCGCGCTCTCCATTGGTGCGTGCGACCTTGCGATGGTCGACCTGATGAAAATCGGCGGAGTGACTGGCTGGCTACGCGCTTCGGCACTCGCCGACGACGCCGGGATCCCGCTGTCGAGCCATATTTTCCAAGAGTTTAGCGCACACGTTCTCGCCGTCAGCCCGACCTGCCATTGGCTTGAGCGCATGGATATGGCAGGTCCCGTGCTTGAACCGCTGCTTAAGTTCAAAGATGGCAACGCGCATTTTGGCGATGTTCCAGGAGCAGGCATCGTCTGGCGAGAAGAGGAAGTCGAACGTTACAAGGTTTAAACATCATAGTCAGGGCCTAAAAAAGAAAGGCCCTGACACTGCCATTTAATACAACGAAAAAATTGCCGAAAAACGGCAATAAATTTTGGAGACACCCATGAGCATCGGCAACCACGACTACGTCGTCGAAGAGACTCGCGTCAACGCGTTCCACCTGTTAATCTTGTTCTGGTGTTCGATGCTCATGACCTTTGATGGGTATGACCTCGTCATCTACGGCTCGGTACTTCCTACCTTGATGAATGAGTGGAAGCTTTCGCCGGTCATAGCAGGAATTATAGGTAGCAGTGCACTGTTCGGCATGATGATTGGCGCGCTGACGCTCGGAAGTTCCTCAGATCGCTTTGGACGGCGACGCGTGATTCTTGTTTGCCTGATAATTTTCGGGGTTGCGGCACTGGCCAACGGGTTCTCTCAGACGTCCACCGAATTCATCGTCTGTCGCGTATTCACCGGTATTGGTCTCGGTGGCATGGTTCCTAATATTGTCGCTCTCATGGCGGAGATGGCACCTAGCTCGAAGCGCAATATCATGATCACCGTCATGCTCTGCTTCTTCTCAGTTGGCGGAGTAATTGCTGCATTCACGGGAAAGTTTGTCACGCCAGCATTCGGATGGCGTGCGAATTTCGTTATCGCTGGCCTCCCTCTCCTCGCCGTCCCCCTACTCTATCGATGGCTACCCGAGTCCATCACTTATCTCCTTGCGAATGCAAAGTTCGAAGAAGCTGACCGCGTACTTCGAAAAATTGCACCTAGCTTGCGTCGCTCGGCGGCTTCGTTGGCACCCTTGAATGCCCAAGCTTATGGAAACCCGTCAAATCTACGTACGGTCCAACTATTCACCGAAGGCCGAGGCCGCAATACCATCCTTATCTGGATCGGCTTTGGAATGTGCATGCTCATGGTGTACGGTCTGACCACATGGTTGCCAAAGCTGATGGTCGCAAATGGCTACTCGCTCGGCTCAAGCCTGTCGTTCCTTTTGACACTCAATGCTGGCGCAGTACTTGGAGGATTGGCTAGCGGCTGGCTTGCAGACCGATTCGGTGGAAAAAACACACTGGTGCTCTACTTCACAGTTGCAGCCATCTCGATTGGTGCTCTTGGATTCAAGCAGAACGAATACGTGCTAAGCGTACTCTTGATGCTCGCTGGCGCCACCACGATCGGCACACTTTGTCTGGTCCATGCCTTCGCGGCGATAGCTTATCCGGCACACATTCGGTCGACGGGCGTAGGTTGGGCAGCGGCAATCGGACGTTTTGGGGCGGTTGCAGGACCGGCGGTAGGCGGATACCTGTTTGCTCAAAACCTTCCAATCAATGTCAACTTCCTGTTCTTCGCCGCGCCGGGCATCATCGCTGCGATCGCGTTTGTTTTAACGTCCGGCGAAACAGAGGAACCGAAATCGACGAGCGCCACAGTTGCATCTGCGGATTAGCTAGCCTGTGAGCGATACGTAAAATGCGTGTCGCTCGGCTAACTAATTAGAACGGTGTGTATCGAGTGGCACTCTCGTGCGCTGCATCAAGCGATGCAGCGCACTCGCCTTAAGCCTCTCTCAAAATCGAAGACGAAGGCAGGCGATTACTTCTCGCTGCCCTCGGCACTAGGTTGCAGAGAATCGACAGCGGATGCTTCACACGCAGACTCGCGCGGTACTTCTTGCTGGAAATCTCGAACGATAGCGCCCGGCGTTCTGTTGATACGAAGCTGGAACACGTCCGGACGTGAATAGTGCCCAACAGGGTCGTATGCGGCCTTCGCCACGCCAATTACCCCCAAGTCCACGTCGGCGTAAAGCAGCCCCTCTTGCGTCTCTCCCAACGGCTCGCACAGAGGCGCACCATCGGGACCATAAATCATTGCAAAACCACCGCCTTCGAGCAGCAGCGGCGCCTTGCTCTCCGAGTCGATCAGCATGTCAAGCATCTCTTTCGACACGGTGGCGCAAGGAGCAAGAACGTAGCACTGTCCCTCGAGAGCGTAGACCTGGCTCGCTGCATTATTCGCCGGAGCGCTGAGCTGGAAAGCGGCGCCGCGATAGACCGAGAAGCTCGGCCAAGCTGCAACGTGGATCTGTTCATGTTGCGAGTACATGGCAAACTTCGACAGCGGCTGAATATGCTCGGCGCAACACAAAGCACCTAGCTTGCCGAGCGCCGTGTCGTACACGCCAAGATGGCTACCGTCGCCTTCTCCGTAAACGGTGCGTTCGGCGTGGGTCGGCTTGAGCTTTCTACGTGTCGCGACCACTTTACCGTTGTCGTCAATGATCGCCTGCGAGATATAGAGCGACCCACCTGCGCGTTCAGAAAAGCCCAAGACAACGTGGATGCGGTTCTTTGCAGCCGCAGCGGTGATCTTGTTGAACAACTCGCTACCAATGGTCAGCGAATTCTCAAAATGCCGGCGTACGAATTTCATACCGGCTGCGGGCGAATCCAACCAGATCCACCATGGATAGCCCGGAAGCCAGACTTCGGGGAAGGCGATCAGCGACGCGCCGTTCGCAGCAGCCTCCTCGATCAGTCGTATGGTCTTTTCGACACCTTTCTCAAGGTTCAGAAATTCCGGTGCTGCTTGAACCGCAGCAACTTTGAACTGGCTCTTTACTTCGCTCGACATGCTTCCTCCTCATGCTAATGAAATGGGCCTCTTGCAGTACCAGTTGCGATGCTCAGACACAACCGCGTGGCACTATATTGAGACCGACTCTTTTCTTCCAAAATGGAAGATATACACAGAATGACGTGTGCGACGCGAAACCGTTATCGGCACACAGCTTTCAGTTAGGCAATTTATTGATATTCAGTTATAGGTGACGTCAATAAACCTATTGCGTATCTCTGCCACCTACGACTTCCAAACTATCGTAAGCAAGCAAAAAAAACCGCTGTTGCTCACGACTCCCACATTTCATGGATGAAAGTCCCACACACCAACATTGTTGTTGAGTTCACAAAATTGTCGTCGTCTACTTTGCGTATAAGTCCGTCTTGGATATGCTTCGTATGTCGCTTGCCACGTGTCGATGGGGCCTGATTGTGAAAACCTACGTAGTGGACAGGGAAACACCCCGTAGCCAGAAGATTGACTCATGGCTGCATCTGCTTCGTGAGATGTTCGTCAAGCTCGAGTACGTATCGTCTGATGAAGCGACTGACCAATCGCTCACGGCAAAACTAGAACACAGGACACTGTCCAATCTGGATGTTCGCTCAGTCGCTTCGACCAAACAGACTTTGCAGCGCGTCCCTCAGCGGGCGGCAGACTACGAAGGAGAGTATTTCCTGGTTGTCTTGCAAATATCTGGAACGGGCGGCGTGACTCAGGATGGACGGAAGGCTGTTTTGCGACCTGGCGACTTCGCGATGTACGACACGACGCGCGCTTACGCATTGGAATTTGACACGTCGTTCGAACAACTTGTGGTGAGTATCCCCCGCGATCAGCTTCGAACTCAGGTCCCAAGTGCCGAAATTCTTACCGCATGCCAAATTCCTGGTGAGAAAGCCTTGGGCCGGCTTTTGCGCGACATGGTTTGTGGACTACCATGCACGATCGACGAGACAACTGACGACACCCACCCATTCGTTGCTCACGCCGTCGTTGACCTGATTGCAGCTAATCTACGCGCCCTGCAACCTGCGCCCGGATCGTCTCCGTCCAAGTTGCAGCGCTATCAGGAAGAAAGAATTAAGGACTTCATTCAGAAGAACGCGACCGACTCAGAACTGACTGTAACGAAGCTCGCGCAAGCGTTGGACATGTCCGTGAGCGCGGTTTACCGCGCTTTCGAATCGCAAGACGTCTCGGTGGCAGAAATGATCTGGCTTGAGCGCCTGAGGGTCGCACGCGAAGTATTCAGAAACTCGGCATTTGCATCCAAGAGCATCAAAGAGATCGCGTTTGAGTCAGGCTTTTCTGACGCCGCGCACTTTAGCCGTGCATTTCGCCAGAGGTATGGCATAAGCCCGCGCGAGTTTCGTGCGCGTGACTGATAGGTCTGTCAAAGGCGCCCGCCGACGCCCACTGCGGCGGAAACAGAAATCTCAAACTGCTTACCCGCCATGAACCTTTCTGTCTCTGACATCACTCAAGATGAAATCCGGCTGTTTGGTGACATCATCGTTCAACTGGAAGAGCTCGGCCCCATAGTTGACATACGTACTGTCCTGCTCCCCGCCATCACGCGCCTAATTCGCGCTGACTATGCCGCGTCTTTCGACTTCGACGAAAAGACGCAACTCTGGTGCAACGGCGTCTCGTACAACGTCGACAAGTCGCTTGTCACGCGTTATGAGTCATGGTTTCAGCACAATGACCCGATGACGACGAAGCTATCCCAGCGCCGTGTCGCAACATTCGTCGACGAAGTAATCAATCGCCACGACCTTGAGCACACTGAGTTCTACAACGATTTTCTACGGCGCGAAGGCATGCACCACGGGATCAATCTGTACTCGTTCGAAGGCACTACGCACGTGGGCGACCTTCGCATATGGCGCGCCAAGGATCGGCCCGACTTTAGCGAACGAGAAAAGGTTCTCTTGAACGGCATTGAGCCATTTTTTCGCCGGGCATTATTACGCCAGCGTTGTTGCTCCGAGGGGCTAACGGAACGAGAGAATGAAGTTGCACGACTAGTCGCGACTGGTGCAACAGACAAAGAGATTGCTCGCATATTGGGCATCGGGATCTCCACCGTTCGAACACATCTACGCCGCGTGATGGATAAAAAAGGAGTGACGAACCGAGCCAAGCTTGCATCGATTATTTTGTAATATTTCAATAACATTCTAAAGTTTTAACGGTAAATTATTCGCCGTAAGAAAATTACAAATAAAAGACAACATTGCAATAAAAAAGAGAGGATGCTTTCGCAATCCTCTCTTTGACTTTTTTGCCGCCGTCGAATCACTTCGTCGGTCCGACGGTTTCTTCCGATCGACGCTGTGCTTTCTGCAGGTTTTCGGGATAGCCTGGCCCACTTTGGCTAGGACGATAGCCGTTACTCTCCAGCCTCTTCAATTCCGCATTTTTCTTTGCTCGTGCCTCTCTTCGCTTCCGCTTGTGCTCCGCCTTTGCAGTGGCTTTGTCCGACGCTTGATATTGATCATTACTGGCAACGGAATAAGCCAAAGGTGCACCAGTCTGCGAAAATGCGCTTAACGAGTAAAAAGACGCAACCAAAATCGCAGATACGAGACCTTGAAAATGAGTCATTAAATTCCTCAAATGAGAACATTCGTTCCACGATAGACAGTGCAGATCACGAAACGGCTAGGGCCAGGAATTGGCGCAAATTAAAAGTGATGGCGCAAGCCAATACGAGCAGCGCTTTGCGCATTCGAGCTCGACGGCGAGCCAAATGCAGCCTCGAGCTGTGCAGGATACGCATGGTCGTGGCCAATGAGTCCAACAATGTAAATATCCGTTCTCTTGGAGATAAAGTAGTCGGCGCCCAAGATAAATACATTGGCGCTACCTAGACCATTGTTTCGCCACTGCTGGGTGTATCCGCCCGACAGCGAAATGTCAGGTCGGACGAAATACTGAATGCCTGTTTCCAGTGTCGTTGCACGAGGCTTTGACGCGGAAGACAGCGAGGCAGTTGCGATATTGCTAACCAACTGAACGGGGCCGATGGTATAGGATCCACCGGCTGCCCATACCGTCTCGTTCGCACCGAGAGCTTCATTATGCTGCGAAAAATACGAGACAGAACCACTGAAGTTCTTCTGGTTGTAGTTGATGATGAAGTTCATCACCTGATTGGTACCAAGCGAGCCTGCCACATTACCGGAGGCGTACATGGCACCTGCACTAAAGCCAGCAAAGGTCGGTGAGAGGTACTTGACCGCATTGTTGACTTGATCACCCCAGACCCGATTGTCGAGGATGTAGCCGCCGGAAGCGTAGGACGACAGCCCCCATCCCAAGAGCCCGGCGGGTGTGATGACGGCATTAGAATAGCCAGCGAATGTCTCTCCGATGAAGTCGAAATCCCGACCCATCGTAAGGCGCCCCCAAGGCCCACTCATCCCGAGGTATGCTTTCCGATTAAACAACGATCCCTGGGAAATCAACTCGCCATTAGAAAGCTGGAATCCATTTTCGAGATCGAAGATAACGTGATTCCCTCCACCAATGTCCTCATCGCCTCGGATACCCCATTGAGTAGGCTGAACGACGCCGTCTTGGAACTGGATAGCCTTGCCATGCCCCGTTGAGGTGACGGTGTTGCTGGTGTATGTGATGCCGGCATCCAGCACGCCATAGAGTGTCACCGACGATTGAGCATGTGCGTACGTGCACAGAACAAGAGGCAGCAGCGCTGCAAGAGCTTTAAGTTTCATCTGTCGTTTCCCTTTCGATCCCAAAACCATTAGTTCAATTGAATTTTTAGTGTGAAAACCGGGAACGACTGCCGTTATTCTCCTCTGACATCCGGCTCTTCTGCCAAAGCCGCAAATGAGGCATCGCATCCTGAAATTCGAAAGATTGCGTTCCGCTTGGTCAAAATGTATTAGAGGGTGTTTTTTGCCAGCATCATCATTAGTGATGACGCGGCTCGGTCACGGCTGAATCAGACGATGGATGTCCGAGCTGCTCTGCAGCCGGCTGCCATGTAATGGCGTGCCATGAGCCCACTGGGGCTGGCGTCGTCAGCCCCGATTGATTTGACCGGAATCACAGCGGACATCGAGGTCTGCTGGATCTGACAGCAGAGTAGGTAGAGGTTCTGCGATCGCGTCGCACGAACGCAACTCCACGTATATGCCCTACTTGACGCAATATCACACCATCAAGTTAGCGGAACAACTCCTAAAACTTACTATGGTGAATCCCCCTGCTCGCACGCACAAGCAGATGCTGCGGCCTGGATTGAAAGAGGTCGCCCAGGCCTAGCGCCCCGGCCAGATGGCAATACGCAAAGCCGATCTGATGGATGTGTCGAACGATGAATGTAGCTTCGCAGCCCCCTATCTGATTTTGCCGAGTACGAAGGTACCGCAGCACAGATACAAACTGCACAAGATGTTCAAAGCGCTGCGCTGGCTCGTGCACACGAGTGCGCCGTTGCGTACACGCTGACCTTACCCCGCTGAGTATGCCATCCGTAAGTTAGTGGACTCGGCGGCTAAAAGGTCCTTTGAGCCCTGCAGACGCCAAAAAAACAGGGGTAGGCTGGGATTGGCCTTGGTGCGGCTATACTGCTCCGGTGGTCATCCGACCGACAGGGGATAGAACAATGAGAATTACCGTTTTCTTAGGGGTGCTTGGGTTTGTTCTTGGAGGATGCGCCTTAGTCCCCGTTCAAGACCAGACCCTCATCAATGCGAATGGTGCGTCCATCACCTGCAAGCAAGTGGGCGCGGGGATCTTTTCCTCCGGCATTGGGAAGGCTCGGTTTGATGATTGCGTGGCGAGCGCTCACGCCATCGGGTATCAGTAAGCCGGTGGACTGAACACCGGCCCCGTCCTAAACGGCGGCCGCCCGGATAGTGTCGCTCTTCATGCGAGCCTGCGCACGGTCGCCAAGCTTGCCGGCGCAGGCATGGTCCGAATCACTCATGGCCATTATGAGCAAGGGCTCCGGCCGCTCGAACTCGCCGCAAAGGCGAATATGGCCCTTGCGGTAATTGATAAGGCCACGCCTCTTGGATGCGTCGACCTGCTGGAAGCGACGTAAATACGTCGCTGCTCAGGACCATCTGGACCGCGAACTGCGTTATGGCACAACGGTAACGCCACGTAAGCGTCCTCCTTCCTCTCTACTTCGCGTTCAAGCAGACTAGACTGAGATAAGGGCTCGCTCCGCGGGCCCATTTGGGTAGTCACCTGCCGGACGCAAGGTGCTATCCGATCGCACTATTGCAATTATGCAATTCGCATCGACAGCAATATCGACCCCGCACGTTTGTCCCCCATCACATCGCATGATCGCTTCGCCTGCGTCGGAAATGGACCGTCGGCACAGGTCTTCCCACTGTTGCCGCCGCACGGACGACGACACCAGAACAACCATGCTTTACAATACCCGGAAAATCGAGGACTTTCGGCCGACTGGCTGAGCGCAGACGTAGATCTGCAGCAATCCGCAAACAAGAGAGACCAACGATGAGCAGCGTTCTCGGGCCTGACGTAGTGCCGGCAACGGGCGATCCCGGTGACGAAATAGCGCGCCGGTTTCGATATCAATGGAACTATGCGGCGATTATCTGCTGCCTGCTGTTGGACGATGCAGAAGGAACTCACGAGGTATTCTGCGAACATCACGAGGACGTGCTCGTGAAGCGCCAGGACGGTACGTTCGACGGCCTTCAGATCAAAACGCGTGACATTTCCCAGCCATCTTGGAAATCCGACGACGAAGCGGTGCTCAAATCGTTCGTCCGCTTCTGCAAACTCGAAGGGCAGTTTCCCGGCAGATTCCGTGGATTCCGCTTTCTCTCCAATCATCCGCTCTACGTCAGCGGAAACGGGAAAGACATTCAGTATCTCCTTCGCGAAATTCGGAAAGCGAATAGCGCGGTCGCATGCCCGACCGTCATTACCAAATTCGTGAAGCAGATCGCAAAAGCAGCAAACTGCGACCTAGGTATCGCACAACACGCGCTCGGAAAAACTCTCGCCGACGATGCGTTGCCAAAGTTGGCGGACGTGCAGATGCGGCTCATCGATACTCTGACCAGCATCTGGACTCGCGCGCACGAACTGACCTTTCCAATAGTCCGTCGAGCCGCGCTCTATCTCTCGGACGAGTGCTGTCGGGCATCGTCGCTCGCTCACGAAGATGTATTGCCCGCCTATATACCTGCCAGCATCGCGCCTTGCGCCGCTGAAATGAAAGCCCGATTGGATGGGAAAAGATTTGATCGGATACGACTCATGTCAGTTCTTGAGGCGGGCATCAACGCCGTGGCTCCCCTAAACACCAACCCGGCATCGCTTGTGCGACCGGGCGGTGGCAGCAGTGAACTCCTTGAAAAGAAGCTGGACGCCGGGGGGTTTTCTGCGGTCTCCCGCAACTCCGCAGTTGATTTGCGCGATAAAGCTGAGTATCTCGGCATTGCATGGACACAAAAGTACGGACATGACAAAGGATTGCAGCAATACAGCCACATCCGATCGCTCGTTCTGAGCGACTCTGCGCGCGCCTTTGAGCTGGCCAAGGACAAGAGCCCGACGTTTGGCCTGCCCATGCTAGACGAGTTACGTCGGCGACTACACGACCGCCGGCAAGCCGGAGCGCAACTGTACGAGTGTTCAGATGAACATCTCGAAGGGGTCGCCTACGCACTGACGTCGGAATGCAAGGTGCAATGGAGCAAGGACAGGCCGTGGGAGGATGAACAATGAATTTGGTTGAGGCTATTGCGGATCTTGATCGTTCTTCGGACCTACATGCGGCCCGTATCCTCGTTCTTCTGCGAGCCTTTTCGGAAGGCACCGAAGGCGGACCGATAGAGGGTATAACGAAGCTAGCAAAACTTGACTTTCTCATCAGGTACCCGCTTATGCTCGAGCGAGCCCTGATCGCGCGGGGAAAATCGACGCGCGACGTGCAACTGGAAGACCACGAGCGATACAGCGTCGAGTCCAAGATGGTTCGTTACCGGTTTGGGCCTTGGGATCATCGATATAGGGATCTTCTCAACGTCCTCGCGGCCAAGGATTTGATCTCCCTGTCGATTGAAGGCAGAACGATCGTGATCTCACTGACGTCAGATGGTCATCGTGTTTCAGAAGCACTTGCCCAGGATCCTTTGTTCGAGGCCACCGCCCGACGTGCCCGGACCTTGAAGCGGAACATCGACCTCAGTGCGACGAATCTCATGAGGTTCATCTACGAGACATTCCCTGAAATCGTCTCCCTGCGCACCAATAAGCCGATACCCGCATGAAAATCCAAATACAGCAATTACGCGTGCATACGCGAAAAACGATCGAGATCATTCCGTTTTCGCCTTCCGTCACCTTCCTGCACGGTCCGATCGGTAAAGGAAAGTCGACTGTCGCGCGCCTCATCGACTACTGTCTCGGTGGTGGAATCGAGCGAACCCCAGCAATCCAGCGCGAATTCGTATCCTCGGAACTCACTCTCACTCTCGGAGTACATGTCTGCACATTCGAGCGATCCGCCACAGATTCACAGAGTGTGCGGGTCAGTTGGGAGAATCCTGATGGGACATCTGAGTCGGTCAATGCACCGTTCGAGCCCGAGGAGACGCCGCTGGTCGAGGGAGTGGATGTCTTCAATTTAAGCGATCTTATTTTTCACCTTTGCGACGTCTCACCAATCAAGGTCAGACGCGGGTCTCGGGATCCAGATTCTCCATTGGTTCGTCTGAGTTTCCGCGACCTAATGTGGTATTGCTACCTCGATCAAACTCATCTGGACTCGTCGTTCTTCCGGCTGGAAGACACCTTCCGCGGCAGAAAAAGTCAGGACGCGATGCGTTTCTTTACAGGCTTGCATTCCGAGCGTCTCAATCAGCTCGACTCGATGCTAATCAGGAAGCTCGATCAGCAGCGCGGCAAACGTGAGGCTGTCCAGCAGATACGAGCGTTCATGACGCAGTTCGGCTGGGATTCGGGGTTGAACCTCCTCGGTGAAATCGACGATGTAAGAACCGAATTGAGCGGCGCAGAAGCCCTGCGCAATGAGCTCGAAGCCACCCGGTTGGCAGAAATCCATCCCACAGACGATCTTCGTGTCCAGCTTCGCTCTCTCGGTGCGCAGATTGCAGAGATCAACGAGGCACTTTCGGAATCAGAGCAATCGATTGAAGAGCAGAAGGCACTCCGGGCCGAGCTGATAACCGCGAAAATAAAAGCAGATCGATCTCAGCAGGCGAGCCAGATTCTGGATGGTGTCAACTACCATCGATGTCCCCAATGTGGAACCGACGTCGCGCACCGTGCTTTGCCCCCCGGCGTATGCTGCCTCTGCTGCAGTGATACGCACGGCTCGAAAGAAGTACTACCGTCAATGGAGCTTGAAGCCCTTAGACGCGACCTGAACGAGCGGATCGACCAGATTGCTGATTCGATTCATCGACGAGGCCGCGAAATTGAGCGATCGCGCAGCGAGCTTACGAAAAAGCGGGAAAAGAAGTCGGGACTCGATCTTCAATTGCAGAAAGAGCTCGCGCGATACGATTCGGCCTTCGTGGAGCGCATTCGAGATGTCGAGCGCCGCATAGCGACTCTGAAAGAACGCGAGCACTCGTTGCTCCGATTGCAGAAGATGCCGGCAGCTGTCGACGAGCTTGAAAGTCAGGCTGGCTCGCTACAAGGAGAAATTGACAACCTGCGAAGCACCGTTGCGGCGGAGCGCGCGAGACTGAAAGCTGCCGACCACAAGATTGCCGCCATCGCTGCAGAGTTCAAACGAATACTCCTGGCGGTCTCGTTCCCGGGAATCTACGAAGACGACTATGTCGAGATTGACCCACGAAACTGGAATCCGCTCATCGTTCATGACGACCTGGAGTGGGGCTTTTGGGATACGGGCAGTGGTGGGAAGAAAACTGCATTCAACGTGTGCTACGCACTGGCCGTTCACTCAGCAGCGCGAGCTACGGGCATGCCCGTCCCGAGTCTTCTCATTATTGACAGCCCAACAAAGAACATCAGCGATGACGAGAATCCAGAACTGGTGAGAGCTCTATACGACGAAATATACAAAATCGCCGCGGCGCAAACCGAACAACCGGTTCAATTGCTTCTCATTGATTCGCACTTGGTACCACCAGGGGACGAAATTGCCGATTTTGTGCAGCGTCGGATGGCGGGCGAGTCGGATGCCCCGAGCCTGATCTCCTACTACGTTGGCCCATAATACAGGCGCGCGGGCCGGTAGTAGACCAGCGCAAGCACGCTCGCATTCAACTACAACATGTGAGACCAAAACTATGGACTCCAATATTGTTTACGTTAAAAGTTATAAGGATGATGAAGATGTTGTGGACTTTCTCACGAAGGTCCATGCGCACCCCGAGCTATTCTCTCACTTTCTTGTCGCTAGGTTTGATGCCATTAATGTTCGCAAATACTTCCGCGATTACATGGTTGAGAACGGAATATCCGCGTTGTTCAATTTTTCGCTAAACTGCGATGCCGTCACGCATGGCGGCATTCATGTAGATGAGATCGTTGACATCGTGCTTCAGTTCGTTGACAAGCTGAAAGGCGTAAAAGACCTCTTCATCATCGATCCGTATTTCTACACAGACGATCCGGTCTGTGTCAGTCTATTCCGGAGGATGAGCAGACATCCGGCTGTCCGCTTCGCATGGCAAGGCAGTCCCTCCGTCTCGCAGCCCATACCTCACGATACCTTGGTGGCGAACAGTGTCCGCAAGAGCCGATACGCCGACAGCGACTCCTTGACCTTGCGCGGTTCGTGCCACGTGAGAACCGGATCAAGGCTCTTGTCGGCTCGCAGCGGCCGGTGCACGTTAAAATCGCGCTTCGAAGGCTTCGCGAAGCGGGCGTTGCAGGCAGCCATGGGAAATCCTCACCGCGCCTGATCGCAATGCGCCCGTCCGCCGGAATGAGGGACTGGACCACCGTTTACGGTGGGTTGCGGTCGCGCGTTCAGCCACTCATCGGCGACACGCGGATCGAACGTGCCCGACCACTTCGCGACCACCACGGTCGCCAGTGCGTTGCCGATGGTGTTGCAGGTGGCGATCGCCATCGACATGAAGCGATAGACGCCGAAGATGATCGCCACTCCCTCAACCGGCAGCACGCCCGTCGAAGCGACAGTCGCGGCAAACACCACGAACGAGCCGCCCGACACCGTCGCCGCGCCCTTCGACGTGAGCAGCATCAGCAGCAGAATGCCGAGCTGATGTTCGAATGTGAGAGGCACGTTGTACGCATGCGCGATGAAAAGCACGCCCATCGACATGAAGATCGAGGTGCCGTCCAGGTTGAACGCGTAACCCGTCGGCAACACGAGGCCGACCGTCTGCTTCGCACAGCCCAGGCGTTCGAGCTTGACCAACAGCCGCGGCAACGCGCTTTCCGACGACGCAGTGCCCAGCACGATCAAGATTTCGTCCTTGATATAGCGTAGAAATCGCCACATGCTAAAACCCGCAAGGCGCGCGATCGCGCCCATCACTACTAACACGAACAGCGCAATCACCGCGTAGAAGCTCAGCACGAGTTGCGCGAGCGCGATCAGCACTACCGTGCCATTGCTGCCCACCGCGAACGCCACCGCGCCAAACGTGCCCAGCGGCGCAAGCTTCATCACTACGTTGATGAACGCAAACAGCACTTGCGAGACGAGATCGAGTCCTTCGCTGATACGCACGCGGCGCGCCTCGGGAATCGCCAGAATGCCGATGCCGACCATCACCGCCAGCACGACCACCTGCAACAACTCCCCTTTCGCGAACGCGCCAATGAAGTTATCGGGCACGAGATGCATCACGAAGGCGCTGAAGGTCTGCGGCGGCGGCGCCTTGGCAGGGGCCGCGGTAGACACCGCGTGCGCAGCGATGGCGGTCATGCCCTTGCCCGTCTGGAACAGATTGCCGGCGAGCAGCCCCACCGCGAGCGCGATCGTCGACACGCCCTCGAAGTAGACAAGCGAGCGCCAACCCACGCGCCCCGCGCTGCGTGCATCACCCGCTGAGGCGATGCCGTGCACGATCGTGAGAAACACGAGCGGCGCGACGCCCGCCTTGATGAGCGCGAGGAAGATATCGCCGAGCACTTTCAACTGCGCCGCGAAGCCCGGAAACATAAGTCCCACAGCGATGCCGAGCACCAGTCCGGTCATCACCTGCATGCCCAGCCGCCGATACCACGGTTGCCGTGCGCGCGGCGCAAGCGGATCGTGTGTCTCGTTTGCTCCGTGCACCCCGTCTTCGAGGATCTTGTCGTTCATGATGCGTCTCCTCCAGTTGCGTACGATCAGATCTCGCTCGAAGCGGCAAGCGCACGGTCGACCATCTGCGGCGCGAGGCCCAGATAGTTGACCGGATCGGTCATGCGATCGACAGCGACCCGATCGAAGTGCTGCGTGACTTCAGGCAGCGCGGCGAGCGCGTCGGCGAGCGTGCCGCCCTGCTCATTCACCGTGCGGCAGGCGTCGTAGACCAGATCGTGCGCCTGCTGACGGCCCGTGAACGGCGCCATCTGCATCATCGCGGCTTCGGCGACGATCAAGCCACGACTGATGCCGAGGTTGTGCTTCATGCGCTCCGTATCGACGATCAGGCCGCCCAGCGCGAACTTCGCCTGATGCAACGCGCCCGAAGCGAGGATGAAGCTCTCCGGAATCGCAATCCATTCGGCGTGCCATGGGCCGGTCGCGCGCTCGAAATCCTGAATCATGGCGTCGACCATCAGGCCCGCGTGCTGGCGCAAGGCCTTGGCCGCCGCGAGCATCAGTTCGCTCGAAATCGGATTGCGTTTTTGCGGCATCGTGCTGCTCGCGCCGCGGCCCTTCACGAACGGTTCGTAGACTTCGGCGAATTCGTTGGACGCCATGATCATGATGTCGGTGGCGATCTTGCCGAGCGAACCTGTCACGAGCGCGAGCAAGTTCACGGCTTCGGCAAAGCCGTCGCGCGCCACGTGCCAGGTCGTGGCCGGCACGCCCAGCCCCAGTTCCTGCGCGAGCGCCTGCTGCACCTCGAAGCCCTTATCGCCGATCGACGCGAGCGTACCCGCCGCGCCCGCGAACTCCACCACGGCCACGCGCGGACGAAGTTGCGCGATGCGTTGCTGATGGCGGTCGAACATCGCCAGCCAGATTGCCGCCTTGTAGCCGAAGGTCACGGGCAGCGCCTGCTGCAAGTGCGTGCGTCCCGCCATCGGCGTGTCGCGATGCTTTTTCGCGAGGTCGCCCAGAATACCGCGCAGTTCGCGGATATCGGCGTCGATTGAATCGAGCGCGTCGCGCACCTGCAGCGCCACGGCCGTATCCATGATGTCCTGGGTGGTGGCACCCCAGTGTACGTAGCGCCCCGCTCCGCCGCACATGCCGACGAGCTGGTGCACAAGCGGCAGGATCGGGTAACCGACGATATCGGTTTCCTCGCGCATGTGGTCGAAGTCGATGCGCTCGATCTGCGACTCGCGGGCGATCACCTCGGCCGCATCAGGCGGAATCACGCCGCAGCGCGCCTCGGCCTTCGCCAGCGCGACTTCGACGTCGATGTAGCGCTGAATCAGCGCGGTATCGGAGAAAACGGCGCGCATTTTGGCGGTGCCGAAGGCGTCGCGAAACAGGATGGAATCGACGACGGTGCTGGAGGCGGGCATCTGGCTGCGGATCATGGTTCGGTATCTGGCTCTAAATTCAGGGACGGACAATCGGCCGGACGTCTTATATGTCCGGACATATTCAGACTAATATGTTCGAACATATTGAGCAAGTGGTGATTTACCCCTATGCTGGACGTGCGCCCCTTAAACTTCCGTCATGAACAGACCCCGCTTTGCCGAAATCGCCCGAGAACTGACTCAGGGCATTGCCTCCGGCCGTTTCCCGGTGGGCAGCTATTTGCCGACCGAACTGGAATTGCGCGACCAGTACCAGACGAGCCGCCACACGATTCGCGCGGCGCTGCACGAGCTTCAGCAGCTTGGTTTCGTCTCGCGCCGCAAAAACGCGGGAACGCGCGTCGAGTCGGCGCAGCCGCGCAACGGCTTTCGGCCGACGCTGGCATCGGTGGACGATCTGGTGCAGTTCGGCAGCGAGAATCTTCGCGAGGTGCAGTCGGTGGAAGAAGTGGTGGCCGACGCCGCACTTGCGCAGATCCTGCAATGCGACGAGGGCGAGCGCTGGCTGCGTATTTCGAGCCTGCGCGTGGAGCGTAATGGGCAGCGAGCGCGTGCATTGGCGCGGGCGATGCCAGCCGTGCCTGTGGGCTGGACGGACGTCTTCATCGACCCTGCATACCAAGAAGTGGCCAACCAGGCGCGCATCGAACCTGACACGCTGATCAGTTCGCTGATCGAGACGCGCTATGGACGGCGTGTGGTGGAGATTCGCCAGGATGTGAGCGCGCTGATACTCGCTCCGGACATGGCGTCGCGCCTGGCGGTCGACGCGGGCACGGCCGCTTTACGCGTGGTGCGTCAGTATCTTGATGCATCCGGAAAATCGTTCGAGGTTTCCGTGACGGTCCATCCCGCCGAGCGCTTTTCCATTTCAATGCGCCTGACACGTTCAAACGACGCGGAGCTTTGAGCCCTAGTGCGCGTTCCTCGCGCTTAGTGTCACGTCAAGCCGGTCGCTTTCGCTGCTCAACGGCGTCACTGACACGACTATGCCACCGAGTTGCGCCGAAACGTTGAGTGTAGTGGCTTAAATATGAGCGACGTAAGGCCGTAACCCACGTTAATGCAGACGTTTGCTCAACGAAGCCTGAATGGCTGCAACGGGTCGAATCGGGCAGGTCGTCCATGACTACACACCGACGCAATGATGCAAGACGCATGAGTTCGTGCGCGGCCAGAAGCGGTCCGTCGAAGGCGTCGTCTAGATCGCTGACAATCGGCGCAACTGAGTTCCTGCCAACGGTGAAAGATGAGCGGCAAGCCAGAATGACAGCGACGCACTGAAACTAATGTTTGCGACCATCTTGGGTATCATGCACCGGGAGTTCTTCGCGCAAATCGGTTGAGGCCGCCGCATATTGATCTGCGTGGCTTGGAAAACCGTAAAACTCGTGAGGAATTGGGCCTGGACGATCTAGGCGCGGCGGCGGCAATCCTCTTGGGTCAAAACGATGTGCCTGTTGGCGGCAAATTCGCTGGGGCGGTTGCCGGTACATCGGTTGTCTCAATGGCCGCACGCAAATTCCTGCCGTTCCGTGTGGCCGTTCGGTTGCCGACCATCGTAAAGGCTGGTGCGGGCGGACTTCGCATCGCCATGACTCGCAGCCTTGGTGCATTCGTTGGTCGCACCATTCCGGTTGTCGGAACGGTAATGCTTGGCGCTGATGCGTTTTTGATCATGCGTAACACGCTCTTCACGTACAACCGAATGGTGAAGACAGAGGATCGGATTCTTTGAAATGACGGATCAGACTTGGGAAGATCTTGAGGCTTTCGCCCGCGAAGAACTGGGCCGCCCACTTTTTGGCCGCCTTGAGCTCACGCCAAAATCACGCATCGAAGAAGACCTACGGCTTACCGGCGTGGACGCTGTTGAGTTTATCGATACATGGGCGGAAAGATTCAAGATTGAGGCTCCGGGGGGCTTCCCGTACGCCAGGTATTTCGGCCCGGACTCGCTGGATGCCGTGCGGGCAGTCGCTGGATTGTTCTCCAACAAATTCCGCGATGCCCCGCTAGTGCCGATCACGCTGGGCATGCTGGCTGAGGCAATGCGGCGCGGGCGATGGGATACCGAGGAAATCGAAGCGACCAACCCGCGCGATTGACTGCACGCACAACCGCGGTAAGCCGCTGCTAAATTTCCTTCGCGGCATTGCCTAAACCCCATGAAACGAGTGTTTTTATGGGGTTTTGCAGGAAAGCATGTTTCTGCCGTGGAACCGCTACGCAACTTTGAGTTTTTTTCGTGCTTTCATCGCGGCTTTCTGTGCTTGCAGATCAACAGGCGGGGCGTAGACCGGTCAGAAAATTAACGTCGGCTTTCCGACTTCGCGAAGGTCTGCTCGGGGTCGATACCGGTCCGACAAGGGGGTAACAGCAGTTGGTGTATATCTCAACAATTACGAGGATCAGGGGCAGCGGAACCCAATGACGCTATCGGGCCTTCCTGGCGACGCCGCAGTATCAACAATGAACAATGAGAACTCGGACACGTTATCTTCGCGTCAATTTCTCGCGGCGAAGACCCGCATGTAGCTCGAATTACTGAAATCCGAAATACCCAAAGCTCTTGATCTGGATGCAGAGTATCCAGGGTTAAACGCGGCAAGAGGCGATAATTCTCAGACAAAGACGAAAAGAGCATTTCTCGGTGCGCTGGAACGCAATTCGTGCGCGCCGGACTTACCATCTACGGCTACTCCGTAGATTTCAGGGACGAAGTGTAACGGCTAACGTTCCGACTGCTTGAATGGTTCCGCGCTGTTCATCCAGTCAGCTGTGATCTTAGCACTCGGAGATGCTCTGTCGTCGTCTCTTGTCGCGTCAAAAGCTTTCATAGTGACATAAACAATGCGATTACCGACCTTGGCCTGAAATACACCGCAGCATTCCACGTCAACAGGGACACTTAACGTCCCCGTCGTCACAATCGCTCCTTTGGGGATAGTTCGGTTCCGCTTCGCCAATTCCCGCCACAAGAAGCGCAATGACTCGTACGGGCGAGTACGATCATCGCCGACGAGCGACCCAGCTATGCGTGTTCCGTTACGCCACACGCCAGCTCCGTCTTCAAAGGAACCGGGAACCGCAATATCCATCTCGTCGCCGCACACCAAAGCATGAAAACCTAGATTGTCTGCGAGGAAGCTAGACTGGGATACCGCTCTGCGATTGATAAACCGACTGCACACGACTTCAATTGCGACAAACGCGCTTTCAATCATCGTTAGTTGTTCAAACCTTTCTATCGCAGGCGATACACTGCGACCGAATCGAAATGCTATCTCGGTCTCCAGGGTAGCTGTCATTCCGACGGGAAACATCAATACGCCGCCTGAATCGATAATCCTCGACTCGATCAGCGTTCCGAATGCGGGCGCATTCGGATGTTCTCCGCGGAGCCCCCGCGGGGATGCGCCAGCAATCTTCCACCCTGCGGCTTTCTCACCCGTACGCTCGATGAAGCGTGCCTGAGCGGCATAAGCTTCCTCGAGCGAACCCGGGCAACTGCCAAGAGGTAGATCACCGAGCCTCAATCCTGTTTTCCAGGCCCATTCCAGATGCTTGGCGGCGATATCGAGGTCGACGGGTATGTTTGACACCTCAGACATCCTTGGAACGAAGTTCTTGCGGGAAGACCCAAAGCGCGATTGCCACGCACAACACACACAACGCGACGATCGCGTAAAGCGCGGGCGTCGTGCTGCCCGTCAAATCACTGATCCGGCCCACCATGATCGGGCTAACGATACCGCCCATCTGGCCGATCGAGTTGATCAGCGCGATTCCGCCCGCCGCCCCGACGCCAGTGACAACTTTCGGTGGCATCGTCCAGAACGCGGGAATTGTCGTCAGCATTCCGACGCCAAGGATCGTCAGAGAGAGAACAAGAGGCAACGTTTCATGTGCAAATATGCCCGCACCCAGGAATCCAATCGCTGTAAGCGACATGCATGCGGCAAATACCAGTCGACGATTCCCACTGCGATCGCCCAGCTTGCCCATTACCACCATCGCGATACCGCCTACGAGATAGGGAAGCGCCGTGTAGAGACCAATCGTTGTCGCATCGCGAACACCCGACGAGCGCAGTAGTTGCGGCATCCAGAAGTTCATACCGTACGACGCGATCTGGACAAGGAAATACGCCACGGCAAGGATCAGGAATGCGGGCGACTTCAACGCGCCAAGAAAGGAGTGACTGACGACTTTCTTGGCGTCTGCATCCAGTTTTGAGCGCAGGAGCCGCTTTTCACTGTCGCTGAGCCACGTGGCATCTTCTACCTGATCGTCGAACCGGAACAGCACAATGATCCCAAGCAGCACGCAGGGTAAGCCGCCAATGAGGAAGATCCAGTGCCATGCGGGTACTCCGGCAACACCATCGAAGTGGCCAAGAATGAAGCCGGACAAGGGCGCACCGAGAACGCCCGAGAATGCAAGCGCGAGGAAAAGAAGCCCACTCACACGGCCTCTGTGTTTGGCGGGGAACCAGGTGGAAAGATAGTAAAGGACCCCGGGAGCAAAGCCAGCTTCCATCGCACCAATGATGAACCGGGCAACATAGAATTGCGTCTCGCTTCTCACGAACACCATGCTCGCGGTTGCAATGCCCCACGAGATCATGATGCGTGCAATCCACTTTCGCGGCCCGACGCGGTAAAGAAACAGATTGCTGGGCACCTCACAGGCGACGTAGCCGACAACAAAGAGTGCTGCGCCCAGACCATAAGCGGTATCGCTCAGGGCAAGTTCTTTTTGAAGGTGAAACTTTGCGAAGCTGATGTTGATCCGATCGAACCAAGCGAACAGGTAGCAGATAATAACAAGCGGGATCACGCGAAGTTTTATCTTCAGCATGAGCGCCGACTCGGCATCGCGCACTTCAGCGCCTCCATCCAATGCCTTATTGATGAGCATATGCTCCCCCTTCTGTCTCAGTAAAGGGTGGTAGCTGCAACGGTTTGCGTGCAGCGTCCGTGACGATGTACCCGGGTTCTTCCGGGATGATCAGAGTGACGAAGGTCAACACCGAAAGCACTCACCACCCGCGCTTGAGAGCGCGCTATGCGACTGCCTTGGTGGGCCTGCCGTTCTATGTGGGCTGGGGGTTCATGAGTGTCTCCAATTGGGTCTTTTTTTGATATTTTTTTGAACGTGGCCGGGTGGGCATGAGAGTCATTCCCACGCCCACGCACTATCAATCATCAAGTCCAGATGGCGCGGACTAGTCCGTGAAACCTGCTTCGCGGGCCTTGATGATGCCGACCACGGTGTCGTTGACCGGGGTAGGAACGCCGTATTTGCGCCCTTCGCGCGAGATAGATCCGTTGATCGCATCGACTTCGCCACGACGACGCAGGATATAGTCAAGAAGCATCGAAGGGCGAGCATTGGGGATCTTGCTGCCGAGCTTGCGGATATGTTCGATCGGGTCGCCCACATCAAGGTGAATGCCGGCCGCCTTCGCGACCGCAATTGCCTCTTCCGCAGCACCCTTTGCAACGCTCCATGCGTTGGGGTTGCCCATGACTTCGCCGATCGTCATGCCTGTCGCGCAGGTCGTGCCCGAGAACGCGACGTTCATGATCAGCTTCTCCCAAACCATCTGGTCGATGTCGTCGAAGATCGCAACCTTGAATCCCGACGAGCGCCAGATCTCTGCGGATTGTTCAAGGTCTTCCTTCGACAGACCACGGTACGCCCCGAAGCGAATCATCTCCATGCCGTTGTGGTGAGCGTGGCCCGGGGCGCGGATTGATGCACCAAAGCCGCCGACAACGCCCACAGCGATGCGATTTTCGCCAAGAATCGCTGCCGCCTTTTCGGCCGACCCAAGCCCGTTCTGGATCGTTTGCACAACCGTATTTGGGCCGAAGAGCCGCTCGCAGGAGCGCGCTGCCGCTTCAACATCGAAAGCCTTGGTTGCGATGATGACCAGATCGCAGACACCAATTCCATCTGTTGTCGTGCTCGCGTGGATCGGTACAGTGCGATCCCCGCTAGCGCCTTCGACCCGCAGACCTTTCTCCTGCATCGCGGCAACGTGATCGGGCCAGAGGCTAATTGCGTGAACTTCGTGGCCTGCGCTGACCATAAGACCGGCGTACACCGAACCCATCGCGCCGCTGCCGACGATTGCTACCTTTGCCATGATCAGACTCCTTATGCGCTCAGCGCTGCGACAACGGCTTTCGTCACGCTTTCGGTGTTGCTGTCGCCGCCGATATCCGGCGTACGCGGGCCCGCCTGAAGCACCTTGGCCGTTGCGTTGCGGATGGCGGCAGCAACCTGCGCGCAACGCTTGTCTTCGTGTTGCTGTGCAAGCCATTCGAGCATCATTGCGGCAGAAAGGATCGTTGCGACGGGGTTGGCAATGTTCTTTCCGGTGATATCCGGTGCGCTGCCGTGGCTCGGCTGGAAGATGCCGTGTTTCAGGCTAACGTCACCAGAGGGTGCGACGCCCAGGCCACCCACTACTCCAGCCGCGATCTCCGAGGTGATATCCCCGAAGACGTTTTCCGTCACCACGACGTCGTAGCGCTCGGGGTTCGTAACGAACATCATTGAGCCTGCATCGATGTACAGACGCGCCGAGCCGATATCCGGGTGGCGCTCCGCGACTTCGTCAAAGACCTTGCGCAGGAAAGCGTTGCTGCGCAGAACGTTCGACTTGTCGAGCAGAGTCACATGACCCGGCGTGCCGTGCGTCGCGCGCCGTCGCTTCGCCTGCTCGAATGCGAGCTCGAACAGTTTTTGGCTGGTAGCACGGGTGATGGTGAGTCGATCGCTCACTGCCTCGTCGCTCGGTTCGAGCTTGTCATGGCGGCCGGCGAACAGACCTTCCGTCGTTTCGCGGATCACCAGCATGTTGACCTTGTCCGCCTTTACGCGGCTCGGAACGCCCGGAAACAGTTCGCACGGGCGCAGGCTTGCGAACAGACCATAGCGCTCGCGAAGGTCGATTTGAGGCGCGATCTCGGTGCCATCTGCCTTTCGAACAGTGGGCAGACCCATCGCACCGAGCAAAACCGCATCCGCCTGGCCAACGGCTTCCATGTCTGCCTCCGACATGGATTCGCCAGTACGCTTATACAGGCCAGCACCCGCTTCATAGCTGGTGTAGGCGAGCTTGAGATCGGCGTGGTCTGCGGCGGTGGTCAGAACGCGCACGGCGGCATCCACAACTTCGGGGCCGATGCCGTCGCCCGGCAGCAGTGCGATTTCGTAGTGGGCTTTGCTCATCACTTGTCTCCAGAAAGGTTTGATGTGGATCAAATGATGGTCAATGTCGCGCCGCCCGTGAATTAGTCTTTGGCGAGTCAGCCGTAACGAACCGTTATGGCTGAAATTAAGTTTTTCGCCTCCTCGCAGCGGCTCTGTCCTGCAGATGACTGACAAGCGCTTCCGCCGCCGGGGAAAGGCTTTCGCGGTTCCGGATGGCAATCCCCAGCCTGCGTCGCGCCCACGGTTCAGCCAACGAAACCTCCGTCACGCCCAATCGTCGGACAAAAAGCTTTGTGAGACTTCGAGGCGCAATGGCGATGCCAAGTCCCGCCGACACCATCAAACACAGCGCGTCGTAGCCCGTGACCTGAATGCGCAGGCGGAAATCCTTCTGGAGCCGGTTTGCGCCCTGTGTAAGCTGCGTGTTGATCGCGCTTCCCGTGCGTAGGCCCACAAAATCCCAGGCCAACGTTTCTTCGAAACGAACGCTTTTCTTTCCCGCAAGCGGATGGTCGCGGCGAACGACGACGCTTAGCTCATCCTCTTCATAAGAAAGCGTTTCCACCGCCTCCGCATGAGGTTCCACCGTGAAGATTCCGACATCAGCGGCGTTTTCCGCGACCGCCCGGAGCGTCACGAGGCTATTACGCTCTTCAAGCCGGACTTCGACAGCCGGATGCCCTTCAAGGAATGTGGAAAGGTCGTCCGGAAGAAATTGTGTGATTGCGGAAATGTTCGAGAACACGCGGACCTGCCCTCGTGTTCCCGACGCGTAGTCCAGCATTTCTGTGTGGATATCGTCCAGGTAGTTGACCGCGCGTCGGGACAGGTTCAACAGCGCATAGCCCGCAGCTGTTGGCTCAATGCCCTTGTGGTGCCGGGTCAGCAGAGTGGTTCTGAGCGATTCCTCAAGTGCGCTGATACGTTTGCTGATCGCCGGGGCCGCGATATGCTCTCGCTCCGCCGCCGCAGCGATGCTGCCTTCTTCGACGACCGCGATAAAAAGGCTCAAGGAAACAGGATCAAGCTTCATATTCGAAGATGTGCAGGAGAAAGATCGAAAACAATCGGCATGGCAATCCGCTTAACAGCCGCATCATGCACGCCACTCCGAAAGAATCTGCTCGGCGAGGCAGTCGCACGGTGCCCTGGCTGATCGCGCGCTGCGCGCCAGCACGACTTCCAGCTCACCCAGTTCGGGCAGTCCATCATTCGGTGTGAGTTGCAGCAGATGTGCCGGAATGCCGCATAGTGCCAGAGGCGCAACGGCAAGCCCAGCATCCACCATAATGAGTAGACCGAGGAAGCTCGGACTCTCGTAGGACATCCGGTATTTGATGCTCGCGCTCTGCAGCGCTCGCACAGCGAGATCACGCGCTGTACTTCCGTGCGCGAATACGGCAAGGGGAAGTGGTCGCTCTTCCCATACCCTGCGCTTCATGGAACCCGTCCAGATGATGGATTCGTACCGTATCAGCTCGCCCGAAACCCCTTTTACCTTCGTGAGACACGCAAGATCAAACGAGTTGTCTTTCAGCATCGGCACGATCGCACTGCTCGGCTGTCCCATCACGCGGATATCCACACGTGGATGCGTTGCTGCGAACTTCCCAAGCAGCTGCGGCAGAAGCAATGAAATGTAGTCGTCTGGAATACCGATCGTTATTCGTCCCTTGATCTTCGGCCTGACTACCGAGGCCCACGCTTCCTCCCGCATCGCCAGCATTCGTCGGCCGTAGTCGACGAGCATCGCGCCTTCCTCGGTGGTACTGACGTTACGGGTATCGCGACGAAAGAGCGGTTTCCCATCACTTCTTCGAGCGCCTTGATCTGCATGCCGACGGCAGATGGAGAGCGATGCACTACCTGAGCGCCCAGTGCAATGGAGCCGGATTCGGCAACGGCAACGACCATCTCTAGAACATCGAAATCGAGCTTCTTCAGAAGATTCGAAAAAACCGAGCAATTCGTTCAGTTTAATCCGTTTTACTGCATACAGGCTCGACATGATAATCGCCTGTAGTCAACGAAGCGGAAGGCAAGTCACGCAGGCGTCAGGGTTGTTCTACGGATTTCTTGTTGTGGGCGGAATGCTCGCCATCACCCCTGGCCCCAACATGGTCTACATCATGTCGCATTCGATTTCGCAGGGACGAAGTGCAGGCGTGGTCTCGCTCGCCGGTGTGATGATTGGCTACCTTACCTATATGTTCGGAGCCGCGTTTGGGATTACCGCACTGCTCGTGCAGGTGCCGTTTGCGACGCACACACTGGCAGCCGTGGGTGCAACCTACCTGCTTTTTCTCGCGTGGCAAGCAGTGCGGCCTGGCGGGCGTTTGCCATTCGACATCAGGGAAGTCAAGGGCGAGCCGCCTTTGCGCCTTCTCGCAATGGGGGCAACCACAAGCATTCTCAATCCGAAGC
Organism: Paraburkholderia sp. J69-1; assembly: GCF_905220255.1. NCBI lineage: Bacteria > Pseudomonadati > Pseudomonadota > Betaproteobacteria > Burkholderiales > Burkholderiaceae > Paraburkholderia > Paraburkholderia sp. J69-1. The sequence continues at coordinate 156,053 of NZ_CAJMZG010000015.1, read as the reverse complement.
TCGCGATGCTTTTCATCTCTGTTCTGCCACAATGGACACTGGCAAGCTTTACGACACGACCGACCGGATGGGTTACGTCACGAAGATCCTGAACAAATACCATTACCTGATGACGTCGCCCCGTTATCGGCCGTACATGATTGAGCAGATTAAAACAATCGGCGCATGGAAAGATGCTTAAGCGACAGATAGCGACGATAGCCTTATGCGCCGTGATTGCGTTTGGTTTGATGCACGTGTGGTCTGCAAAAGGCGAAGCAACGAACGTTCAGCAAGGAAAACATGTGATGCAGGCAAACCTTTCGTTCGCATTGGGCGAAAATAGCGACGAGATCATGCGCAAGGCCGCGGTGCCGATCAGGAAATCGACGGTGTCTACGGCGTTGATGTACGACACGAGCCGCATCGCGACCGGCGTCGAACCGGTCTTTCAGCTCAGGGATGTTCGGCATGGCGTGCTCTTTCCGCAAGCAACTGACGTCGAATTCATGTCTGACTCCGAGGAAGGCGCGCGCGTTCGTAATATCGAGGTGACCTTCAAGGTTCCCCCGCCACCGCATGACATCAAGGACCAGGCGGCGCTTGGTGCGTACGACGACGCTATGTATCGCTATGTCATGGATGTCATCGAGAGAGTCAACCGAGCCGGTTGGAAGCGGTTTATCGCAGCGGATTCGCCGCGGCTCGCCGGACTCGACACGTATGTTTTCGACGCACCAGTAAGCGGGCAGAGATATTCACCGCCGCCTGGCATCGTCTATGCGGACCCGACCTACCCGTTGACGCGGGAGGAATGGAACCGTCTAAGGGCAGGAGACACGGTCGTCTGGAGTTGGCACGTCGACAACATGTTCATCGAACTGAAATATACGAAAGACTTCCGTGCGGCAGATGCGCCGCTGGTGGTCGGTGACCAGTTGAGCGCAACGGTCAGGACCGACGAGGCGTGGCTTGACGCGTTCGGCAAGGATGGCGATGTCACGCCCGATGCCTTGCGTGCCCGTTACCGTAATGCGCTACCGGAGATGCTGGCGACCCGCAGAAAGGCGGAGGCGATGGCACGAGCTCAGGGTGCCACAATTCTCGATCATTGGAATGAAGCCGTTATCTCCGGCATTCCTGTTCGCCAATGACCGGTGATCAGTTACCCGATATTGACCTGTGATCGACCGGCTGATTTTTCATATGCCTGCAACCTCGGCAGAGGCATTTGAGGCAATCCACAATCACGACACGCGTCTGCGCTGGGACATCCTGCTCAGGCAGGCAACGGTGGAAGGTGGTCATCGTTATCCCCACTTTGGAGCCGTGTTGATCAATGTCGGACGTGGATGGAGGGGGAGTTCTGTTCGCATACGCGTTTGTCTCCTATGAGCGTACCTCGGTTTTTGCCTTCCAACGGTCCCGAGTTATGCAGCCGTGTCCTTGGTCGACTGAGCTTTGATCCAGGCCAGAAGGAACTGCTCCCGAGAAACGGATCCGAGCGACGAATGACAACGACTGCGGTTGTCTCGCATTGCCGATGCCAACGATTCAGCGAATAATTCTTTCTCCGTTCGGTTTTCCGCCCGCAAATATTGATTCGCTATACTTACCAATGTTTGGAGCATGACGATGTCACGACAAACAACGCGAGTCTTTTATGCCAGATAAATCGGTTACGAAGCGCGCGCAGCGCGTGCGCTCGCTTCGTGTGCAACTTTCAGAATACGACCAAAGGAATCGGAAATCGACAGCCCTATAGAGCTCTACCAACTTCGCTTTTCAAGCCAATTCATTTTCCGGCTTGAATTAAGCGAATTGAATCGCATCACAGTGCGTGCAACGCCCATGCATAGCATTCTGAGGGACAGTAGGCTCGCGCAAATCCACTCTCGCCTACCACGAACAGAGACTACCCTCAGCATTCGACACCGCTTGCCGGTGACAGATGTTCGAAAATCGCCTTGACATCACGCTCAAGTGCATGGCAGTCGAAACTACGCAGGCGCAAACGCGTTCCGGAACCCTCATACACCCCGCTCGCCGCGAATCCTGGGTCGCGCGGTTGTGACCAGTACACGGTTTCAGCATCTGTACAAGGATCGCTCGCCCTTCGAGCGATTACCCATGCACCACGTTCCGGATGCACGGGTCTTCCCGAACGGCTGAACCTGCGCGCATGATCGCGATAGCGTGTCGAGACGCCAGTCTGGATTTCCCACGCGATGCCGACCAGATCGATATTCCTCACTTCCCGCCAAAGAAACGGAATCTCAGCTCCGCCAACACGCGCGCCGATTTCAAGGAAATGCAGCGCGTCGCCCTTATCGAATAGTTCAAGATGAAACACGATCTCACGCTCGGGCGCGAAAGCGGCCAACAATTCGCCTACACGCGCCCTGATGCGATCTTCATCGCGTCCTTCCCCGAGCTCGATACTGCCGAGCGGACTTTCAGGGCCAAAACCAGCACAATTATTTGCGTAACGCGACGCCGTCACGACCACAATCTGCGTGCCGTCCCACCAGCCATCCACGTGCAAAATCGGATCGCCGCAAAAACGCTGGATCATCATCGGCTCGATCTGATCGAGCAAGGCCGCATGAAGATCGGCCGCATCACGCAGGATCCTCACGCCACGGCTTGCTGTCCCATAGCGAGGTTTAAGCACCAGCGGATAACCATGCTCTGCCGCCATTTGCTCGGCGAGTTCGCGAGAATCAGCGGGAACGGCTGTCAGCACGCCAATGGCGCTTTGGCGCGCGGCAACTTCAAGCATCGCCAGTTTGTCCCTGAATCGATGCGTCCACGCCAGATCATCGCCCCTTATCCCCCAACGCTCACGAATCGAGGCCGCGTTGAGCAGATCGCCTTCGTTCAACGCAACAACGAGCACAGGCTTGCCGTGCAGCGCCACCAGATGCTCGGCCTCAGCCATCACAGCAGTTGCATCGTCCAACGACGGCAGTGTCGAATACGACTCGAGAAGCTTGCCCGGCAATGAACGGACGGACTCAGGCGTGCAGATCGCCCGAATCCGCGTATTTGCAGGTAGCTCGTATTGATCGTAAGTCGCCTGATACCCGACCCAACGATGCAAACAGAGCACATAGGTCATGCCATTTGCTCCACATCGAAGTTCACGGAAGCAACCAGCCCGTCGGTGATCTCGACAGCATCTTCGCGGGAATGCCCCGTCGCCAGTACGTATCCGGAAACACAATCCGCAACCGTATCGAGCGGCGGAATGCGGTCCCCTTCGTGCTTCTGGATGACGACTGCGCGCTCAGCGTCGCCGAGGGTAAAGAGAAACGGCAGGAATACCAGCGGCGTTTCACCGGGTTGCGTCTGGCGGACGACAACATCCGACGGGAAATCGTGATCGATCTTTTTGACCCGGCCCGGCGTGGGTACAAAGAACTGAATGGCCGCACCGGCTTTGGGCTCGGGAGATTGCTCCGGCAACTTGTCGATACCCAACGGTACGGTGAGAAACATGCGATTCAAATCCAGTCCGAACGCGCGGCGCACCAGCTCGGGCGCGCCCGATCCAGCCAGACGCGCATGAGATTCGAGCACGCGCGGGCCACGGGGTGTCAGAACGAACTCACTGTGCGACGGACCTTCTTCCAGCTCCACCGCATCGAGCAAGCGACACGTCAGCTCGCGCAGTTCCTTGAGCCATTTGCGCGCTTCGGTGCTAGGCGTGCTGACCTCCCATTCCACGTATTTATCATTCATTCGGTACTGGGAATAGCCGATCGGCAGGTGACGTCCCCTGAGAGAAAACGAGTCCACGCTCACGACCGGACCGTCAAGATATTCCTCGACGATAATGTGACTGACCTGAGCGTCTTTGAGCCGCTGCCAGGCTGTTGCAGCGGATTGTTCGTCGTCACACGGATGAATATGAAGGCTGGCCACACCCTCCGCCGGCTTGAGCACCGACCTCCCATGCACTTTGACGAATTCAATTGCGTCCTCCGCGTTATTGACTTCCTTGAAAGCGACGGGGCTCAAATTGTGCGTGGCCAGCAGTTCACGCATGGCAACCTTGTCTTTCAACAAATGCGCCGTCTTATAGGAAACGCCGGTCAGACCAAAGTGATCGACTACTCTACCGGTGGATTCGCCCGCTGCTTCGGTTGTGGTCATGATGCGATCAAATGCACGCTTGCGATGAAGCGGTTCAAGTGCCTTGATGATGGCCTCTGCATCGTCAATTCGCGCATGGACCACCTGTTCGCAATGAGCAAGCATCTCCGGCTCGTAATCGCCTTCCTGATGAACCAGAACGACGTCGATACCCAGTTCCTTCGCGCCGTGAATGGGAGCGGGACGGCCGCCAATGACTGCAACACGCTTATTCATATAATACTCCTAAATTATTTGATTGACTTTAAAGACATATTAATTGCAATACACCCTTCGCAACCATCTCGCCTTGCCTTCCGGAAAAGGGCGAAATGCCTTGCGGCGGTGTAGAACGCGTGCGTTCTTGAATATAAAAAAATCGCCTGACTGGAGAACGACTTCGATACCTTCCACGTCTTTCAGACGCCGCCGCAATAACTCAAGCGCCTCCGAACTATCCGGATCACGTGCCGTGACAATGCCGGTATCGAATCGCAGCCGATAACCCAGATCGCTCTGCTCAATAATCGGCAACATCTGCCTCTTTCCATCAAACCCTTCGTTCGAGGCAGGGGCGCCGAACATAAAGCCGGGCTTCTGCAACTGCGTAACCGCCCAGTCCGGGATCTGCGAAAGCACGTGATCAACACAAGCGATATCGGTCGACACGCCCTCCTGGTTACGCACCGCAATAAACGCCAGGAATGTTGGCACACTGGTCGACAAGTCCGACACCTCATTCTCGAACGGCCAGTTCGGGTTATCGGTGTGCCAGAAAAATTCGACGTCCGCGCCCCATGAACTCGTCGTTCCTGCTGCCTCGATAACCGGCACGACATTCCGGACCAGCTTGCCGCGATTCTCATACTCCACGGCGTGCGGTCTCACACCCAACAGGCTAAGCATCCCGAAGTGAAATATGTCGAAATCCAGTACGCACTGATTCGTTGGCAAAAATCCCGTATGCGGAGTTTCGACTTCTGTGGTCAACGCAACGCCACGCAACAGCAACGCCTTATGCGGCCCACCACGAAATTCGCTGATTGCGCGAATTGCAGTGGGATCGAGAATCGATTTCAACCAGTCAGCACCTACCTCGCCCACCGTTTCAGCATGATGTGGGCTGTCCGTCAATTTCTCTCGGAAGCGGCCCAGTGATCCTGTGTCAGGCAGATCGACTTCAATAATCTTGACGACCGATTCGTCCTGCACATCCAGATCTTCAGCGATCATGATTTTCGGTCCAGATACGAACTTACTTTCTGGTCAGGCCGATGAGAGAAGGAAGGCGTCTTTCTGATCAAAAATCCCAGCGGTGCAATGAGAGTAAAAACAAACCAATTCATGCGTCAGACCTCCTCGTGGTAAACGTCAATCAGTCAAGCGGAACTTCCTCACGCCAGTCGACCGCCTCTTCAAAATGAGGTTGCTCTGACCTTGCAAGATAAAAATTGCCGATTGCGAGTACATCCATGTTCGTTCGCATGAAGCAACGGTATGCTTCAAAAGGCGTGTTTACAATCGGCTCGCCGCGAACATTGAAGGACGTATTGACCAAAACCGGACATCCCGATCGATCGTAAAACCGTTCTAGAAGCATCCGCAATCTCGGATTACGCTCGCGGTCCACGGTTTGCACACGTGCGGAGAAATCCACGTGTGTGATGGCGGGTAAATCGCTGCGCACGACTTTCAACCGGTCGATTCCCGACAACGCCTGCTGATCCTGCGAAAGCTGCTTGCGAATGGCGGCGGTAACGGGCGAAACCACCAGCATGTAAGGACTTTCGTCGACGATATCGAAATAATGCGCGGCATGCTCCTCAAGGACGATCGGCGCGAATGGCCGGAAAGACTCGCGGAACTTTATCCGGAGATTCATGTTTGACTGCGTATCGGAACGACGCGGATCACCAAGAATCGAACGGCTGCCGAGCGCTCGCGGGCCGAATTCCATGCGTCCCTGGAACCATCCGACTACACCGCCTGCCGTGATGGATTCAATTACCCGATGGTCGAGTTCTTCCTGCGAAAGGAGGTGATATTTCGCACCGCATGAGTCCAGCGCTTCCTTGATCTGTCCGTCGCTATAGTCCGGACCGAGCAACGACCCACTCATGCCATCGAGCGCTCCCGTTTTTAGTTGTCGCCCAGTTACCGCGCGGCGCTTACGGTCGGAGAGAATCGCGGCACCTAATGAACCTCCAGCGTCGCCCGCAGCGGGCTGCACCCAGAGACGATCGAAGGTTCGATCACGCGAAACAACACCATTCGCAACGCAATTGAGCGCTACGCCACCGGCCATGCACAATGATTTCTCCCCGGTGATCTCACGCGCCGTGTTGGCCAGACGCGCGACAATCATCTCCGTGACCTTCTGTACCGACGCGGCCAGATCGAATTCTCGCTCGGTGAGTGGTGATTCTGGCAGTCGGCGCGGGCCGCCGAACAGGCGTTCAAATGTCTCACCGGTCATCACTTCGCCGCGAATAAACTCGAATTTTGTCCAGTCGAGCCGGAAGCTTCCATCCGGCTTCACATCGATCAATTCCGAGAGAATTTTATTAGCGTAAGTGGGCACTCCATAAGGCGCGAGCCCCATGAGTTTGTACTCGCCGGAGTCGACCTTGAAGCCGCAAAAATACGTGAACGCCGAATACAGCAAACCCAACGAATGCGGGAACGAAAGATCCGCCTTTAATTCGATGCCCTTTGCCGTGCCATGCCAGATACTGGTCGTTGCCCATTCGCCCACGCTGTCGATGCACAGTATTGCGGCACTTTTGAACGGGCTCGGAAAAAATGCCGATGCAGCATGAGATTCATGATGGCTATGCACATCAATGCGCCGGCCAGCGCGATCGTTCATATCCTTGAGATAGCGAATCACCTCAAGGTCCATACGACGCTTTGTTGACAGCCACTCGCCCAGCGCTGGTACATAGGTATCGGCCGCCGAAAACCCCGCTACGGCCGCGGTGGCAACGACACGTCGAAACTTGGTCTTTGGATCTTCGTAATAGGCCACGTTATCGACGTCCCGCAAACGCACACCCGCGCGCTGCAGTACAAATTCGATGGCTCGCTTAGGAAACCCCGGATCGTGGCGAATACGGCTAAAGCGCTCTTCCTGAGCTGCCGCGACAATCTTCCCATCGACTACTAGCGTTGCCGCGCTATCGTGATAGAACGCTGAAATGCCAAGCGTAGACGTCATCGAATCGACCTCATTTTTCCGAAAAGTTTTTCGAACACCGTTTGCTCCTTAGGTAGGTTAAGCGCAACAAATCCAGTCCGAACCCGCTCCCAAAGCCCGTCTCGCTCACTTTTCGAAAAGTTGCCGAGATACGCATCCAGGCTTGCGGCTGCCCATGCCGTATGTCCTGTCGAAATGTTGTCTATCGAGTTATGAAGATCGACAAACAGGGTTGGGTAACCATACTTGACCAAAGCCCGATGTGTTCGGCGATAGCCGCCCCCCACACCCGACAGCTCCATCGCGAGGTTAAGACCCAAGATCTCCGCGCACCATGTTTGGGGATAGCGTCCAATCGAAAGCCAAAATACTGGCAGGTTGAAATCATCGTCGCTAAAACAAGGGGCATCTGCATAGCCCTTTTCCTTCGTCGCCGGAAGCTCGCCATAAACGGCCTTGAGCAGATGACGATAAATCACCGGATGGTTTTGCGACTCGATACCATTGCCAAGCTCGTCGAAGAATGTCTCGAACAGTCTGTATCCATGGCCAGTACAGGCCAGCGCAGGATGCGAAAATCCGCCGAGCCAAGCGCCGTCGATCATGGTCAACGGCGCTAACGCGAGGATGTCGCGCACGACACTGTCCTTTTCCGGTATCTCCGCATCCGGTTCGAGTGACCTGCTCGACTTCATGTGCTGGTCCTGCAACCACTGCGCTAATTCGCCCGGTGACCACTTTTCCGGCAGCGGACAATGCCCTTTAGCAACGTGACGTTTCGCACGCGCCAGCCAGTTCGAAACGTATTGCGCGGCGAACCGTTCTTCACAAGAAGACAGTTCCTGGCGAAGAAGTCTCGGATAAATCACCCGGGGTTTTTCACCCTTGAGCATGTACGGCGGCGTTACCTGCACTCCCTGTGCGGCATCCAGCACGCCATCGTCTTTCCACACCGAGTAAGCTGGCGGAAGCAACGGGTTGTCGTCAATAGGGAGTGCAGCGATCCATCGCCTGAAAATTTCTATGTCATCCTTATTAAAAATTCGAAACATTTTTCCGCGTGGCTCAAGCAGGCTGTTCAAGAGCGGGCTTGTGCTGGGACTTCCAGGACGGACATATGCACTACGGCCAAGATTCTCAAGGAAGCGCGCTTCATCGCTTTCCGCGAGCAAGCCTTGCATAGGCTCACGATTGAGCTTTACCTTCTCGTGATAAAGACAGGCATCAGCGCCACGGCGCCGGATCAAGTCGCACGCAGCCTCCCTAGGATCGACCCAGCGCTCCAACACGGCGAGCATGTTCCGGTTGATGTCCTCAGTTTGCTGTCGCGCCCAGAGATAGCCAAGCTGAACCCCGACCATATCCCCGCCATCGCCCAGATACTCCTGAACGGCTGCTTCCGCCAAAGCCCGGAGATCCGCGTCATCGCCCGCGGGATTGCGACACAGATCGAGATACTCTCTGGCATGAACATCATCGTCCGCGATGAAGTCCAAGCAAGGTAGTAATCCACATTGCCGTAAATAAAGATTTGCACCGATGATTTCACTGCATAAAGATTCAGGAAAATTCCCGACTACCAGAATTTGCGCAGCAAAATTAAACGCGCCGTCCGATATCCTGGCATCGTTTCCCGTTCGAAAAATATCCTCCCCCGGAAAATTCAATTGATTCTTCCGGAGCAATTCCTGAAAACGGTGTGATCTTCCCGATTCTGCATAACCCACGCCGAGATCTGCCGCGTGGATTCTTAGCGCCGACATTGCGAAACGGTTTTCGTTGTTCCAGCTTCCGCATACCTTATGAAGTAAATAGGGAATGGAAATAACAAAAGGCGAAATTTCTAACGCCGCTTTCGTACGAATAGCCTTATTCAAATGGTCATCCGTTTCTATAAACGCGGCCAGCCTCTGGAACCCCGCTCTCACGGTTTGGAGCCGTTCATTTGCCGCGCTGGCCAGATTCGCCAGTGAGCGGCGCGAGAAATCAGCCTCGGCGAGATGAGGAAGAAGCTTCGCGAAGACCCGGGTTCGAAGCAAGTCTGCGTTAAATGCGCCTCTTACCTCGCCTTGTGACTGCGCCCCAAGATACCTCGGGAATAGATGTCGGCTCTTCTGCATCAATACATCGGATAGATAGAGGAGTCGTTTTTCTTCTTCGGCTTATTCTTTTTGAACAATGACTTGATAGCGTGAAAAATTTTACTCAGCATTTTCTCTTCAGCCCCTTCATAGATGACGATGTATCGCTCTTGCCACGATTTCGTTACCCACATCGGTAAAATGGGCACGATCGACGAAAATCCATTCTTCGGCAGGACGCTCGCGCAAATCGGTGACAAGATTACCGAATCGAATATCCAGCTCATGGCACCCAATTGCCAGACGTTGTCCATATCGATCTGCAGCTTCTGTCGACGAAATGTCTCCATATAGGTTGTCCCAGGTGCCAAGCCGGGAAATCTTATCGAGTTCGTCGAATAGTTTGCGCTCCTCGGCGCACGGCTGTCGCACCCATGTCGCAAGCGGTTGCATAATGAAGGTGAGTTCAGCACCCAACGAATCTGCGAATTGCTTCCAGGTTCTCAGTCGCTTCTGCGTTTCATGTGACGCAGAAGCGATGGTTTCCTCGATCGGCGGCACCGAAGTAGTTTCCGCGGGCCATTTCGGCAATTTTTGACTCGATAGCCTCGCACCGTTTTCAGAGGCGATTTCGTCGAATTTTTCGTAAAAATCGCCGCAGAAGTAAAAAGGGGGGAGCGTTCCTCGAACGAATTCCGGAAGCCTCGCCATAACGAGCGTATTAAACCCGCCCATTACGACGATATTTTTTATTTTTGGCAGCCGATGCGAGTGAAGCATGAATAGCATCAACTCCTGAACGGCGTTGAAGCAGTGCCCGGCGAAATTCAACCAAGGCATGCCATCCGGATCGAACTCGGAAAGGCGGCTAACTACCGATCGCTTATCGCTGGTTGCGCCATATCCCAACGCCGGCGACGCGCCAACCAGAATATTGACGTACGGCATTTTTTCACTATCGAGCGTGCCAACACTAACGGGACGGCCGAAAGCATCATTCGCGAAACGAAACCCAAGTGCGTCGGTATTGATGGCCTCAGAGCGAAAATTAACCGCATTAAAGTTCATCAAATAAGGCAGATACTGCGATGAACCACGATTCGCGAATCGATCATAGTCGAGCATCTGCGGAGTCAGTGCGACACGTGCAAGACTCGGGTCATCAAGTGAAATGGGCTTGCGATTTCTAAACATGAATTGACTACTCTTCCTAAAGCGAATGGTTAAACACGCCTCTAGATGTCGCCAATACCAGTGCGACCACTTGCAACTCACACTCAACCAACGACATGCCGAGTCAAATAAGTGAGAGCGCAGTTTGAGCTATACAGATCTGTCTGTCCATCGTTTCTTAAATAATATTCGTAGTGCATATCACCGGAAATGAATTTCGAAAGCGTTCTGCCTCAGCCTACTATTTGCTTTCAACATCGGGCAATGATGAGCTTTCAGGATCCTTGAGGTCATAAGAGTCGTCTAAGATGTCGCCGCCCAAAGTACGATCGTCGAACGGACTTTTTTTGGCGTCGACTCACGCCTTGCTAAGATACAGGGCTGTCTGTATACGACGACCTGGGGTGGTCGTCACTTTCAGAAACCTGAACGAGGAGCAAATGATGCTGGGTTGTGGAACAACACACATTTTGGTCGGAGACAATTCCCAAAAAAAGAATATCGAGGGTGGCGCGGAAGTGGATGCACGCTCTCTTGCAACCTTCGCGCGTTCGCTCGTGGCCGATGGCGAACTGTCCTCGCGATGGGACCGCGAACAGGAATTGACCCATACGTTGGCAAACAATGCCAACGGTGCGTTGCAACGGGCGTTCAAGTCGGAGGACGTCGACGCTCTCCATGACATCCACTCGACACTCTTCGTCCTGAACGAACTCCACATCGCACCGGCTGGAACCGCCGCGGCGCAGAACCAGTTTGACCCGCACCTGCTTGCGCTTCGTAACAAGATCGAGCAAGCGTGGTTTCAAACCGAATTCCCGCACTACGCGCAACAGACGTCACAACTGGCGAAAGAGCCGGTAGTCGATGCGGTCCGGCACATGTGGGTGACGTCTGAGGCAGGCACACACTCGCTATTTGATTTTCTGGAATCCGAAGCCACGTTGTCACAAATGATCGCGTTCTTCCAGAGTGATGCCGCGTTGAATACCCGTTTCTTCGATTTGCTCGCATTTGCACTGATTGGTTCGTCAAGCAACGTGCGAAAGGAACTCATCCAGAACATGTGGGACGAAGCAGGACGCGGCGACCCGGAAAAAGGCCACGTTCATCTCTTTGAAAACCTGCTGAGATCGGTTGGGGTGGATTCTCAACCCGATGTGCGGCATCTGGATCTCGGCCTTTACGGTCTGATTGGGCATAACCTGTTTATGACGACCTGTGCAAGCCGGCAGCACTATTTCAAGTCGCTGGGCGTGATGGCGATTACTGAATTGATGGACCCCACCCATTACGAGAAGCTAGTGCGCGGATGCAAACGGCTGGGTCTCGGCGGCAATGGCGAGCTGGAATACTATGAAGAGCACGTCACCATCGACGTAATCCACGGCGAGGGCTGGCTGCACAATGTGATTGCGCCGATCACATCGGCAAATCCAGCAGCGGCCGACGAAATCCTTTTTGGGGCACACCTGCGACTGAAAACATGTACAGCCTACTACGACGAACTGCAAGCAAAACTTGCTTTGCATAAGTAAGACGCATGCAGCGCCGGGAATTCCGCCGGCGTGATATTCTGACAGATCAGGAGTTTGCGCTTCGAATCCCTCTTTGGGCAATGCGAATACGACTTTTTCGTGTTGAACCTGGCGGGATTCCTTGCACGACAAGTCAGAGCAGGCAAGAAGATGAGTGAAAAAAGGCAGAATATCGTCGACACCGCGATGCGTTTGTTCGCACAGTTCGGCTATCAAGCCGTTGGCATCGATCGGATCATCGCAGAGTCCGGCGTCGCGAAGATGACGATGTACAAGTACTTCCCTTCCAAGAACGATTTGATTATCGAAGTTCTTGCGCAACGGGAGGCGACAGTCGCTGAAGGCTTGATCGCTTTCGTCAACAGTAAGTCCGATCCTCTCGCTCGGGTCAAAGCTGTGTATGAATGGCACGATGGCTGGATTCACGACAACAGCTTCGCGGGATGTATGTTCATCAACGCGGCGACAGAACATGCCGCGCGCGAGGCGCGAGTTCTCGAAGCCGCCTCCGGTCAGAAGCGCCGTTTCATTGCCTTTTTCGAGCAGTTGCTCACACCGATCGTCGGCGAGAAGCGCGCTGCCGATGATGCGCGCAAATTGATGATCCTGCTTGATGGCGCGATCGTCGCGGCCCAGGTTTACGGCAATCACCAGGCGGCAATGGATGCCTGGGAGATCGCCCAAACCCTTATCGAGTCCAGATAAGTCATTCGTGATGCCTGAAGTCGCAAGTTGCGATGAGCCTGAATTGCGCTCCGGGCGTCACTTGCGACCTCACTAGAAAGCGCAAATTCTAGCTGCGCGATTGCAGAGCAATGCGCACGGCGAGCCCGGCCAACACCATGCCCATCAACCAACGTTGAACCAGCGCCCAAACCGGACGACCCGTAAGAAACGCGGCCACAGAACCGGCCATGCTGGCGATTAACGCATTGACCGTCAGACTAACCGCAATCTGCACGCAGCCGAGCATCAGCGATTGCGCGAGAACGCTGCCATGTCCCGGCGAGATGAATTGCGGCAGCAGCGAAAGATACATCACAGCAATCTTCGGATTTGTGAGATTCGTCACGAAGCCCATCATAAAGAGTTTCCGGCTGCTGTCGTGTGCCAGTTGCCGGACCTGAAACGCAGAGCGACCACCTGGTTTGACCGCCTGCCAAGCGAGATACAACAAATATAAGGCGCCGGCAAAGCGCAGTGCGTCATACGCGTAAGGCACGGTGAGCACGAGCGCAGTGATCCCAAACGCGGCGCAGAACATATAGAAAACAAACCCCATGGCAACGCCGCCAAGCGACAGAAGCCCGGCGCGGCGTCCCTGGCAGATCGAACGCGAGATCAGATAAATCATATTCGGCCCGGGGGTCAAGACCATGCCGAGTGAGACGAGTCCGAATGCAAGCAGAGTAGGCAGGGCCGGCACGGCGATCTCCTTTGTTATAGAGAAATTAGGATGGCAAGTTCCGTAGAATATATTGCATATTGGTTCTGCTTAGTGTGAATAAACTGCATGTGACGCATGAACCCTTTTCATCGCATCTGCGGCTCGTTACTTTGTCTTTTTCGCCAGCGTCTTGGTCGCGTTTTTCGACCTCATGCGTTGCGCAGCAGCAAGACGCACAAATTCGTCAGTGACCGCATTGCCGCTCGTGTTCCATGAGAGACGCACCGAGCGATGCAATTGTGGCGTGAGTTCCAAAACCTGGCCGCCGAACGGCGTGTAAGTCAACGTAATGCGCGGAACGATCGACACACCCATCCCCGCCTCAGCCATAGAGAGGATCGTGCGCATTTCGACAACGTTGAATTCGGTGTGAAGTTGCGCCCCAGCGCGTGCGAAATAGTCGGCAATCACTGGCCCGCATCCAGCCTTTGAGAAAATAAACGGCGACGCCGATAACTGTTTTGCCGACACACTTTTGCGGCCGTCAAACGTGCCTTCCGCCGCAACCGCGACGAAATTTTCGTCGAGCAGCGGTAAATTGTTGGCGAATGCTCTAGTGCCTGCCACTGCGCCCACGTCGACGGTACCGTCCTCGATCCATGCCTCAACTTCCGCGTCAGTGCCTTCGAGCAACACCGCCGACACTCCCGGATGTAACCCCTTCAATTCTTCGAGCGCGGGCACGATGAAAGCAAGCGAAACGCTCGGCAGCGATGCGACGACCAGCCTTCCCTCCAGCTTGCCGCGCGAAAGGCTGAACTGGTGACGCAGCGCCTGAGCTTCCTGCACCACGTTTCGAACGTATGGCCATAGACGCTCACCGGCAGCGGTCAAGAGAACCGGCTGCCGGTCACGCATCAGCAGCTTGACCTGCGTTGTGTCTTCCAATTCAGTCAAAGCGTGACTTATGGCCGATTGACTGCGATTGAGTCGGTTCGCGGCTTCCGTCAGCGAACCTAGTTCAACCACAGCGGCGAGTGCCTGCAATTGGGCGAGCGTCATCTCATCTCCTTGTTCCGATACACCTATATCTTCAGCAGATCTTGAATCATTGCAAATTATATTCAACGGGCTTGCTGACAACGAAAGCTCAACCGCAGCCCAAAGTCTTTCGCCCGTTGTAGGTAAGCGCTAATGGGCACACGTTGGATCTGAAAGCGAATGCGTGTAGGCTTGCGCCCGCAGCTCGCTGGGCTCGTCCGTCAGTCATCGATACGGCAGCTTGCCAGTGCCCCCCATTCAAGCCTGTTTCGTTTCGCGTTGCCTGCCTTCGCAGGCCGCCCTTCCTTCACCGCTCCAATGACTACGATGCGACATGGCGCCTACGTGCGCCTCACGTTTAACCTCACGCGAGTACACATATGAGCGCAATCGGAAAGGCGATCGAAGGACTGGCGCATGACGTCGGTCAGGCGGTCGAAGGCGTCGCCAAGGGTATCGGCGGCGTGGTCAAGGGTGGCACGGAGCTCGTCGAAGGCGCGCTGACGCTCAACCCGAAAAAGATGGGTGAAGGGCTCGGCGATGCCGTTGGCGGCGCGCTGAAAACGGGCACAAATCTGCTGCAACTCACGCCTGAAGGCCTCGAAGCGAGCGCGGCCAATCATTTGTTGGACGGCGCGCTCGGTGCCTTGGGAGACACCGGCATGAACAGCGGCCTCGCAATGACCGGTGTGCTCGCCGCGCAAGACCTCGTGCGCGGCGAGGGTGCGGGTCTTACCATTTGAACGGAGGCACGACATGGACACGCTCACCCAGACGCCCGCACCGGTGGCATCTTCTTCATCGATAAAGTTGCATTCGCAACCGTTGACCGACTACAACACGCCTGAGGCGCTAGGCGCTGATCTCATGGCCAGCATCCGCGACAACGAGCTCGATCGCGCGCAAGCGCTGCTCGAGCGCCTCAACACCGAGTATCCGCAAACGCGGGACCTGCTCGTCTTTCCGGTGATGATCGCCATCCAGCGCGGCCGCGCGCACGACGCCTGGCAATACGTCAACGGTGCGGGCGACGAACACACGGCGCTCAAGGCGCTGTGCCTGCGTCGCCTGAACGACCCGGCATGGCACGGCTACGCGCAGAGCGCCTGCGAGCATTCCGACGTGCATGTGCGCAAAGCGATGCGTAATCTGCTCGGCAGCCAGGACGCCGACGACCTGCACGAGAGCTATCGTTGAGCCGATTGCGGCTCGCGGCGCGCGCGGATCTCGACGTCTATTTCGACGCCGATTCGCGCCGCTACGGCTTCGTCCCCGGAAGCGGGCGCGCCATCGCGGCGCGCGTCGCTTTTTTTGCGCGCTATCGCGATTGCCCGTCGATCGGTTTCGAGTGCGATGGCCGCGCAATCGGCGGCATCCTGTTCGATGGCGAAACCGCGCATATCGCCGTGCTGGAGCAATACCACGGCCACTGGGCGCGCCTGCTCGCACCCGCGCTCGACTGGCTGTTCGCGCTGCAACCCGTGATCTTCGCGGAAGTGGAAGCCGACAACGCCGTGTGCCTCAGATTCATGCGCCGCAACGGCTGGCCCGCTGTCGCGCGACGCGGACACTGGATCGTGCACCGTATGACGAAGCGCGCGTGATGCATCGAATCTCATCGAGCAAGCAAAAAGGGGCGGCTGATTTTTCAGCGCCCCTTTTTCACAGTAGCGGCGCACGAAGCGCCGCAGGTTTCGCGTACCGCTCAGACCAGGCCTTGCGCCGCGTTCTGGAAGTTCTGGATGCCGGAGTTGCCATCCGCACCCGCGACGTCATGCGTTTCGATCTTGTTGAACGTATCGGGATTCGCGAGCATCGTCTTCGCGGCCTGCTGGACTTCGGCCGACGGCTTCTGTTCGTTGCCGCCCGCCGCTTCGCCTTGCGAGAGCTTGTAGAGGTCCTCCACGTTCAGCGCCTTGTTGCCGTTGGTGCCCATGTAGCCGGCCAGCGCCCCCGCCGCTTCGTTCGTGCCCATCGCGTTTGCGCCGCTGGCGTCGTCGGTGCCGGACGTGCCGCCCGCGTTGTTCGCGCCGCCCGTGCTGCCAGAGTCGCCGGTTGCGATATTGCCTTGTGCGGCGTTCTCGAAGTTCTCGATGCCCGACTTGCCGTCCGCGCCCGCGACGTCGTTGGTTTCGATCTGCTTGAAGGTATCGGGATTCTGCAGCATGAATTTCGCTGCCTGCTGTACTTCCGCCGACGGCTTCTGGCCATTGCCGCCCGCCGACTGCCCTTGCGCAAGCTTGTAGAGATCATTCATGTCCAGCGCCTTGTTGCCATTCGTGCCCATGTAGCCCGCGAGTGCGCCCGACGCGCTCTGCGCATTCATCGACGAACCGTCGTCGCCCACGCCGCTTGCGTCGCCCGTGTCGCTGGTTCCGCCCGTGCTTCCCGTGCTGCCGTCATCGCCGCCAGCACCGCTGGCGTCGTCGAGCGCAATGTTGCCCTGCGCGGCGTTCTGGAAATTCTGGATGCCCGACTTGCCGTCCGCACCGGCAACGTCGTTGGTTTCGATCTGCTTGAACGTGTCGGGATTCTGCAGCATGAATTTCGCGGCCTGCTGCACCGCCGGCGACGGCGTCTGCCCATTACCTCCTGCCGACTGCCCTTCCGCGAGCTTGTAGAGATCGTTCATGTCGAGCGACTGGTTGCCATTGGTGCCCATGTAGCCCGCCAGCGCTCCCGATGCGCTCTGCGCGTTCATGCCGTCGCCGCCGGAACCGCCCGTCCCGCCTACCCCACCTGCCCCCCCCGTACCGCCCGTACCGCCCGTGCCACCGGTGCCGCCCGATGAGCCGTCACCGCCATCCCCGAGTTCAGCTAGATCCTTTTCGAGCGCCTTCGCGAGTTCCGGGCCGAGCACCTTGGCGAGTTCCTTCATCAGCGCGCTATCCTGGCCGCCCGTGCCGCTCACGTCGTCCGTCGATTGAAACTGGCCGCCGCTGATCGACGGATCGAGATTGAGAGAGACCATGATGTTGTCCTGTGAGAGTAAGTTAAGAGACGCTCAAAACCGCCGTTATCCATGACGGATTCAGTGAAATGAACGCGCCGCCACCCGGCGCGCCGATGAACCACGAATTTCGCAATCTTTTATATTTATTACGGATTCCATATCGACAAACTGTCGCCGAATCACGCATCGCCAGACGTCAGGCGCGCATCCACATCATCGAAGACGTGCAGGCGTCGCGTGCCGGCGTGGCGTCGGCTTTGGCAGGCAGCGCCGCCTGCTGGGTGGCCGCCGCCTGCGCGAGCAGCCGGTTGCCGATTTGCGCGGCGTGCGGATACGCATCCTGATCGACCGCGGTGCGCGCATAACTGTGCCAGAGCGGATCTTCGAGCCCGTACAGACAGACGGCCATCAGCACTGCATGCATGGCCGAGCGCTGCGCCTCTGCGTCGGCGTCTTCCAGTACGCGGCGTGCCGCGTCCCACTCGCCGCGCCGCACATGGCGCCACGCCATCACCGTGCCTGCGCCGCGCCAGCGCGGCCGCAGCACGCGGATCGCTTCGAGCAGATCCTCGAAGTCCGCCGGGTCTTCGAGCTGCGATGCGTTCCATAGCACCTTTGCGAGCCCGCCCGCGACGTCTTCCCTCAATCGTGTGTAAGTCACTATTCCCTCGCGAGCCCTCGGGGCCATCAGGTCGAATTGCCGGGAAAGACGCGGCGCGCGCGGCGCGTCGTCGTCCTTCATGCGATGCCGCTAGTCTGCCTGCGCCGCGCGCCGCCGACGCGCAGCGATGCGAACCGCGCGCTCGCCATGCGAACCGATCGCGCGCGCGGCGATGCCTTTCGCTGCCCCGCGTGGCTTCGATATGGGCATGGAAACCGGCGCAAGTGGCGGCGCGGCCAGCAGCGCGAGCGCCGTGTCCGTGGCCTCCTCGTCGTCGCCCGCCGCGGCGGCCTTGCGCGCGTAGCTGCGCCACGACGCCTCGCCGAGCGCATACAGACACACGGCAGCCAGCGCCGTGCCGAGCGCGCTCAACCCCGCGCGCCGCTCCACGTCACGTAACTCGCCAAGTGCGCGCCGCCACGCGCGCACGCGCAGATAGCGCCACGCCAATGCGATCCGCGCACGCGGCGCATCCGGTTGGAGAATGTCGATCGCATGGGCTAGCTCGTCGAGATCGGCAAGCGACGCGAGCGCGTCGTGCCGCGCCGCACGCCACAGCAGACGCACGAGCGCCGCCACGATGCCGCTCTCCAGCGGATCGATCGTCGTCGCGTGAGCGGCGGCGTCATGCGCATCGTGCTGCGTCATTGCGCACCGCCCTTCGCTGCCGCAGCCGGCGCCGCAGACGGCTTGCCGCCACCCGCGCGCGCCTCGCCCACCACATCGCCCTCCACCTCGCCGCGCGACAGCGCCTGCGCCTGCGCGCTGAGCCCCGTGAGCGCGATCTGCCCACGCACCTGGGCGAGGAACACGCCCGCAAGCAGCGCCAGCAATAGAATCGTCAGCGCGCCCTTCACCGGTTGCGCGAGCGAACCCAGTTCGAGCTTTTGCGACATCTTGCTCGTGAAGCCGAAGCCGATATCCACGAGCAACAGCATCAGCATCATCGGCGCGGCGAGCTTGGCGACGGTCTCCATCAGCGAATCCGTCTGATGCAACACGAAGCTCTCCAGCACCTGCCCGCCCGCCGGAACGAGCGCGCCGAGCGGCCACCATCGATACGAGTCATAGAGCGCGCCCAGCAGAAACGTCATTCCGCCGAGCAGCCAGAACGCGGCGATGGCGAACTGGCTCAAAAGCGCGGATGTGAGCGAGCTCTGCTGACCCTGGCTTGGGTTCTGCATCTGCACGTTGTTGTAGCCCGCGAGGTCGTCCACATAGACGCCCACACTCTCGGCGGCCCAGAACACCGACGACGCCGCGAAGCCAAACACCAGCCCCAGCAGCGCTTCCTTGATGCCGATCGCCACCAGCAGCAGCGGGGTGGAATCTTCGTAGAAGCCCTGCTGCCCCCAGGCCACGAAGACGCTCCACAACAGCGCGAGCGCGGTGCGCACGCGGCCCTGCAACACGCCGTCGGCGGTGGGCGGGAATATGATCATGAGCACCATGAGACGCTCGCTACACAGTGCGAGCAGGGTCACGAAACCGACCAGATGGTGGCCGGCCATGAGTGTCTGATAAGTGATGTCGTTCATCGCAAGCAGGCTCTCCGGATAACTCAGGCGGCGCACGCGGGGCGTCGCTGTTCGCTTGTCTCTTCTTCCTCGGCATCTTCGCGCGCTTGCGCCAGCGCCTGCGCGAGCCGGTCGCGATGGTGCGTGTAGACGTCGATGCGCGCGCGATTGCGCACGATGCGCAGACGCGCCTCGGCGCACGCGGCCTCGCTCACGGCCAGCATCTGCACGGCGCGCGCCGTATCGCCTTCACACGCCGCCAGTCGCGCCGATTCCTCGGCGCGCCACTCGCGCAGCGCGAGCAAGACGTCGGGACGAAACGCGCCGTCCAGCATCGCGTCGAGCTTCGCATCTTCCAGCGCGAGCTTCGCGGCCTGCGCTTCGGTCTGAGCGCGGCTTGCCGAGAGCGCGTGTGTCTTCTGCGCGACATCGGCGCGCTGCGCGGCCAGCGCCGCGTCGAGCTTGCGCCCGAGCGCCTCGCGACGCGACAGCACGCGATCGATTGCGATCACCCGGCGATCCTTCATGACGCCACGATCTCCGCGAGATGGCCGAGCGTCTCATCGAAATCGACCAGCAGGTCGGTCGGCTGGCCGAGAAAAGCGCGGATCGCCTCGATTTTCTGCACCGCTTCGTCGGCCACCGGATCGGCGCCGCTCTGGTATTCGCCTACCTGGATCAGCAGCTCCACTTCCTTGTGTTTGGCGAGCAGGCGGCGCACGTGCCCGGCCACGCCCACATGCTCGCGGCTCACGACCTGGGACATCACACGCGAGAGACTGGCGCTCACGTCGATGGCCGGATAGCGGTTCTGCGCCGCGATCTCGCGCGACAGGATCATGTGTCCGTCGAGAATGCCGCGCACTTCCTCGGCGATCGGATCGCCGCCCGATTCGTCTTCGGCCAGCACCGTGTAGAGCGCCGTGATCGAGCCGCGTTCGGCGCGGCCCGTACGTTCGAGCAGGCGCGGCAGCTCCGCGAAGATCGAGGGCGGGAAGCCGCGCCGCGTGGGCGGCTCGCCCATGGCCAGGCCGATCTCGCGCTGCGCGCGCGCAAATCGCGTCAGCGAATCCATCATCAGCAGCACGCGCTGGCCGCGATCGCGGAAGTATTCGGCGACGGCGGTGGCCGCGTAGGCGGCTTTGGCGCGTTCGATGGAGGAGCGATCGGAGGTCGCGCACACCACCACCGAGCGCGCCATGCCTTCCTCGCCCAGAATGTGCTCGCAGAATTCGCGCACTTCGCGGCCACGCTCGCCGATCAAGGCGATCACGTTCACATCGCAGCGCGCGCCGCGCGCGAACATGCCCATCAGCGTGCTCTTGCCCACGCCAGCAGGCGCGAAAATGCCCATGCGCTGACCTTCGGCGAGCGTCATCATGCCGTCCACGACGCGCACGCCGGTGGGCAGCGGCGTGTCGAGCACGGGGCGGCTCATCGGATCGGGCGGATCGGCGATCACGGGTTGCCACGCGTCGCAATCGAGCGGGCCCTTGCCGTCGACGGGCTCGCCCAGGCTGTCGATCACGCGGCCGAGCAGACCCGTGCCGATGCGCAGCGCGAGCGGCCGGCCAAGACCGCGCACGCGGGTCTCGCGCGAAACGTTGCCCAGCCGCCCAAACGGCGAAAGCAAGGCGATGCCGCGCGTGAAGCCCACGACTTCCGCGCGTTGCAGCAGCGCGCCTTGCGGCGAGCGCAGTTCGCAGAGTTCGCCGAGCTGCGCGTCGAGGCCCGCGACCTTGATAAGCGTGCCGATCACTTCCTGGATCTTGCCGTAGCCCGACGCGCGCACGGGCATGCGCAATTCGCGTTCGAGGTCGGCGGTGAAACGGTCGAAACTTGCCGATTGTGCTGGGGCATTGGTGGTACTCATGGCGCGTCGGCTTCCTGCAACGAGGCGGGTTGTTCGAGCGCGATTGCCATCTCCACCGGCACATCGATTTGCGCTTTGATTTGCGCGTCGTCCGGCGTGTCGCTGTGCTCGTCGAGCGCCCGCGCCAGCGCCTCGCGCAGCGCTTCAAACTGCACGTCCAGGCCCGCATCCACGGTGCCGAGTTCGCTCTCGCACAGGCAAGCGCCGGTTTGCAGCGCCGCGTCGGCGCGAACGCGCACCCGCACCGCGCGGCCCAGATCGCGCGCCTGCGCCGCGAATTCCGCAAAAGCCTGAGTGGCCGCTGAGAGCCGCGTCGGATGCACGGCCACGTCGAGCACGCTGCCATCGGCGACAATGTTGTCGAGCGTGGACGTCGCGCGGCGCAACAGTTCGGCCGGATCGCTCGCGGCCACCATCCGTTCGACGGCAAGCACCACCAGTTCGGCAAGACGCGCGCGTTCGCGCCGCGCCACCGCTTGCGCGGCTGCATCGGGCTGCCGCAAGTGGCGCGCGTGCCAATCCGCGAGCGCGTCGCGCAGCCCCGCCGCGCGGCCTTCGCGCGCGGCGTCGGCGTGACGAGCTGCGGCTTCGGCGAGCTGCGCCGCAGCCTGCGCCTGCGCTGTTTCGCGCAGCGCGCAGGCGTCTGTGTGGGCGGCGTCGAGCATCGCATCGCAGCGCGCCTGCAGCGCGGCGAGCGCTTCGTCCATGTCCACCAGTTCCGCCAGTTCATGCGCACGCAGGACATCGTGTTCGACGCCCGCTCCCGCGCCCGCGGCGCAGCCCTCGCGCGACGCATTGCGCAACCAGATCATCATGCTGCCTCCACCAGAAGTTCGGGCAGACGCGCAGCGAGCGCGTCCGCAATCGTCGTGCGGGGCGTGCTCGCGTCGTCGAGTTCGGGCCACGCTGCCTGCAGCGCGTCGTTCGGCAACGCGAAGCGCATCAGCGCGAACGCCTCGCCGCATTCGCGCGCGAGCCGCTCGAAACCCCGCGCCGCGAGCGTATCGGCGATATCGGGCGCGCCCGCATCGAGCGCCGCTTCACGGTGCAAATCGCGGTGCAAATCGCGCGGCATCGAGAGCAGCACGCGCACGCCGCTCTCGCCGAGCCACTGCGCGAGTAGCGCGCGGCGCGGCCTGTCGATCCATGCGCGGATTTCATCGGCGTGCTCGCAAAGCACGCGCAAGCGCCAAATTCGTTGTGCATCTAACGGATTGATCAGCGCGAGCGCCGCACCCGGCGACGCAAAACAGGCGAGCGGCGGCACCGGCACGCCAGCATCCGCGAGCACGGCTTCGGCCAGCGCTTCATTGCTTCGGTCATTGCTTCGGTCCTCGCTTCGAGTGCGGCTTCGATCCACGCCGCCCGGCACGCCCGCCGTGCGCCACAAGCGCTCGCGTCGCAATGGATGCATCCAGTCGAGCAAGGTGCGCCGCCGATGCCGGTAGCGCGCGAGCCGCGCCGCGATCACACGCGCGCTCTGGCTGGCGTCGGCGTTCTCAAGTGTGCGGTCGTTCATGAGCGTTTCCATCGTCACGCCGCCGCATTGTTCACATCGGCCGACGCGCTCGCCTGCGCCGCCGCAGCGCCTTTCGCGCCCCGCTTCAACAGCTTCGCGGCCAGCGCGGTCACGCCATCGTGCGACGCCGCGCCGCGCGCGCGCATCAACGCGAACGCCGCCGCGCCCAGTAGCAGAACCATGCCGAGCGCGCCGCCCGCGTAAATCAGCAGATCGTTCGCCGCGTTCGCGCGCGGCGCGAGGGCGAGCGGATCGGCGGCGATGGCGGTCACACTCACCTGGTCGTAAGTGAGACCTTCGATGCTGTGCACCACGAGGTTCTTGATCGCGGGCACGAGTCGGTCGAGACTCGCGTCGGGCCGGTACTTGATGAACACGGCCGCCGACGACGGTCTGACCGTCTGCGCCAGTGGATCGTTGTCGGGCAGCACGATCTGCACGCGCGCGACCACCACGCCGTCGATCTTCGACAGCGTGTCGCTGAGTTCCTGCGAAAGCCCGTAAATGAAGCGCACGCGCTCTTCGGTCGGGGTGGAAACGAGGCCGTCTTTCTTGAACAACGCGCCGAGATTGTCGTACTTGTTCTCGGGTATGCCGCGCGCGCGCAAGACCTGCATCGCCCGCACGATCTGCGCGTCGTCCACGGCGACGGACCACGTCTTGCCGCCATCGGGCGAACTTTTTTGTGCATCCACACCGTATTCGATCAGCGTAGCGACCATCACGTTGCAGTCCTGTTCGCTCAACTGCCCATACAGCTCCTTCTTGCAGCCCGCGAGCGCGAGCAGCAGCGCCAGCGAAACGCAGGGCAAGAGGCGACGCAGCGCGGGAGGCTGGCGAAGAATCGGGCCGGTCCGGCCTTGCGCACCGGGTGCGCGTTCGTCGTAGTCGGGTTTCATGTCACTGGTTCTTCATGAGCGTCTGCACGGCGTCCTTGGTGGATTGCACCGTGGCCATCTTGACTTGCAGATCGGCGTTGAGGCTGGCGATCTCCAGCTGGATCGTCATGTCGGCGGCAGCGAGGCGCTCCATCGAGAGCGCGCTCAGATGCTGACTCATATAGAGCACGTCGTTGGGCACCTGGCGATAGTCGGCGGCCTGGTCCTCGACGGCCTGCTTCACCACATCGAGCCGCGAGCCGGACGCGGACGTGGCGGACAGACTCGCCTGCGCGCCGGGCTCCTGCTCCAGCAGCGCCTGGAAGCGCTCGGCGAGCGCGGAGGTCGGCGTGCTTGCATGCGTGCCGCTGCCGGTGTCGAGAATGCGGTCGATGTCGAACTGTGTGACGAGCGTGGAATTCATTTCGCGTCTCCGGTAATGGGCATGCGCGTGCTCTCGCCCGCGCGCGGCGCTCAAATGCGCAAGTACTGCAACTCCAGCGGCAACTCCAGCGCCAGGCGCGGCACCGTGTCGAGTCGTGCCGTGGCGCGGTCGTGCGCGTCGGTTTCGAGTTCGAGCGCGGAGTCGGGCGGCACGAATCGCCCGGTGCGCGCCGCATCGCGTGCGGCGTCCTGCAAATCGCCGGCGGCGAGCAGCGTGCGCGCGAGCCGCCCCACTTCATCGTCGGCGTGCTCGCGAGCGAGTTCACGCGCCTCGTCCTGCCAGCCGAAGCTGCCACGCGCCTTCAGGCACTGCAGCAACATGCCCTTGCTCGACGGCAGGCACACACCACGCGCCGCGAGATCGCGAAACAGCCATTCGGCCTCGTCCCACTCTTCGCGCAGCATGCGCAGCCAGCCTTCGAAGAAGCCAAACTCGGCGCGTTGCGGACTCAACAGGCGCAGCGCGCCGACGAGTTGTTCGAGGTCTTCGACATCGATACCGCGCGCTTTCGCCTGCGCCGCCGCGCCTGCGACCGCAAACGCAGCCGCGGCCAGATCGGTAAGCACGCCGAGCGCCTCGCGCGGGCACGGCGGTTGAGCCTTGAGTGAGTCCATCGTTTCTCCCAGACGATCCATAAGTGATTGCGGTGCATCGCGACGAAGCCTGCTGTGCGATTCGTCACTGTCGATGCGTTCCGCGCATGGCTCGCAAGTTACGCAATGGCCGCGCCGCGCAACGCCCGCCACACGAAGCCGCACATCGATATGCGAAGCGCGGGCGAGGCAGCCCGGCGGCGCGCGCGCCACCGTTCGCGCCGCGCGCCACCGCTTCGCATCGCGCAAGAGGATGCGCGGTGCGCTTTCTTATCGTTGCGCCGATGCGCTCTATCGATGCGCGCCCAATCGCAACCAGCATCCAGGAAGCCCGCTCATGAGCGACGAAAAAACCGAGGAGCCCTCACAGCAGAAGCTCAAGAAGACCCGCGAGGAAGGCCAGGTCGCCAAAAGCGCCGATGTCGTCGAGACGGCCTGCCTCGCCGCCGTGTTCCTCGCACTGCAAGCGGGCGGCGCGCATATCGTCGACACCTTGCGCGCGCTGCTCACCAAAGCGCTCGACTTTGCGGGCACAGCGCGCAACGACCAGTGGATCGCCAATGCGCTGATCGACATCGGCATTCACGCGGCCGCATTGCTCGCGGGCGTGGCCGTGCTGGCGCTCGGCGCCGCGCTGCTCGCCCTGATGCCCCAAACCGGCATGCAGATCGCGATGAAAGCGGTGATGCCGAAACTCAATGCCGTGAGCCCTGGATCGGGATTCCAGAAGATCTTCTCGATGAATGCCGCCATCGACCTCGCCAAAATGGTCTGCAAGGCGATCGTGCTGCTTGCCGTGATGTGGAGCACGATCCGCGCTTCGCTGCCGGTGGTGGCCAGCGCCCTCGACCGCTCGATTCCTCAGCTTTGCGAAGTGATGTGGTCGGTGACGATGCATGTGGTAGCCGTAGCGCTGGGCGTGTTCGGCGTGATCGCAGCCGTGGATTTCAAGTTGCAGAAGTGGCTGTTCATCCGCAAGAACCGCATGTCGAAGGACGAAGTCAAGCGCGAGCATAAGGAAAGCGAAGGCAATCCGGAGATGAAAGGCGAGCGCAAGCGCCTCGCGCGCAAGCTCGTCAACGAAGGGCCGAAACAAGGTGTCGGGCGCGCCAATGTGGTGGTGGTGAATCCCGCGCACTACGCCGTGGCGCTGCGCTACGACCCGGCCGAATTTCCGCTGCCTGTGGTCATCGCACGCGGTCTGGACGAGCACGCGCTGCTGCTGCGCCGCTACGCCGCCGAAGCGGGCGTCCCGATCGTCGCCAATGCGCCGGTCGCGCGCATGCTGCATCGCGTGCCCGAAAACCAGCCTATCCCCGAAGCCCTGTTTGAAGCGGTGGCCGCGATCCTGCGTTGGGTCGACGGCCTCGCTGCCGCGTCCGCGAAGGCGGACTCCCACGCCTGAGCGAGGAACCCTGCATGTCTACCCAACGACTCAAACTACCCGCGGCGGGCGAAGCCGGCATCGCGATCCTGCTGATCGCGATCGTCTCGCTGATGATCCTGCCGCTGCCGCCCGCCATCATCGACGGCCTGCTCGCCGTGAACATCACGATCAGCGTCGTGCTGCTGATGGTCACGATGTACGTGGGCCATATCGCATCGCTGTCGGCGTTTCCCTCGGTGCTGCTGTTCACCACGCTCTACCGCCTGTCGCTCAACATCGCCTCGACCAAATCGATCCTGCTGCACGCCGACGCGGGCACCATCATCGAGAGTTTCGGCGAGCTGGTGGTGGGCGGCAATCTGGTGGTCGGCCTCGTGGTGTTCGTGATTATCTCGGTGGTGCAGTTCATCGTGATCGCGAAAGGCTCGGAGCGTGTGGCCGAGGTCGGCGCGCGCTTCACGCTCGACGCGCTGCCCGGCAAGCAGATGAGCATCGACGCCGACCTGCGCGCCAACATCCTCACGCCCGAAGAGGCGCGCCGCAAACGCGCGCGGCTCGCGGTCGAAAGCCAGCTGCACGGCGGCATGGACGGCGCGATGAAGTTCGTGAAAGGCGATGCCATCGCGGGCCTGATGATCACCTTGATCAACATTGTCGGCGGCATCGCAGTGGGCGTTGCGTATCACGGCATGAGCGCGGGGGAAGCGGCGAACCGCTTTTCGGTGCTCTCGATCGGCGATGCGATGGTCTCGCAGATTCCCTCACTGCTGATCTCAGTGGCAGCGGGCGTGATGATCACACGCGTGGACGAAGGCAAGGCCGACGGCCAGGATTCGCTCGGCGAAGCGATTGGCCGCCAGTTCACCAGCAGCGCCCGCGCGTTGTGGTTCGCGGCCTTGCTGCTGCTCGGTTTCGCGCTCGTGCCGGGTTTTCCGATGGCGCTGTTCGTGCTGCTTGCGGGCGTGCTCGCCTTCACCGCGCACCGTCTGCAAAAGAAGCACGGCGCACAAGGCGCGGCGGGCCAGCCCGTGAGCGCGTTGCAGCGCGCGGGCGCCAAAGGCGACGCGCCTTCGATCCTCGCGCGGCCGCCGCAGTTCACCTGCCCGCTCGGCGTGCGGCTCGCGCCCGACGTGGCCGCGCGGCTGTCCGCCGATGCGCTCGACGGCGCGTTCGACGCGCAGCGCGCGGCGTTGCAGGCCGAGATTGGTCTTCCTTTCCCCGGCATCATGATGTGGAGCGATGCCACGCTGCCCAAGGACAGTTTCGATGTGCTGATCTACGACGTGCCGCACGCGCGCGCCACGCTCGACGATTGCGCGCGCGCGCTCGATGCGACGGCGAACAAGCCAGATCAGCAGCACAAGCAGGAAAAACCGGACACACCCGCTGCGCTGATCGCGCATCGCACGATCGCATTGCTGCGCCAGCATGCGCACCTCTTTCTCGGCATTCAGGAAACGCAGTGGATCCTCGATCAGCTCGGCGAGGATTATCCAGGCCTCGTGGCGGAAGTGCAGAAGGCGCTGCCGCTGCAACGCATGGCCGATGTGCTGCGTAGACTGTTGGAAGAAGGCCTGCCGGTGCGCAATATCCGCAGCATCACGGAAAGCCTGATCGTCTGGGGTCCGAAGGAAAAAGACATGTTGATGCTGACCGAGTACATCCGCATCGATCTTGGCCGCATGATCGCCCATCGCGCGACCGGCGGCCCGCGCGATCTACCCGTCGTGCTCGTGGACATGCAGGTCGAGCAGCACATCCGCCAGTCGATCAAGCAGACGCCGACCGGCAACTTCCTCGCCTTGCCGCCCGATGAGATCGGTCATCTCATCAACAAGCTGATCGAAATCGTCGGTGATGCGCCGCGCGACGGCGTGGCGATGGTCGCGTCGATGGATATCCGCCGCTACGTGAAGCGCATGATCGAGTCGCGCGTTGCGTGGCTGCCGGTGTATTCGTATCAGGAACTCGGCGCGCACGTGGACTTGCAGCCCGTGGGCCGCCTCACGCTATGACGCACGGCGCGATGCGAGCCGCCGACGCCCGCGCGCATCGACTCGCGCAGGACGAGGCCGACGCTCAGGCAAGCGGGCGCGAGGCCGCGCTGTTCGAGCATTACCGGCGGCAACGGACGAACGACGACGCGCAAGGCGAATTGCCCGACAACGACGGCGCGCAGCAGGCCGAAAGCGCGCCTCACGAACCCGCGCCGTCGCCCGACGAGGGCCGCCAGGCGCAAACCGGCGAACACGATCCGAACGATAAACACCACGAACATGGCGACTCTCCCGAGGGTTGCCGTCATGACGCGCGCCACGACAAGAGCGCCGCCGCGCGTGCGACAAGCACCGCCTCTTCATCCGCGCGCGCCGATGCACAGCGTGTGCTGACCGCGATGCGCCGCGTACCGCGCGTAACCGATGCGTGCGCAACGAACGCCGCCACGGACACGCCCGCGCAGGACCACACGACGAACCGCCTGTTCGACTGGCTCGCCGAACACACCGCGCAGCTCTGCGCGAACGCAGGCGCGTCGCTCGCGGCCAGCTGGCAAGTGCGGCTCGCGCTCGACCCCGCCGTGCTGCGCGCGTGCTCGCTCGAACTCGCGCTTTCGCAATTCGGCCTCGCGCTTCGCTTCACGACCGCCGATGCAGACACGGCGTCCGTACTCTATCGGCATCGCACGACGTTGCGCACGCGGCTCGACGCGGCGCTCGCACGGCGCGAGGCGCGCGCCCCGCGCGTCGATATCGACATTATTTTCGACCCGACCACATGGACCACACCCGCCTGAACTCCGAGACCGCGCCCGAGGGGCGCGCCGCCGTCACGCTCGCACCAGCCCGGCTGCCGGCGCTCGGCGCGGCGCAAGCCCGGCTCGCGCGTCTCGCCGTGGATGAACGTCTACGTGCGCTGCTCGCGCACACGGCCGGCATCGGCGACTGGCGCGCGGGCGCACGCACGGCCGCCGACGTGCTCAGCACCCGCGATACGGCCGTCGCGACACTGCGCTGGGCTCAGTACGAAGCGCGCTTCGCGCTCGACCTTGCCCAGCACCCTTCGCTTGCGAGCCTCGTTGCCGAGAGCGGCGACGAGCGCGTGCAACCCGCGCTGCGTCTCGCGCTGTGCGCGCTGCTGTTCGAGCCGCTCACGCGCACGCTCGCGCAGCTCGGCATCGACGGCGTGGAGGTGCTCGCCTTCGAACGCCTCGCGCTGAATCCCGCGCCTGCTTTGGCCGAAGGCTGCGCCCTGCATTGGCGTCATGACGCGCAGCGCTACGACGCCGCGCTGCTGAATATCGACAGCGGCTGGCTCGACGTGTTCGAGCGTCTGGTCGCGCAGCAATGCTTGCCGTTCGCGACGCATGTGAGCGAACTCACTGTGCCGGGACGTCTGCTGATCGGCGAAAAAACGCTTTCGCTCGCCGTACTCGATTCGCTGCGCGCAGGCGATGTCGTGCTGCGCGCGCTGCCCGCCGATCTCGCGGCGCATCTGCGCGGCGAGACGCCCGAGGCGCGCGTGCGCGTCGCCTGGGGCCGCTACGGCACGCGCCAGATCCGCGCGCGCGCCACGCTTCATTCCACCACGCTCACTCTCAACGAGGACCCCGTCATGAACCACGACCTGCAACCCGGCGCGCCGCTGAGCGACGCCATCGACGCGCCCGTCGAGATCGGCCAGCTCGATCTGCCGTTGCGCTTCGAGATCGACACCGTTTCGCTGCCCGTCGCGCAGCTCTCCGCCTTGCGCGCCGGCTATGTGCTGGAATTGCCGACCGCGCCCGCCGACGCGCGCATCCGGCTGGTCACCTGCGGCCAGACCATCGGTTTCGGCGAACTCGTGAGCGTGGGCGAACATCTTGGCGTGCGTCTCGTGCAGATGCAGAACGGCCATGGTTCAGTTTAGCGATCTGACCGGGCTGCTGATCGCCATCGTGGCGATCAGCCTTGTCCCGTTCGTGGCGATGGTCGCCACCTCCTACGCGAAAATCGTTGTCGTGCTCGGCCTGCTGCGCAACGCGCTGGGCGTGCAGCAGGTCCCGCCGAACATGGTGCTCAACGGCATCGCGATTCTCGTCACCGCCTATGTGATGGCGCCAATCGGCATGCAGGCGATGCAGGCCATGCAGGCGAATCCGCGCCAGCCGGGCGGCGACACGTCCGCGCTGGTGATGGACGTATTCGACGCCGGCAAGGAGCCGTTTCGCGCCTTTCTCAAGCGGCACGCGCACGAGCGCGAAAAGCGCTTCTTCGTGCGCTCGGCGGCCGCCGTGTGGCCCAAAGATATGGCCGCGAAAATCCACGAAGACGACCTGATCGTGCTCGCGCCCGCCTTCACGCTCACGGAAATGACCGACGCGTTCAAGATCGGCTTCCTGCTCTACATCGTCTTCATCGTGGTCGATCTGGTCATCGCCAACGTGCTGATGGCGATGGGCCTGAACCAGTTGCAGCCGACCAATGTGGCGATCCCGTTCAAGCTGCTGCTGTTCGTCGCCATGAACGGCTGGTCCACGCTGATCCACGGGCTGGTGCTCACCTATCGATGACATGGAGACACGCATGGAAACGGACACGCTCGTGGGCTTGACCACGCAAGGCCTGCTGCTTTGCCTCTCGATTTCGATGCCCGTGGTGGCGGTGGCCGCCATCGCGGGTCTCGCGATCGCCTTCGTGCAGGCCATCACTTCGATGCAGGACCAGAGCATCTCCTACGCCGTGAAGCTGGTGGCCGTGATCGCCACCGTGCTGCTTGCGGGCGCATGGGGCGCGGCGGCGATCCTGCGCTTCGCCAACACGGTTGTCACGATGGCGATTCCGTCATGAGCGCGCGTATCAGCGGCGCGCCGCACGCGCACGAAGCGGAGCCTCGCGATCCGTCGCACGAACAGCAGGCCGAAGCACAACACAACAGCCAAGCGCACACGCAGCAAGAGCTCGTCTCGCGCACCATGATGCAGCGCGCGAAAATGCGTGTGCGGCTGCAACACAATAAGGCCATGGCGGCGGCGTTCTGGCATAGCCGGCGCTTCGCCGTCGGCCAGCACAAGCCGCTCTCGCCCGCCAACGCGAAACTGCTGCGCGCGCTGGGACAGCGTCCGCGTCCTGGCGCACCGAAACCGCACGGCAAGGACACGGCGCGCGAGGAGCCGTTGTTCGAGCGAAAACCCGAGCACGATCCCGACAAGGAACGCGATAAAGAGCACGAAAGGGATCACGACAGGGAACGTGAAAAAGACCGCGACGATCGACGTGACGACAAGCACGACGGCCACTCGCGCGAACAGCGCGGTGGTCATTCGCATTCTGGCGGCCAGCAATCCGGCGGTCAGCAGGATCAACGACAGCACTCCCAGCACGGCCAGCAGCAGCGGCGCGAACACGCGCGCGCCATGACCGTGCGCGGCGGCGGCGCGCACGCGCGCGTCGCGCTGCAGGGCGTGCAACGCGCGCACCGCGTTGCACCGCCCGAGCGCTTGCAGGCGCTCGCCACCGCGAACGGCTCCGCAGCAAGCCGGGCGCAGCCGCTTGCCGCCGCGTTCGCGCGCGAGCTGGTGCGCTTCATCGGGCAAACACCCAACGCCGCCCTGCTCGCCCCGCTTGCGATGCTGGGCGCGACCGGGCCAATGGTCATGCGCCGCAATCGCGCGTGTCTGCTTGCCCTCCATGCGGGCGCGTCGAGCCGCAATACGCAATCCGCGAGCGCGCGCTGGATCGGCCACACACTCGATCTCACACTGGCGCGGCAACGCTTCGGCGTGCAATTCGGCATGGAGGAGCAGACGCTTGCCATGACGCGTCAGCATTTGATCGATGCGATGGCTGCACATCGCGGCGCAGGCGCAAAGGCAAACGAAGCCGCAACCGCGAACACGGCCGACGCCGATGCTTCGCAAATCCCGCGTCAAGTTCGCGTCGCTGCAAACGGCGCATGAATGGATCGCTAAACTGGCTTCAACGGTAGCGAGGCAGGCAGCCCGGCAGCAATCAGCACAGCAGGGAGCCCAAACTTCGCCACAGCAGACATTATTACGGATACCGAAGTACAACACACCGAAGCGAAACCTACGACCATGAACACGACGAGCACCAGAATCCTGCGAGTACTGACCGGCGTTCACGCCGGTGCGCAGATGCGGCTCACGCCCGGCGTGTACCGCATGAGCGCGGCTGGCGATGCCGATGTCTGCGTGAGCGACTGGTCCGGCGACGCCCTCGTGCTGACGCTCGACGAGCAAGGCGTGATGCATCTCGACGCCGGCAACAGCGACACGGTTCTGCTCGCCGATCTGGTGGCGGTACCCAACGGCGACATCGTGTTCTGCATCGGCGCCGAAGACGCGGCCTGGCCCAGCGATCTGGACTTGCTCTCAGGTCTCTGGAAAACACAGCAGCTGGTCGACGAGGACCGCGCGCAGGCGACGACCCACGACCTTCCCGATGCACTGGCCACGCAGGATGCACACGGCTTGCACGGTGAACAGATGGCGAAACGCATGAGCTGGCGCACGGCGGCGATCGCGCTGACCGGCACCGTCGCGATCGGCGTGCTGGCGACGACGGGCGCAATGCTCGCAGGCTCGCAGCCCAGCGAGGCCGCCGATCAACCGGGCGCGCATGTGGACGCAAAAACGCTGGCCGTGGAACTCGACGCCGCGCTGCATCGCGAGGGGCTGCACGACCTGCACGCCTCGGCGGATCGCAGCGTTCTGAGCGTGCGCGGCTTCGTGGATGACGCCAACGCCAATGCCAAAGCGCGCCGCATCATCGACGCACTCGCTCACGGCGCGGCGCGGCGCGACTACGACGTCGTGCAGCAGGACGTCGACCAGATACAGCAGTCGCTCGCCGGCACCGGCGCACAAGTGAGTTATGCGGGCGCGGGCGTATTTCGCGTGAGCGGCACCGTGGCATCGATGACGGCGTTCCAGGATCGCATTGCGAGCGTGCGAGCCGATCTCGACAGCAACGTGGCGCGTCTCGACGTGGACGTGAAGGAAGCCCGGCTGCCGGCGGCGAATGTCGAATACACCGAAGTCGTCGCCACGGGCGGCCTGCGCTACATCGAAACGCCTGACGGCACCAAGCATCTGCTCGACGGCCCCGCCGACGGGCACAACGATTGAACGAGGAACCGAACATGTACGACGCACTGCTTCCCATCGCGGCGGATCTCAACGCGTTCGACGCGACGCTCGCCGCCCCCGACAGCGCGGCGCGCGTGGCCCGCATCGTCGCGGCCTTCGAGGAGACTGCGCGCCGCATCAGCGACGCAACCCAGGCGGCCGCCGACGACGCCACGCGCGCCGATCTGCAAAAGCTGTATCGCGGCATGCTCGCAGCGCGGCGCATCGTGCTCGCGCTGCAGGAGCGGCGCGGCGTGGCCTGAATAGCGGGTTGAACGACGCGGACCGATCGGCAGCACCGGCTTCATCGCAGCAGATTCACGGTTTCATCCAGGCAGTTTCGTTGGACTCGCGCCCGTCCGGGCGCATCGTAGCAAAGCAGTCTTTTTTGCAGTTCCCCTTTGATTGCAGCACCCTTTTTTCTTACTCAAGGAGATTCACCATGACCGCATCCACCGCAGTTGGCGCAGCATCGGGAGCAGCTTCGAGCGCATCGATGGTTGGCGAAATGCAGGCGATGGCCGACCAGAACAGCGCAATGACGATGGCTTCGATGAAGATCAACATGCAGCAGCAGGAAACGTCCGCGCTCGCGTCGGTCGGCAACAACGGCGCGAAGAACATCTCGGACGCCGCCAAGGGCCAGTAAGGCTCGCTGCCTCGCACGGCGCGCACGCGCGCGCCGGCCCGGGCACGAAGCGCGGAGTTCAGGCTCCCGCTTTCGTGCCCGCTTTCTTTTGTTCTTCGCACGCCCCCTGCCATGAGTCTCGAACGCTACGAAGCCTTGATCTACGAAGTCTGCGAAGCCGTGGGCCTGCCCGACGCCGAGGCTGTCCTCGACACGCGCACGCTGGAAATCGAGGGCTTCGACGTGGGCCTCGAACATCACGAGACCGACGCCGGCGCGCTCTATCTGAACTTCCAGTTCGGTGCCGTCACGGCGGGCCGCACGCTGGTGGTGTTCCGCCTGATGCTCGAAGCGAATCTGCTGATCTACGCGCAAGACGAGGCACAGCTGTGTCTCGACGCCGATAGCGGCGGCATCGTGCTGCTCGTGCATCTGCAAATGAGCGACGACGTCGACGGCGTTTATGTCGCCGAACTACTCTCGCATTACGCCGATCATGGCCGCTACTGGCGCACCAGCATTCTCGAATCGACGGATGAAATGTTCGAGGGCATCGCCTCGGGCGAATATATGTGGCTGCGCGCGTGACGTGACGCGCAAGGTATTAGTGGTGCGAGTGGCGCCCCACCGCGCGCAAGCGATGGAAACCCCGCAAAAACCAGCCTGAAATGCCGCTCAAGCGGCGACGCGCGGCACCAGCACGATCACACGGCGCGTCGACGCATCGGCGCCCGCGCCCGTCATCACGAGCGCATCGCCCGCGTTGAGTTCGGCGTGACGATGCGGCGTGGCGTCGGCACTGCCGTCGGCGTCGCGTAGCTCGATATCGAGCGCGATACGCCTGGCGTTCACATCCACCATCGTCGGCGCGACGCTGAGCCACCAGCGCGCGGCATCGGCGGGTTCCTGTTGTTCTGGCTTCCCTGAAAGCGATACGAGCCGCGCTTCATGACGCTCGCTGAACGCGGGCGCGCCATCGACGGTCCATGCCGTGCGCGCGATCTCGATGCGCGCCTCGCCGTGTTGCGCGAGCGCTTCGAGCCGCGTCGTCAACGTCCGCGCATCCGCCTGGGCGAGCGGCTTCGGCGCGCTCGCGCCATCCACCTGCAGCGCCGCCAGCCGCTCGCGCGACACCTCGACCACCAGCATTTGCAGCGCGAACAGCTTGGGCTTCACGTCGAGATCCGCGACCAGCGCGCCATCGGCGTCGATCCGAGCGGGCCGGTCGCGCACGAGAATCGAGTTGGTCCGCGCGTCGGCCTGCACGATCGGCAAGGGTGACTCGAAATGGATCGCGTCGTCGCTCGATGCAACGCCGCCATGCAGGCGCATGCGCAAGCGCGTCGCCACGCCGGTCACCCTCACGACGCGGCCGCCCACGACATGGCTCTGGTCGGCGGCACTCGCCACGTTCAGACGGAAGACGCGCACGCTCGTCGGCACGGCGGCGCGCGCGTCGGCCTCGAACCGCGCGGCGGCGGCGCGCACGCGCGCCACGTAGTCGGGCGGCCCATAGACGCTCACGATGCCGCTCGCGGCTTCGACGTCTAGCGCAAAACGCGCGTCGATCACACCGGCACGCGTGAGCGCGTTGGCGAGCGCCTCGGCGCGCAGATAGTCGGGATGGATGGCCAGCCGCGTTTGAGCCGCCGCCGACGAGACGTGCAGCAGCGCGCCGTCGTAGTACCACACCAGGCCGTAGCTCGCGGCCAGCGTGGCGAGAAAACGCGAGGCCGGCATCGCGAAGCGGCCGCTTACGCGCGCGCCGCGCGCCGCGAGTTCCGCGCTCACGCGCACGTTCACGTGCCCGGCCGCGCCGAAATCGCGCAGCACGTCGGCAAGCGGCGTGCGCGCTGCGGTGTAATCGAAATTCGCGGCGCGCCAGCCTGGCTCGTTCGCGGCGTTCGCGGCGTTAGCCGCATGCGACGCCGCCACGCAGGCGAATGCCGCCCACGCGCTCAACGCCGACGCCTTCAACGCCCGGCGCACGGTTCGCGCGCTCATGCGTCGGCCTCGGGCTGCGCCGCCTGCGCTTCCAGGGTCAGCCGGTAGCCGGTGCCATAGGCCGAT
Source organism: Paraburkholderia sp. J69-1 (assembly GCF_905220255.1). NCBI lineage: Bacteria > Pseudomonadati > Pseudomonadota > Betaproteobacteria > Burkholderiales > Burkholderiaceae > Paraburkholderia > Paraburkholderia sp. J69-1. Next base: position 119,871 of record NZ_CAJMZG010000015.1, on the reverse strand, counting down.
TGCACCGTCCACGCCACGCCCGCGGCGCGCAGATTCGAACGCACCCGGCTCACGTACATATCGACGGACCGGCTTTGCACGCCAGAGTCCCAGCCCCACACCACGCTCATCAGATCCTGGCGCTGCACCACCGCGCCGAGGTGGGTGGCGAGGTGCCACAGAATATCGAACTCCTTGGTGCCGAAGCGATGTGGCGCGCCGTTGGCCACCAGCGCGCGCGCGGGCCGGTCGAGCACGCACTCGCCCACCATCATGCGCTGGCTTTGCACGTGCGAGGCCGCGAAGCGGCGCAGCAGCGCGCGCACGCGCGCAAGCAGCACCTGGCGGTCGAACGGCTTGACGAGGTAATCGTCCGCGCCCGCGTCGAGAATGTGCACGATATCGCTTTCGTCGGCATGCACGGTCTGGAAAATCACCGGCATGGTCGATTGGGCGCGGCCGCGAATCTTCTGCAGCAGCTTGTCGCCGGCAAGACCCGGCACGTCCCAGTCGAGAATCGCCAGATCAGCCCAGGCGTCGTTGAGATGTTGCTGCGCGGCAAGGCCGTCGTGAAAGCCGCTCACCTGGTAGCCCTCGGCCTTGAGCCAGGCATTGAGCAGCGCGTGATGCGCGACATCGTCCTCCACCAGCAGGATGCGCACCGGTTTTCCAGCCATCAATTGCATAATCGAACCTCGTTAATGACCGCGCGCCGTTTGGCATGGCGCGCTAGCGCCGCGCGCGGTCAGCATCCGCGAGCGACGGATGCCGACCGCGTGCGGGCGCGGGATTCAGACACGGCAGACGCAGCACGAAGCGCGTGCCGCCGGTGTCGTTGCGCTCGGCGTAGAGCGAGCCGCCGTGCAGTTCCATGATCTGCACGGCGAGCTTCAGGCCCAGGCCAAAGCCGGTAGCGCTCTTCCTTGCAAGCTTGTCGAAATCAGTGATGCGGGTTTCCTGCGCGAGTCCCGGCAAGCCGCCCGCGCGATCGTCCACGAGCACTTCGGCGCAGCCTTCACCATGACGCAGCGAAACCGATACGGCTTCGCCGCGCGGCGAGGCGCGCACAGCGTTGTCGATGACGTTCTGGATCGCACGCGCCACGAAGTTGCGCATGCCGTTGACCCACACGGGCGCGCTGTCGGGCAGCCACAGATGCAGCGCGACGCCGCAATACACGGCCGTCACTTCCTGCTGCGCGATGATCTGGCGCACCGTCGCGCGCAGATCGAAGCGGCGGAAATCGCGTGCGTGCAGATGTTCGGCAACCGAAGTAATGATGAACTGCTCGCCCAGCGACAGTACGTAATGCGCGAGCTGCGTGATCTGCTCCATGCCGCCGCAACGCTCGAAGGCGTCAGGGTCCAATGCGTCGAGTTGGGTGAGCGCGTTGATCGAATTCAGCGGCGAACGCAGGTCATGCAGCAGAAAGCGAAGCGAGGTCTCGCGCTCGTCCACGCGGCGCGCGAATGGCGAGACGTCGGTGATCGCGATCACGCAGCCGCGCGTGCCAGGCGCGGCCCCTCCGCCCTCGCCCGCCTGCAGCCAGAGCGTGGCCTCGTCCACGCGCAGATCGAAACCGCGTTCGAAATCGGCGGGCCGCAGCACTTCGGGCAGCGCGAAGCGCTCGCCGAGCGCCTCGCTGAAATCGAGCCCGACGGGCAGCGCCATCGCCAGCAGCGCGCTCGCGCGCGTGTTCGCTTCGGCGATCGCGCCCGCCGCGTCGAGCACCACCACGCCGCACGGCAAACCCGCCAGCGCAGCACGCGCACGGCGCGCCGTGTCGTCGGACATCGGCGCGCCGTGCGCGGGAAGCATCGTCGCTTTGTCGGTCATGAGGCTCCGTTCAGGTTGGCTCAATCACATGCGGCAGCAGTAGGAACAGACGCTCGCGATGACTTTTCTGCCGGTTGTTGGTGCGAAACAGCCCGCCGATCAGCGGAATCTTCGACAGGCCCGGCACGCCGGTCACGCCGTTGGTGTCGGTGTCGGCGCGATAGCCCGCGATCAGCAGCGCATCGCCTTCGTTGATGAAGGCCTGGGTGCTGATGTTGCTGTTCTGCACCACCGGCAGATTGCTCACGGTCTGCGAAGTGAGCTGGCCGTCCTGGATCGCCACGTCGAGCTTGATGCGCGTCTTGCCGTCTTCCTGCACGACCATCGGCAGCACGCGCAGCGAAATGCCCGTTGAGATGCTGTAGAGATCGCCGGCCGTATAGCCTTGCACGGGCACGAAAAACTGCTGCTTGTCGTCCATCACCGCTTCGATGTTGTTGAGCGTGACGACCTTCGGGCTGGCGTCGATCTTCGCGGTGTTGTCCTGCTGCATCGCCGAGATGCGCGCCATCAGATAACGGCCCGCGTCGCCGAGCACCGCCGCCACCGACGCGCCCACTGGCGACGCCGAGGCGAGCACGCTGCCCGCCAGTGAAGTCTGCCCGAAATTCTGCGTCACGGTGCCGTCGTAGCCGAGCTGCGTGTTCGAACCGGTGCCGGTCTGGATATCGACATGGCTGTTGTGCGCGGTCCAGTCCACGCCGAGCTGCTGGAGCGCGTTGTCGTCGACTTCGATGATGTGCGCTTCGATCTCGATGAGCTGCGGCTTCACGTCGAGGCGGTGAATCAACGAGTCGTACTGCGACATGTGATCGGCGCTGTCGCGCACGATCACGGCGTTGGTGCGCGTATCGGCGACGATCACGGGCAACGTGTCGTCGGTGCGCGCGGACGCGCCGCTCGACGCGCCGCCGCCCGGTGGCGGCGCAATCGCGGCTGCCACGGCCGGCGACGGCGAACCCGTCAGGCCCGCGAACATGCCCTTGCTGGTCGCGCCGTTTGCGCCGCCGCCCGGGATCGGCGGCGGCACATACGGGCTCGTGTAGGTCTGGCCGTTCACGTCGCCGATCGGCGTGTTGCGTGTGACGCCCTGCGCGCCTGCCGCGCCTGCATCGCGCCCGCCTGCGCCGCCGCTGTTGCCGTTGCCGTCCTTCGGCGCCTGCGGGTGATAGATGCCGTTGAGCACCGAGGCCACGCCCTGCATCGTCACATGCTGGCCATCGATGGGCACGCTGCGGTCCGCCGCCCACGCGTGATCGAGCGGGAACACGCGCACCACCGTGCCGCCGCGCCGCGAGGCGTTGCTGTCGAGCCGCGCGGCAATGTCCTGCACCATCTGCACGTAGCGTGGCGGCCCGTTCACGAGCGCGGTGCCTTCGGCGCGGTTATAGGTCACCGGAAAGCGTTCGTCGGCCACGCGCATCTGCGCGAGCGTACTGCGCAGCGTGTCGGTACTCGCGGTGTCGAGCTTGACGAGCTGGCTCTGCAGATCCGCGGCCGTGACGATGTCGAGCGCCTCGCCGTCGTAGTACCAGACGAAGCCGAACGAGGCCGCGAGCATGTCGAGAAAACGGCGCGGCGGCAGATGGAACTTGCCGCTCACGCTGCCCGTGACGCCTGGCGCGATGCGCACGGCCAGGCCCTGGCTCGCGCCCACGTCGCGCAGCACGTCCTTGATGTCCTTACCCTCGGCGGCATAGTCGAGCGTCCCGGACCTCCATTGCACGGGCGCGGCGAACGCGGCGCGCGGCACGCAGGCGTCGAACGCGCCGAACGCAAGCGCGGCACACAGGGCAAAGGCGTTGAGTCTCACGTTCCACTTCATGTTGGCTGGCCTGACGAGTAAGGAATCACAGGCGCCATCATGCGATGCGCCGCGTGCGGCGCGCGACGCGCATGCGAAGCGTCGCACTGTCATGCGCACGCGCATACGCGGCTTTCGTGTGAGAATGCCCGCACTGTTCCTGCTCGCCGGATGATGAAGATGACTGCACCGCACGACGACCGCCGCGATCTCACGCGCGAAATCCTCGAACTGATCGACTTGCCGCAAACCTTTACCGACATTCACATCGAGCAGGACCGGCCGATCATGATCAAGACGCCGCGCGGCTGGTTGCCCGTGGGCGAGGAGCCGGTCCTGTTCGACGAAATGCGCCCGATGCTCGCGTCCATCGAACCCGAATGGGAAACGCTGATCCAGCACGGCGCGATCGACCGTCCGTTCGTGCTCACGCGTTGCCGTCTGCGCTGCAATCTGTATCGCACCTATGGCGGGCGCAAACTGGTGATCTCGATCCGCCGCCTGCCCCTGCAGCCGCTCGCGCTCGACAAGCTGGGCCTGCCCGCCTATGTTCGCTCGATGATCGACAGCGCCAAGGGCCTGATTCTCGTGACCGGCCCCACAGGTTCGGGCAAAACCACGACGATTGCGTCGATGCTCGACTACATCAACCGCAATCGCACGAGTCACATCGTCACGATCGAACAGCCCATCGAATACGAACTCGAATGCCGTTCGTCGATCGTTTCGCAGCGCGAAGTGCCCACCGACACGCCCACCTTCCCCGCCGGCCTGCGCGAAGCGCTGCGCCAGAAGCCCGACGTCATCATGGTGGGCGAAGTGCGCGACCCCGAAACCGCCGAAACCGCCTTGCAGGCCGGCGAATCGGGCCATCTCGTGCTGGCCACCATGCACACCGGCAGCGCCATCGCCACGCTCACGCGGCTGCTCTCGTTCTTTCCCGCCGAGCATCGCGAGCGCTATGCGGCCACGCTCGCCAATTCGCTGATCGGCATCGTCTGCCAATGTCTCGTGCCGAGCGCCGACGGCGAGAGCTTCGTGCTCGCCAGCGAACTGCTGTTCAACAACAACCAGCAGATCGGGCCGATGATCATGGATGCCGCCAAGCTGCCCTTCATCGGCGAATTCATGAAGCGCAAGGAAGACAACATGTCGAGGCTGCTCAACGAGCATCTCGCGAGCCTCGTGGCGAAGAACCAGTGCCTCGCGCGCGACGCGCTGCGCATGACCTACAACCGGCTCGAACTGCACGAGCTGTTGCAGGCGCAAGTGCCACATTGAACGCATTGAACGCATCGAGCGGTGCCGGGCAGGAAATCGCATTGCGCCGGCCCGCTCAGTAATACGTATTGATCGACCAGCCCGCCGCCACCGGCGTATTCGGGATGGTCTGGCCGCTTTCGCCGCAAAAGCTGCTGGTCCACGGTGTCGTGATCACGTCGTATGTTGCCCAGTTGGTGGTCACGACCACGTTGTAGTCGCCCACCGGTTCGGCCTGCGTGAGGCTGTTGTTGATGCCGCCCGAATCGTTCACGAGCGTGGGCCCCTGGCTTTCGGTGTGCGAGATCGAAACACCGCCGGAGTCAGTGATATCGACGCTCTGCGAGACCTGCGCGCGCGCCTGCGGCGGATTCTGCAGCGTGGTGCAAGTGCCGTCGTTCAGATGCGCCCAGGTCGACGCCACGATCATCCCGGGTTTGCTCAGATGCACGGCCTGCGTGACCGTGTACGAGTATGTGCCGTTGGTGGCGTTGTGCGTGTAGGCGGCGGCAGGACCGGCGCAGTCGTAGTCGGTTGCGCCGGGCGAAACCAGCACCTTCTCGCAGCCGGTCACAGAATCCGCTGGCTCTATCTCCGATTGGGTCTGCCAGGTCCCGTTGCGGCAACTGAGCACGCGGCCGTTCGCATCCGTGGTCACCGAGGTGCTGCTCGCCGAAGCCGGCACGCAAGCCGCGCCGACCGTTTGCGCATTGCCGAGTTCGAGCTTGCCGGACTCGTCCACGGCGAGCGCCTGCCACGCGGTGCCGTTGAAGGTGTAAGCGCGATTGGTGAACTTGGTCATCATCACATCGCCCTGCACGGGGTTGGCGATGCTGGCGAGTGCGGCTTCGTCTGGAGCGGTGCCGCGCCAGTGATAGGAAGCCTGCGGCTCCCACGTCCCGTCGAGACAGTTGAGCACCTCGCCGTCCGGGTTTGCGGCCACGGCGCCCACCGTGCCGCACTGCTGCCAGGCGGTCTGCATCTGCGCGAGCACGATCGGCACCTGCATGGCGTTGGCCTGGGAGTTGCCCGGTACGGCCACGCGATAGAGATAGTCGCTGTTCTGCGCCTGGCTGCCGTTGTAGGCGACGAGGCTCGCCAGATGCCCCTTGCCCGTTTTCGTGCCCGAGCACGACTGGCCGCCCGGATTGGGCGCGGCGACGCTCCACGCGCCGTATGCGCCCAGCGCCCGGCCGTTGCTCTGGATCTCGCCACCGCCCGCGCCCGAGTTCGCGGCGATATAGCCGAGCTGCGCATCGCTGATCTCCGTGCCGCCTTCGGTCACCAGCAGCGCCTGCAGCGCGCCCGCCGTCGTGGGACTCGCGTAAACCAGCAGGCAAGGCGTCTGCCCATACGGGTTGGTCGCGCCCACACCGTCGGGCAGCCAGCTCGACAGCACATATGGCGTGTTCTTCAAGCCGATCACCACCGGAGTGGCCGTGGTCGCGGCGGCGGCCAGCGCCGCGTAGTTCTGGCGCACGAGCTGCGTGGCCGCCTGTGTCATTTGCTGTTGATAGAGCGCGGCCTGCTGCGCGCGCGTATCGTCGAGCGTGTCGTTGAGCATCGCCGCGAAGCCCGCGATCATGATGGCGGCGAGCGCCAGCGCCACCAGCATCTCGATCATCGTGAAGCCGCGTTGACGCGCGGCGCGCGCATGGCGGGCAATACGCTTATTCATAGGCCTGCGCCATCCATACCGGCGCGCCTTGCGGCACTGCTGCGGCGATCGCCGTGGGCAGCGGCACAGCCGGATTGCCCGGCGACACGATACTGCCGCCCTGCGCCGCGCCCGCGAGAGCGGAACCCTGTGCGAGCGCCTCGATCTCGGGCACGACACGCAGTGCGCTCGCACTCGCGCTCGCCGCATAGACGACGACCACACTGCCCGCATAGCCCGCGTTCGGTGCCACATAGTTGCGCCAGAGCGGATCGGGCGTGACGCCCGCGTCCGCCACGCTGCCCGCGAAGTCGGGATGCGCGAGCGCATACGTCACGAGCGCCGCGCGATACGCGGCCATGTTCTGCGCAAGGCTCATCACGCCCGGCGCGGGCGTGGCGGGCGCGGTTTCGCGCGCGATCAGCGCCTGCGCGCCCGCCAGCATCGCCAGCACCGCGACGACCCAGATCAGATACATGGCGCGCTCACACCGGTTGCGTGCACAACGAACATCACAACGAATATCACGACGAAGTCCACGTGATCGTGTTGCTGCTGTTGGCGCAGTCGCTTTTCGCGGTGGACGGCGGAACCGGCACCGTGTTCTCCGTGCCCACGTCGGTGCCCACCGAAACCCAGCTGCCGCCCGCCGTGAGCGCATTGATGCACACGGCCTGCGGCACCGAGGTGTAGACGATCGTGAAGGTGCCCGCCGTGCCGCCCGTGGCAGCGCCGGCGGCAACGGTCACGGTGCCGCCCCACGCATTCGTCGCAGTGCCGCTCGAGGAAGCCGGGATCGTGCTCGGGAACACGCCCGCGCTCGCCAGCACGCCGTTATCGATGCCGGTATAACCGTTGGTCTGTCCCATGTAGAGCTTCTTGACGCCGCTCTGGATCGCGTTGACCTGCTCGGCGAGTTCATTGGTGCTCGCGCTGTTGAACGCGCCGTTCATCAACGCGACCGCGCCGATCACCACGATCGCCGCGATGCCGAGATAGGCGATCGCTTCAAGCAGCGAGGCGCCTCGCTGCATCTCTCGCGCGACGGCGGGACGACGGATTCGGCGCATCCGCAAGGCGGAGGCGCGACGGGAAACGATGGCGATGGTCTCGTGCTGCATACTGCGCTCCTTATCGTTGATTGGTGGACGCGGAGCGATTCGTCCGCGTCGCGTCATTACAGATCACCGTCAATGGACGGAATGGGACAAAGCGGCAATTTCCTGCTGAATTCCGAAGAAACCGATGATGAGCCACGCCAGCACGAGGGCCAGCACGACGATGGCCGCGCCGTTGAGCACGCGCATCTGCGCCTCGATGGCAGCGACGCCTTCCTGCATCCACTCGTCGGCGAGCGTGCTGAGCGCCTGCGCGAAGCCCTTGTATTCGGCGTAGACGCACAGGTCGTCGACGATCTCCGCGGAGGGAAACTGGTAGCCCGTGTTGCGCATCGCTTCGCCGACATTGAGGCCGGACTTCACGCCGAACAGCATGTCGTCGATACGCTGGCGCAGCCACGGCTGCGCGTTGCCCGCAAGCCGCGTGAGCGACTTCTCGACGGTGAAGCCCGCCGTTTGCAGCGACGAGAACGCCACCAGAAAGCCGCAACCGACGATCAACCGATAGATCGAATACGGCGGCAAGCGGTCGAGCCGCACGCGCAGACTGCCCGCCCAGCGCGGCATCGACCACACGAGCGCGGCCGCCGCCGCGATGAGCGCGAGCATGCACCACACCATGCCGTAACGCGCGAACTGCGACAGCGTGTAGAGCGAATGGGCGACGCCGTGCCAGTGCTGCGGGCTCACGATCATCGCGAAGCGCGGCACCACGAGCTTGCCGAACAGCAGCAGGTACACGAAGGTCATCGCCATGATGACGAGCGGATACGCCATGCCGCCGACGATCGCCGCGCGGATGCGGCGGCTCGACGCCACCACGCCGCCCACGGTCGCGAGCGCGGTTTCGAGCCGCCCCGACTGCTCGCCAGCCATCACGATCATCTGTTCGGTCGGCGGCGTCCACCATTGCATCGCCGCCGACAGCATGCCGCCGTTCTGCACTACGCGGCGCCAGTCGGCCATCGCGACCGCCATCGGCTCGTTGGGCTTGCGGCCGTCGTGCGAGGCGCGCAGCTCCAGCTCTTCGAGCACCTTGAGCAGCGGCAGCCCGTTGGCGAGCATGGTGGCGATCTTGCGGTAGACGCGCTGACGCGCGGACGCCGTGAGTTGCAGGCGCGCCCAGCGGCGGTTCAGTTCAGGCGCCATCGCTCGCCCCCCACCGCGCCGATCGGCGGACGCCCTTCGTCGTCAAACGGCAGCGGGCCGACCACGCGCTCGGCCATGCGCGGATCGACGAGACCCGCCGCCACCTTGTCCACCGCATGCTGGGCCACCGTGCGCCCGCCCAGCTCGCGCTGCCAGTACGCGTGCGCTGCGTGCCGCTGGCCGGTGCGCAACAGTTCGCATAACGCAGCATCGGTGCGGATCACCTCGGCCACCACGGTGCGCCCCACAGTGCCGCCCATGCAGGCTTCGCAGCCCGGCCCGGCCGTGCGCACATATTCGAAGCGCGCCCCCGTGGCGCGCTTCACGCGTGCGACGAAAGCCGCGTCGAGCTCGCCGAGCGCCTGAGCGAACGGCCGCGAGCAATGCGGACACAGCTGCTTCACGAGCCGCTGGCTGACGAGTCCCGTAACCAGCGATTCGTCCGTGACCATCGCGAGCGGCAGGCCCAGATCGGTCAGCCGGTCGACGATGGCAAGCGCGCTGTTCGCGTGCACCGTGGTCCAGACCTGGTGGCCTGTCATCGCGGCGCGCAAGGCGTTTTGCGCGGAGGCGCGATCGCGCACCTCGCCGATCATGATGACGTCGGGGTCGAGCCGCATCGCGTTGGCGATGGCGGCCGCAAAAACCTGCGAACGCGCGTCCTCGGTGGTTGCGTTGACCACAGGCGTCTGTACCGCACCCGCGATCGGATACTCGACCGGATCCTCGACCGTGATGACGTGGATCGACCCGGCCATAGCTCGGATCAGACGCGTGAGCGCGCGCTGCAGCGTGGTCGATTTGCCCGAGCCGGTCGGGCCGCTGATCAGATTCATGCCGTGCGGCTGCTGCGCGAGCGCGTCGAGCGCATCTGCATGGGCGCGCGTGAAGCCGAGCGTGGTGAGATCGACCGATTCGCCCGCGTCGTTGTAGAGCAGGCGCAGCACCATCATGCTGCCGACGCTCGTGGGCGCGGTGGCGATGCGCACGCCGAACAGGCCTTCGGGCAGTTTATCGCGCTCGCCGATGCTGGCATCCTGGCGCTCGGTGGGCTTGTAGGTCGTATCGGAAACGCTCGCCATCGCCGAATAGAGCGTGGCGAGCAGGCGCTCGCCGTACTCGCGCGTCTGCTCGCTCACGCGCGTGAGTTCGCTGTGGATGCGAAACAGGATCTCGGTACTGAAGCGGTTCACGCGGATGTGAATGTCCGAGGCACGCTCCTGGCAGGCGCGCGCGATCAGGTTTTTCGCGACCACCTGCATCTGCGTATGATCGACACGCTCGCCAGTGCCGTCGCGGCGCTGGCCCTGGTACGCGAGACGCACCTCGTCGAGACTCGCGCGGCGCATGGTGTAGCGGCAGTTAAGGCGCTCAAGGCGCGCGCAATAAGAGAGCACGAACGGGTTCATGTCGTGGCCCTCTGCGACCAGCAGGATGCCGTCATCGAGCAGGCAGAGGAACTTGCGCTCTTCGGCGCTCGCCACGAATTCGCCGCTATCGGAAAGCGGTCGCGCATTCGAGGGCGGCGCGGCGGTCTGGCCTTGAGCGCTCGCGGCCAACGTACCGGGCTGCAATGTCTGGGCGGCTTGCGCTTCCTGCAAAGCCCGTGCGGCCTGCGGCGTGATGGCGATCGGCGCGGCGGCGCGCAACGGCGCGCCTGACGTGACACCCGACGCATTCGCACGCGCGTCGATGGCCTGCGCGGCCTGATCCGGCTGATGGAGCAGCTTCATAGCGGTCATCTCATCGAGGCTGGCAAGGGCGGCATGGAGGGAAGCGTCGGCAGGTTGCTTGCCGCGCCGCTCCAGCCGTTCGCTGCGGCGGCAAGACGCGTGGCCGCGCGATGCGTGGTCATCACCGTGAGCGTGCTGCGGCGCCCGCCGTGGCCCGCGCCGATGTCCACCGCGCCGGGGCGGATCGCCAGCACGCGCTGGCCGTCAGGCAGCGTGTCGCCAGCCAGCACGTCGAACTCGGCGCCGTCGGCGGTTTGCAGCGTGGCGCTCGACGCGCCGCCCAGACTCTCGGTCGTGAGCAGCGTGTAGACCGCGCTCGAGCCGTTGCGGTCGAGGCGGCCAATGGCCGCCTCGCGCTCGGCGACCTGCGCCTGGGCGTCGAGCTTCTTGAGCTGCGCCTTGAGCACCACGGTGTCTTCCTGCAGCCGCATCAGCTGGTTCGCCGCGCTCACGGCGGCGGCGCCCGGCACCACGTCGGCGACGAGCGCTGGCGCGGCGGCGGTGGCCGATGGGTTGGTCGATGCTGGCGCAATGTTCGATGCTGGCGTGGCGGCGTGCGCCGCCGTCGCCGATTCGGCCATGGCCGGGGCCGCGCCGAACCACGCGCCGCCCAGATTCATACACGCCACGGCCAGCGCCAGCGCCGCCCGGCGCGATCGATGCGTCCGACGCGATCGCTGGATGTCCCGCTCATTGCTCATACACCACTCCTTCGATGCTCCATTGGCCGGCTCGCCAGGTCAGTTGGTCGAGCCGCACGCCGGGTTGCTCGAGATACGCCGTCACGCTCGACGGCCAGAGATCGCCAAGATCGGCGCGAATGCGCCAGGTCCGCCACGGCGGCGGCGCGTCCTGCCCCTTGCCGCCGATGCCGACCTGCCCGAGCGCTTGCGCCGTGGCGCTGCGCGGCGCGGCTGGCGGCGGCTGCAAGGTGAACGCGAGACCGACGCCCAGTAGTTGAAACGACGACAGCAGCCGCAGCCGCTCGCCGCGAATGCCGTCGATGCGATCGTCGCCGCCTGCGGGCAGCGCGAGCGGCGCGACCAGCGAGGCGTGATCGCCGCTCGAATCGACATTCGCACGCGGCTGCGCGGCGAGCAGCAGCGCCACGTTCGAATCGTTGCGCGACCAGCGATAGCTCACGCTGGACGCGCGGCACACGTAGTCATCGAGTTGCCAGCCGCCCGGCGCGAGCGCCGCGAAGCGCGTGAGGCAGGCATCGACGAACGCGGCGGGCGTGGGCTGCGCGGACCACGGATGCACGGGCGCTTGCGCAGCAGCCGCGTTCGCGCGCATGAGCTTCGCGCGCCCGGCTGCGAAGGCGCGCTCGCGCGCCTGTTCGAGACGCTGCTGACGCCACGTCCAGCCGCCATAAGCCGCGCCGCCCAGCATGCTCATGACGGCGGCCGCCACGGCCACGCGTCGCCACTGCACGCGCCGCGAGACCGGCACGAGGCGGGTCCAGCGCGGCACCCGCTCCTTGCCCGCGCGGCGCGGCAGCATATCTTCGAGCTTGCGCGCATAGAAGCAGTGAAAGCCCTGCACTTCCACGCGCGGATCGCCGATCACGACGTTCCAGCCGCCGAGGCTGTAATCGCTGTGCAGACGCTCGAACACTTCCTCGCTCGTGCCGACCCAGTCGCCGTTGGGCAGGAACGCGCCGTCGCGCACCGCGAAATAGGCCCAGCGCCCGTCGGCGAGGCTGAATGCGCCGAGCCAGTTCGGCGCGCTCTGCTGCCGGCCATCGTAAAAAGCGCCTTCGGTGGCGATGGCCTTCGAGACCAGCGCGCCCAGCGAGGGCACGCCCAGCGGCGCGCCTTCGCGCGTGCTGGCGAAGCCCGCGCCCGCAAAACCGCGATCGATGCGCAGCACCATCGCGTCGAAATTCAGCCGCGCCGCCAGCTCGCGCGCTTCCGCGCGCAGTTCGTGACGGCGCGACAACGATTGCCAGAACAGCCCGCAAATGAAGCGGTGCCGCCCGACCTGGACCAGTTGCGTCGCCATGCGCGTGCCTTCCGCCGGCGCGCTCAGGCGCCGTTCACCGAGATCGGCGTGATCAGGATCACGATGATCTCGCGCGCCTGCGTCGCGCTTTCGCCGCCGCCGAACACGTAGTTGTCGGGACGGCCAACGCCCTGGTGGCGCGTCTGTTCCGCGACGCCCTCATAGCCGCTGATCACGAGCGTCTGCCCCGACTTCATCGCGATGCGCTGCAGGAAGTTGCGCGTATCGACGGTCGGCAACTGGATCTGCTGGTTGGTCGGCCCGAACGACGAGAGATCCTGGAGCGACGAAATGTTGGTGTAGAACTGCATCATCACCGTGCCGTCGTCGAGGATGTGCGGCAGCAGCGTGAGATTGAAACCGGTGGTGATGGTGCCAGGCACGAGCGACGTCTGGGTCCCGACGTTGAGCGTTGAGGTGGTCGAGATCTGCGCGAGATAGCCCTGCTGCGTGGCGACCTGCACCGGCACGGGCTGGTCGTTGAGCGTCGTGACCGAGGCCGAAGTCTTGCGCCGCACGGTGCCTTGTTGCGAGAGCGCCGAAATCATCGCCGACGTGGCAGACGCGCGGCTCGACGGCGTGATGACCTGAGCCGAGAACGTCGCCGGACTCATTCCCGTCACCACCGACTTGAATGCGTTCGAGATGCCGAACTGAGTGCCGAGCGCCTGATAGACGGCGCTCCAGTCAATACCATAGCTGTCGTCTGCGCTGAGCGTGACCGACAGCACGGAAACGTTGACGAGCACCTGACGGCCGAGCACGCGGTTTTGCTGAGCCATGAATTCGCCGACGCGCTGCTGGATATCAGGCGTGTCGGTCACGGCGATCGAGCCGGTCGCGGGTGAAGCCAGCACCGAACCCGCTGGCGACAACATCGCCTTGATCGCCGCCTGCAGGCCCGTGTAGACGGAAAGCTGCGCGCTCATGCCGGTGTTGGTCGAATTGTCCGAGGACACCGTGGGCGTGGAGCCCGAGCCGACCGAACCGCTCGCGCTCGATCCTTCCGAGCCGCCACCAGACATCGAACCGCCGCTCGAGCCGCCGCTGTTGCTCGCGCCGCTCACGACGCGCGTGTCGAGCTTCGAGTCACCAGGAATCGCCATCACCTGATAGACGCGCGTCTCGGTGTAGAAGAACTCGATTGCGCCGCTTTCGTACTTCCATGACACGCCGAAGCGGGCCGCGGCAATATCGAGCAGGCCGCGCAGCGTGCCGCGCGGATAGACAATGCGCACGCTCTCGCCCTCGGCCTGCGCCGCAGACGCGGCCACGCGCGCCACCGCGCTCTGCGGCGACGGGCCTTGCAGCAGGCCGGTGGGCAGCGGCGGCACGCCAGCGGCGCCGGTCGCCATTGCCGCGCCGCCCGTATGTGCGGCGGCCGCGTCGCTCGCGCCGGGCAGCACCCGCGCGGGAATGTGCGTGAGACGCGAAATGCGCTCCGCAAAGGCCTGTAGCGAATCGACGTTGCCGTCGAAGCTCGCCGCCTGGGCGAACATTGGCGGCAGCTTGTCGCTGGCCGGCAGCTTGAGCGGCGTGCCCGAGAGCCAGAGCGCGTGTTTGACGATTACGTCGTCGGATTCGCCTTCGACGTTGTGGCCGGCCTGCGATCGGCCGAGCAGCGAGCCCGCGCGCGCGGCGTCGCCGTTCGCATCGTGAGTCAGGCGGTTGGTGAGGCCGGTGCAGGCGGCCAGCGCCGCACTCAGTACAATTGCGCAGACGCGCGCGGCGCGGCGCTGGAGGGCCGTGGGCGTGGTCATCAGACTGCTCCCTTCGGAATCACGCGCAACACGCGGTTGCCCGTATACATGACGATCTGGATGGGCACAGGCGCGCCCTGGAGCGCATCGGCGACTTCGTGCAGCGCCTGTTCGAACGTGCCGTGGATGGCGGCGGTGGCGTCGATGCTGTAGTCGGTGGGCACGTCCCAGATGAACTGCCAGCCCGCGTCGTGCGCCCAGCGCTCGAGCGCCGCGCGCACCGAGCCGTCCGTCACGCGCATGTTCCAGTCGCGTTGCGGTTCGGCGGGGGCGACGGGGAGAGAGCCCGCGCCGATCGATGCGGACGCAACGGTCTTCTGCGACGACGCCTCATTAACCTGCAAAGGCAGGCCTGGTGGCCCGGCGACCGGCGGCTCGACTGGCCGCTCGACTGGCTTCGGGACAGCGCCCGTCACATGCGGCTGCGGAGTTGGGGTGAACACGGGCGCGCTCACCTGCGCAACCATCATAGGTGGTTGTGCGCGCAACATCGGCATCGCGACGGTCGCCGGTGCCGGTGCCGGTGCCGGTGCGGCCGACACGGACTGCGGCGCCGCGTTCATGCGGTGCACCGTGTTTTCAGGAGTATTCGTTGGCTTCGGCGGCGCAATCGTTGTCGCAGCAGGGCCGACGGATGCGAGCTTCGACGCTGCATCCGGCACCGTCACCGCAGCGGCGACATCCGGCGTCGGCGCGGACACGGGTGCATACGCCGCAGCAGCAGCCGGCTCGGTGTCTCGCCCCGTCACGGTGACGAGATGCAGATTGGTATCGACATGCGCGCGCAGTCCGGGCCGCGCCTCCAGCAGATCGCGCAGGACCTCGACAAAGGGTTTGCCGGCCTGCCAGCTGACCGGCGCGTCGGCCCATGCTCCGGCGTTCGGCACGTTCACGCTATACGACGGCGGGACGATCTCCTCCAGCGCGCGCAGCAACGGCACGTCGCGGCCACCCACGCGCACGGTTTCACTCGCGCGTCCCGCGCGGTCGACAACCACCTGCCCGCTTGCGGCCAATGCGGCAAGCGATGTTCCCCAGAACCACAGCGCGATCCCCACGCGAACGGTGTGCTTTCTCATATAGTTTGTTTTTTCCTGTTGCTGACTACCGCTGCTCTTGCCGCGGCACATACCGGCGGCGTCGACCTCGACCGAAGGCGATTCTCGCGAAGACAAGCGGGGGATGCCACAGAGATTGACACTGTGTGACACTTGCCTGCGCGTAATGCGCGAAACGTGCGCTGCGTGCGCAACGTGCAATGGCCGCCGCCCTCAGGACTTGCGCGCCAAACTTCGCCCACCCGCCGATTACGCTTTCAGAAGAGCAACTCGACCGGTCCTTCGATCCGCCAGTGTATGCAACTCGTGCGATATCGCTATTGCATATACATTACATTTACATTACTCAACGTCATTTCCTGGCAATTGGTACTCATGCGTCTGGTATGGCGCTCAACTATATCGGTTAAAAAATAGTGTGCGTGATTTCAGATGGTTCTTACGGCTACGAGAACGCCTTTACACCGCGTCATTGCGTTTTTTTTGAATTTTTCTCATGCTTCGTGAATATTTTTCTGAATTGGCGAATGGACTCTCTCACTCCATAACACTTCAGGAAAGGCAATATTCCACAATCTCATCAATCTTTTTTTACCGACTTTCTTAGCGATCCACAGTGCCTTGTCGGGCATTTTTTCTGCCTTTTCAGGCAGACGCTTTAAATGCCATTTAGCACGCGATCAAGCGAGATCGGACGCAATTTTTAAAAGGATCAAAGGTAACAGAGCGTCACAAAACTGTGTCGGCGACAAAGCGCAATGACACCATCGGCTCACGGATGCACGACATTCGCCACCTGGCCAGTCATCGCTTTTCACGCACACTCATTCGCAGGAGCTCGACATGTTTTCGACGATCTACTTTGCCGCTTCTTCCGTTCTCGCCTGTACCGGCACGCCCGCTGGACTCGCCGCCAAAGTATTCGACGGCAACTTTCCCGATGCGATGCGCGACGCAGCGCGGCTCGCCGATTTCGACGATCCCGCTCATCAGCCGGGCTACGCGGCGCTGCAATTGCGCGGCGATCTCGAGCTCGCGCTGGGCCGCCACGAAGACGCCGAGGAAACCTATCGACGCGCACACAAGGCGGCACGCGATTCGCGCGACATGATGCGCGTGGTGTCGTGCCGCAACACCGGCTGGCAAGCGCTGTTCCGCAATCAGTTCAGCGTTGCGCTGACCTGCTTTAAGCGCGTGAGCGAAGACAAGGCCGCCACCCTGCTCCAGCAGCTCGATGCGCACGTGGGCACGACGCTCGTGCTGTTCCATCTCGGCTGCGTGCAGGCCGCGTGGGATCGCCTGAGCGGATTCTCGGCGCTCGCGCTCGCAGCGCAGGACAAGCGCTGGTCGGCGCTGGCCGCCGCGCTCTATCGCGACATGCGTGCGCAGCATCGCCTGCATTGCAGCGAAGCGCTGGCCGACCATATCTACTGGCGCTCCGTGAACGCCGATGCGGGCGCGCGTCATGTGGCGCTCGAAGCCGTCTCGCCGCCATCCGTCGCACTGCCGCTGCTCGGCGCGCGTGCGCACTATCTGGAGCGTCTCGATGCATTGGCGAATGGCGATCACGTCGCGGCCGAAGCGCTGCGCGAATACGCCAGCCAGATCCGCCGCATGGGCCTGCACGACTATTACCGCAGTTTGTGCCTGGAGATCGCCATGGCCGCCCTCGCCACGCAGGCAAGCGGTATCGCCGAAGCCATGCTCGAAGTTTCGGGCGCAGCAGCACTGCAAGGCAGTCAACATACCCGCTGGTATCTGGATTTCCTCTACTGCCGCGCGAAGATCATGCAGCAGCAAATGCGCACCCAGGAATTCGCGCAACTCTATGGCCGCTACGCGCTCGCATCGATCCAGCACGTGCGCGCCGACAACGTGCTGATGCCCGTGGTTTCCAGCACGACGCAGGTTCCCTCTGACATGCCGCCGCGCAGCGACGACGTGAGCGCGCGTCTGCCCGCGAAGTATCGCCGTGCGTATCGCTATCTGATGGACAACCTCGACCAGAAGGATTTGTCGGTGCGCGAAGTGGCTTCGCAGGTAGGCGTGACCGAGCGCGCGATGCAGGCGGCGTTTCGCCTTCATCTCGGCATATCGCCGAGCGAATTGATTCGCCGTCAGCGTATGGAGCGCATTCGCGACGAGTTGCTCGACGACGGCGCGCCCACGACGCGCGTGCTGGATGTCGCGCGCAAATGGGGCGTGCAGCATCGCTCGACGCTCATCAACGGCTATCGGCGCACCTTTCAGGAAGCGCCCTCGCAAACGCTCGCGCGCTGAAGCGCCCCGCCATGCCTCTCGTCGCGGTGGCGTGCGCCGCCGCGACGTTTGCCCTGCCTGCCTCGTTCGCCTCCATTCGCGCGCTTCACGCGCCTGACCTCATGAAACCGACGCTTTCACTCATGCTCGCGGCCGCCTTGTGGCCGGCGAGCACGCTCGCGGCCAGCGACTGTTTTATCGACGCCGCCGCCTATCAACACGTGAGCCCCGTCGTGCTGCGCGCGATCGCGTGGCAGGAATCGCACGCGCGAGCCGACGCCCTGCACCGCAACAGCAACGGCACCGTCGATTACGGCATCATGCAGATCAATTCGATTCATCTGCCGGCGCTTTCGCGCTATGGCCTTTCCGCGCGCGATCTCATGAAGCCCTGCTCGAGCGTCTATATCGCCGCGTGGTATCTGCACAGCATGATGAACAAATACGGCAATACATGGCAGGCCGTAGGCGCCTATCACTCGCAATCGCCCGCCGAGCGTGATCGCTATGCGCATGCCATCGCCGCCATTGTCGATCAGTTGCAAACCCTTCAAGCCGACGATGACGTGTCGATGCCGCGATGATCGCGGCACACAATAAAAAAACCGCTGCGCGAACGCAGCGGTTTTTCCGTTTTAAAGCGCCGCAAGCGGCGCTCATGCATTGCACAGGAGCCTTATTGTCCCTTGGCGGCGGCCGTGACGTTCTTCGCGCCATCGGTAACGAGCTGCGCCATGCGCTTGACCTGCTCCTGCTGCGCGTTGATCTGCGCCATCTGCATTTGCATCATCATGTTTTCCTGCGCCATCTGGCGACTGAAATGCAGGTTCGCTGCGTTATCCGCCTTGGTGGACGCCAGCGACTGCGCCATCATCGCGTTCTGGCCGAGCGACTGACGGCCCATGCGCGGCGCGCGACCGCCGCCGCCTCGGGGCAGCTCGCCCAGACCGCCCAGGTGCTCGGTGCTGCGTGCGGTTGTGCGCCGCGGCGAGGGTTCCGCAGCCGGCGCCGCGGAATCGGGAAGAGCATGCGTTTGAGTGTGCGAAGTAACGCTAGAAATTCCATCAGCCATAGCCGACTCCTAAAGACAGTTTAAACGGGCGCCAGCCGACGCGCCTGTCTGAAAGACGCGAAACATGAGCGCATGTCGGCTCGCAAGCTGGAGCCGCACACCCACCTTAGCGACGGGCGGCATACGCAGACCCGCAACATGCGTCGCGATGGCGTGAAAGGCGAAGCGCCGCAAGCGCTCGCCTTATCGCCCATGTCACTTCTCGGCAGACGGCAATTCAGCGAGGCTTCGTGCTTTGCAACCGCGCTTCGCACGAGTCACAGGAGCGTCATCGACGAAACCGATAGTGGCCAGCGTCTTTTCCAACGTCGCGAGCCTCGCATGAACACCACGATCCCGTCGACATACAACGCGTCCGTCGCGCAAGCTCAGCCGTCTGTGGAGCCCGCCGCTACGAGCGCTGCAACCACACCAGCGACAAAGGCAGAGGCAGAGGCAGACCCCGCGCCCGCTCAACCAGCGGGACTGCTCGCGGGACTCAAACCGCGCCTGCACGCCACGCATCGCCCCGCCGAACTCACGCTCGCCTCGCTCGTCAAGATCGGCACGAAGGGCAAGCCCGTGCTGCCGTCGCATACCGTCGGCGTGCGCAAGGCGGTGACGGTCCCCGAAGCCATTGTCGGCGATCACGACACCGCGACCGATATCGCATTCCGCACCCGCCGCAAGACGCCCGTGCCGATCGAATCGATGAACAAGGCGCTGGCGGGTTTCAGCCCGCAACGCGGCAACGGCCCGCGCGTGGCGAACGCTCGCGTGGAGCACGACGCGCCCGGCGAAAGCGCTGCAAGCATCGGGACATCGATCCGTTTCTTTCCCCGCGCGGATCACACCAGCCTCGACAGGCTGATGAACCAGATCGACGGCGCACTGGTGCGTGCGGCAGATTCGGAGTTTCGCGAAGTGCGGATGTTACGTCGCCCAGTCATCCTGAGCGCGCTGGAAACGGCGTCGGGCGGGAACATCAAGCTGGCTGCGATGATCTTCGAGCGGCTGCAATCGGGCCTGCACTTCGACACCGGCGCGAGGGCCGCACCGCAGCTTCAAGCGCAGCCTCAAACACAACCACAAGCGCAACCACAGACGGCCGCGGCTCCCGCCCTGCATCCCGTTTTCCAGGCGGCAATCGACGAACTCGAGCGCTTCAATCCGTCGCCCGAGAGCACCAGACTACGCGTCGTGCCGCCCGACTCCGGCGACGCCCCGCCTGCGCCCGGCGGCCTCCAGGCACGCCACATCGAAGCGCGTGCGTGGCACGTCGCCCAGGAGCTGGCCATGACGCCTGGCGGCTTCGAGAGCCTACGCGAGATCGCGGGCGCAAGTTGGCCCGCCACCGGCGAGGCGCGCTTTGCGCCACGCGCGTGGCTGCAGGCGGCAGCGCTATTGGCGGGAATGAACGATGGCGCACCGCTCGACGCCAGTCCGCAAAACGTCGATGCAACCGCGCGGGACATTCTGGCCGGCTCCGAACCCGCGCGCCATGACGGCGCCGCGTTGACGCAACGGCATCTCGCTTCGATCGCACTGGCCGCCACGAAGCTGATGAGCGCGCCGGATACCCGCGATATCACGACGTCCGAATTCGGCTCGCTGCTGGCCGCGCGCCAGGGCTTTTTCACCGATGGCCCAGGCACGCCGCTCGCCGCGACCCGCAGCCGCCTCGAACGCTTCCTGAATCACACGGTCCCACGCGCCACCTCGGATCGCCCCGCTCACCTCGCGGAAGGCGACAGCGCCGTGCCGGTGGCCGCGCAGCGCGGCCTCGATCGCGCGTGGTACAAGTCGCTCGGGCGGCCGTTCGGTTTCAACAAGAGTCCGCTTGCGGCGATGCAAGGCGGCATCCAGGGCACTGGGCTCGGCTCCTGGGATTCGGACCAGAAAAAGCTCAACAAGGCGGTCTGCGATGCGCTGCGCGAGCTGAACGCCCTGCGCGAACAGGGCAATCGCAACGCCATGCCGGGCCGCGCCGTGCTCGTCAAGGACAGCAGCATCTGCGCCGACGTGGTCAGCCGCGCGCTGCTACAGGTGCTGGCGGAGCTGCCTGAGGACAACGCGGCCTCGACATTCGAAGCGCCACTTGGCGACGATGTAATCGACGCCGTCGCGCAGCGCGCGCTCGCCAACATCGAAGTGCCCGACGATCTCTCGCAGCTCGGCTTTCGCGAAGCGCGCAAAATGAAGGCGCTGCAGGGATTGCGCACGCGCCTCGCGCCCGCGCAGGGCGGCGGCAACGTCGACGACATGCGCCGTGCGATCCGCAAATATCTGCCGGGCAAGGCGGGCGTGGTGAACGCGAAGGTGCTCCAGAACTGGCGTCAGCGCTATGCCACGCCGACCGCTTCCGGCGCGCCTTCGACGGCCCTCGACAATGCATTCGATGCCATCGATCGCATCGCGCTCGGCAAGGCGATCAAGCCCGAAGGCGCCACCAGCGACGATTACAAAAAAATGGGCGAGCGCATCATCGCCAATCTTGAAGGCAGCGGCAAGGCGATCGTGACCGAAGGCGGCACGGTCGGACTGAGCACGCGCGGCGTGAGCGCGACGGCGGCCTCGTTCACGCTGATCGCGCCGCGCCTGAATCTGCAGGCTTCGCGCGGACGGCAAGCGGTGCTCGAATACAGCCGCTCGACGCCGGCCTACAAGATCAGCTTCGGCACGCAAAAGCGCCTGCACACGAGCGCCGGCGGCGGCATGCAGATCGGCCACGATGTCGGTCCCGTGCGCGTGGCGGGCAACATCGAAGCCGCGCATGCATGGGACGATACCGAACAGTGCACGGTCGACCTCAGCATCGCGCGCCGCCTGCTCACCGACGAAGACGCCTACGACGACAAAGAAGCCAAAAGCCAGCTCAAGCAGGTCAACGCATTTCTGTTCGATCACGCCGGACGCGGACGCAGCGGCGACGATCTCTGGGGCGATCTGGGGCGCAAATTTCTGAACAACGAGGACTTCTCGGTCTCCTGGAACAACCAGACCGGATCGGTGCGCCAGCACGGCGAATCGGCCGCTTTCCGGCCTGGCGTCAAAGTGGGCGCGGGCAAGGTATCGGCGCGCGTGAACGCCAACCTCGGCGTCTCGCACGACCGCGTCTACAAAGCCACGCTCGACGCGCAGGACGAGACCGGTCACACTCGCATCGAATCGCATCGTTTCGGGCGCGGCAATCGCGCAGCCATGCAGGCGGGCGCGAACTTCAGCATCAGCGACAAGGTCGAGAAAACCGGCGCGCCCGGCGCGGATCCCACCGATATCGCCAGCGTTTCCGTGTTCGCGCCGAACGCGCTGTCGCTGGAACTGCCGCTCTACGACGGCTTTCATCAGGCGAAGGCCACGCTCGTGCGCGAGGGCGGCAAGCTCCAGGCGCGCGTATCGACCGCCGACACCGAATTCTCCAGTTTCAACGATTACAAAAAGGCCCTGAGCGAAGATCCGGCGTGGCAGCTCGCGTTCGGTGTAGAGCCCGGCCAGCCGATGCCGGAACCGGGTCAGATAAAGGCGGCAATGAGCAAGGGCCGCGATGAGATCAACCATTATCTATCCGCTCTCGCGGCCAACGATGTGCAGAACCTGCGCTTTATCGCGCGGCGGCGGTTGCGCACTGAAGCGGCGCGCCGCGTCGATGGTCTCGACGACCAGATCGCCATGCTGAAGTCGCGCAACCGCGGGGACGAACGCGGCAAGATCGACGAACTGGTCCGGCAACGCGACGACCTGCTGCACAGCGCCAATGCCTGGCTACCGACCGAACTGTTGACCGTACAGGCCAATGACCGGCATCTGGCCGTGGGCTTGCGCGTGGGCGTGCAGTTGACGACCACGAAAAGCGCGCGCGGCGAGCGCGAAGTCGCGGCGCTCAAGGTCAAGCCGAAAAACACGGACGCACTCGACAAAATATGGCCGACACGCGCATGACACGCCGCCACGACCGGCCGCAGGCGTTGCATCGCCTGCGCGGTTCAAGAGCCCGATCCGGACGCCGTCGGTGTGCGCTCCGTGTCATGCTCGATTTCCGGCTGCGAGCCGTCGCCCGCCACACGGTTCAGATCGCCCATGGGTATCGCGCGCTGCGCGCCGGCTTCGAGATCGTCTTCGTCGTGGCGCTCGCGGGTTGCGGTGCTCATCGCGAACGGCAGACATCCCCCGATAATGAGCAGTGCGCCAAGAGCGTTCTCCGCGCTGAGAATGCCGCTCGAAGGCGCACTGCCGTTGCTGCGATCGCCACGCTCCAGGAAATGGTTCACCACAGCCGCCGCTGCATACAACGCAAGAAACAAGCTCAAACGCGCGGTTTGCGCGCCTGCCGCCTTGTCTGCGTATTGCTTCCAGCCGCCCTGCTCCGACGTATCCATCTTCTCCCAGGTCAGCCTGAGGTCCCGGATATTCTTCGCCGCCGTGAACGTCACGCCATGTTGGGCGACTTCCGCCGCGGCGCGCGCGCCCATGGCGGCCAGCCCTTCGCCCCCCGCATTGGCGAGCGTATAGCCCGAAAGCTCGCCGATGCCTTGACTCAACTTGAGCGAATGGTTCCTCAGACCATCGACGAAACCCGCACCCGACAGATTCGCAGCGCCTTGTGCAACGTTCACCGCCTCCTGATTCAGGAAGTAGCCCGCGCTATCGATCACTTGCGCCCGCACCGGCCGCTTATAGGCGTCGTCATGGTTGCCTTTGAGCGGATAGAGCAGATTCACAACATCGCGCGACAGATAGGCATACGACTTGATGGCCGATGGAAGCAGCGTCGAGAGCAGTCCGAACGCGCCATGCCCGTCTTGCCCACGGCCAGTGGCGCCTGCCGTGATCGCCGTGCCAAGCAGCAGCCCAATCTGTGCGAAGTGACCCGCGTAAGTTATTTTCGACGCGCTTCCCTGATGATATTTGTGCACCATGGCCATACCGTTGGCCATCACTGCGCCCGAATAGAGCAGGCTTACCAGCAGACCCCGTGCTTCCGGCGATAACTCAGCGGAAACCGCCACGGCTTCGGTCGCGCTGGCGAGCGCTTCGCGCAGTGCGGTGGCGCCGCCCGTGGCCAGCAATTCGTGAGTAAAGGCATTCGCGATATTGGCGCCCCAGCCTTTGATGGGGTGGTTGTCGTCGTATGGACGTGTGCCCAGAGCGTGCGCTTGTGCCGTAAGGTTGCGGGCAATTTCGAGGCCGTAGCCGACCGGATCGTCCCTGACCTGCTGAAGGTTGCCCAGCGCGGCCCGGCCCAACTGCGTTGCCTGCTGGCTGACTGCGTCGCCGATCCGGATCAATCGCGAGCGTAGCGCAGTCTGCGTGACCGTGGGCGGAGCAATCGATCCGGGCCGCGCGCCTTCCAGTGGGATTGCGCTCTCGTTCGGGCGCGGCGGCGGCGGCTCGATCGATAGCCTCGGCGAATTCTGTCCGCGGATCGATCCTTCGTAGTCCGTCGAATTTGAGCTCGGCAGCGGTACGGTGTGCGGATTGGCCGTCGTCTCGCCGCCAGACGGTACCACGTTGCTCGACACGCTGGCTCTGCGCTCCCGGATCAATGCCAGATCGCCAAGCGCACCTTGCTGAACGCTGTTGCGGCGTAACGGCGGACTTGTCGGCACGGAAGTGCTGCCTTGCCCCGAGTCCGGGCTGGGTAGCGGCGTTGTCGTGATCTGTGGACTGCTATCGATAGGGCTAACCATTTTTTTCTCCGTTCGTGAAGGGATCGTCGAATGCGGCTAAAACCGCGTCAATGTGATCCTCAGAGACGTCACCCTTCATCGCGAACACGGAGGCGAACTTATGTGCGCTCAGGCGAAGCGGTCAGCCATTCATCGTTCCCCGGTCATAATGTGTGCGCGCTGCAAGCACGAGGGAGTCACCAATTCTTGGCGCAAGCTTTTCATCGGCCATAGTTGCGATATCGGACGCGCGCACTGCAGTGAGCAACGGCATATCAACGAGAAGCACTCGGTCGTCATCGTGCGGAAGACCGACCACGAGGGCTGGCTCCGCAGTCACTCGTGGACGAAGCGCGCTCCTTTCGTAATCCCTGCTCCGCCGACAGATGTACCCCGAGGCATGCTCCGGCGCACCTCATGCGTCGACGAGGCACCCGTCTGCTTCGAAAGCGCAGTCGGAGAAATTGCCACGGCCACGCTGACGCTCAGTATCGCCGGGCGTAGGAGCCCAGCACTTGAATCTGAGGGTTCGGTCGAAGGAATTCTTCGAGGGCGCCAACCAGGGCGGCCCCACTCACCTCAATAAGGTAACGATGGCATCGAGCGTCCTCTTGCTGGGTCGCTCGCAGATCGCAAGAATTTTGAGTTCCGCGGCCAACATTTATTCATCTGTGAGGACAAGCCATCGTCTTCAATGTTCGCAAGGGCGTGCGAGGCTTCCCTACCCCATTGGCACGGAAATTGCCGCCCGTTCGTGCTAACGGGGGGTTGGCCCGAAGGGCCGAAGGAGCAACTAATACGCTGCCTTCTGTATATTAATTAAACCATTCGGGCCGACGCTCCTTTACCAGTAATCTCGTTGAACAAGAGCACGATGTCGAGAAGGTGCAGCAGCTCTTAGGTCATGCGGTACGGGACCGAACAAGCTACAAGGGCCTCCCCGTTGAGCACAAGCGTTTCTATGTGCTCATGATGTCCGCGCTCCGGTCCAGGCGTCGCTTGACCGACCGCTCTAGTCGAACTCACTCTGCCGAAGGTTCGAGCCTGAAGTCCTCGCCATATTTCAACGAGGCCCACGCCAGTCTCGCGTTCTTTGCGGCAATCGCGATGGCGGCCCGCCAGTAGCCCCGGCGCTCGACCAAGGTTCGGACCCATCGGCTGAAGCGATCCTGTTTCTCGCCGAGGCTGGCTATAACGGCGCGGGCGCCGTTGACCAACAGGCCCCGTAGATAGGCGTCGCCGCCCTTGAAGTCCCTTTCATTCTCTAAGCGAAAGTCCCTTAGCTCGCTCGCCTCGACCGCTTAGGATCGGATTTTCGACGTTCGACAAGACGATCATAACTAGAAACATCGATCGCACAGACTTCCGGCTGCGGTGATTCACTTTGGATACATGCAGCGATAGCACACAGGCGCCCCTCCATCGCCCCAAATGCCAGATAAGTGCCCTTCCCCCTTATCTTCGGCGGAACAGACCAGTTATCGCCGGGTGAATTTGGAGTTACTTCTTCGCTCATGAGAGCGGCTACCCTATTACCCAAGACAAAATGTGGAGATTGTGCAGACTGTGGAGATTATGAGGATTGTGTTTTCAACCGCTTTCTTGTCTCGGAGAATGCCGATAATCAATGATGCTTACGATTTTCCAGTCGCCCGGAGAGGGATCGAAAAAGTGGTTTCGGCTGTAGCAGTATCCCGATACGGCACCGTCATGCAATTCAGATAATAGTCTTAGAGCAGGGGGAGAACATGGTTCCAACGACACTTCAGCTTTGCGCTGTCGCGATCGCTTCTGCGCTACTCATGAACGCTTGCGGCGGTGGCGGAAGTAGCGATGAATCATCGAGCGACTCTACGTCTAGTAGCAGTTCGACGTCGAGTGACAGCACGACAAGCACCACTTCGGCGACGACAAATCTCGTCGGCGCGGGAGCAAGCGAGGGCAGTGGAACCAGCGCCGTGGTAGCCGCTGCCGAGACGTTTCTCACGACTCTCAGCGATACGCAAAAAGCGGTTGCAACTTCGACAAGTTCGACCAGTACGGCGGTATTCGATCTGACCAAAGACAACGCTATCTATTGGACTAATCTGCCAGGCAATCGTCACGGTCTGCGTCTGAATACAAGCACCTTGACAACCGCACAACTGACCGCTGCCGAAAACCTGATGGCGACGGCGCTCAGCACCGCCGGCAAAACGGAGCAAGACGAAATTCGCCGCGCGGACGATGTCCTCGGTACAAGCAGCAGCACCTACGGTTCGGCCAATTACTCGATCGCGATCCTCGGTACGCCATCCACCACGTCGGCGTGGATGTTGCAGATCACGGGCCACCATCTGGCCTACAACATCATGTACAACTCCACCTACGTCAGCGGCTCACCAGCCTTTATCGGCGTCGAGCCGCCAAACTGGGTGGTGTCGTCCAGCGGCACGATTTCGGTCAATGGCAACGTGACGGCCTCGAGTTCCGGCACTCAGCACGCGCCGCTCGAAACACAGCGCGCCGCGGTCTATAACCTCGCCACAACACTGCAGGCGAATGGAAATTACACTTCGTCGGCCAAACTCAGTGGAACCTATAACGATGTCGTCGCGGGCGCTGTCAATAGCGCCGACTCGAATTACGGTGCCCTTGCGTATCCGACTACGAATCGCGGCATTCTTTATTCGAGTCTGGACACCACGACTCAAAGCTACGTTCGCGCACTCATCGAAGCCTACGTGAATACGATGCCGAGTGACATCGCGACTTCGCTGTTGTCCACCTATGAATCGTCTACAGCACTGGCTTCAACCTACGTGGGATATTCGCCAGGCACGAGCGGAACCGCCGATTTCAGCGCCTTCCCTTCTGGCACCACGACGGAACATAGTTATCTACGCGTCGACGGGCCACGCGTATGGATTGAATTCGTCGTGCAGCAAGGCGTCGTCTATTCGAGCGAAGTTCATTATCACAGTGTCTGGCGCGACAAGATTGCGGACTACGGCGGCCAGTTCGGCTCGGGCAGTACTTCGTTCTAGGCAAGCACTATGCGCGCGCTTCGGGAATGGATTCGTGACGGGTTGTTGCTGTGGGCGATGCTGGCGTCATCGGCATTCGCTCACGCGCTGCCCGGCACGGCCGTTCTACTGGATTTTGACCATCGCGATGTCGCCATGCAGATCGATGCGCCGCTGGATCAATTTGAGCTGGGATTCAAACATCCAGTCATGGATGCGCCGATGGAAACTATACGGCGCTATCCGCATGCGCTTCCTGCGTATCTCCTCGCCCATGTTCAGGCTGTTGCGCCGGACGGACGCCCGTGGCATGTGGAAGTGGAATCGCTGGAAATCGCGGCATCGAAAGACGCCTCACCGATCGATCTGCACGCGTCGCTCAGGTTGATTCCACCACCTGGCGCGCCAGTCAGACAATTACGCCTCAACTACAGCGTCATTAACCACGAAGTCATGACGCATACCGTTCTCGTCTTCGCACATAGCGACTGGCAAAACGGTGTGTTTTCGCAGAATCCGCAATTGCTAGGCACGATCCGGTGGCTCACTTCCGGAATCGACATCGATCGCCGTACCGGCTCGTTTTGGCATGGATTCGGGGGTGTCTTCCGCATGGGAGTGCAGCATATTGCCGAAGGTACCGACCATCTGCTGTTCCTGCTCACCCTGCTCCTGCCATCGCCTTTGCGCAGGGATTGCGGGCGTTGGGGCTCATACGCCGGCGTCCGGCACACGATCGCCGGGCTCGCTGCGCTCGTTACTGCCTTCACACTCGGTCATTCTGCGTCATTGATTGTCGGCACCATGACGAACCTCGACTATCCCTCACAGCCGGTCGAAATCGCCATTGCGTTGTCGATCCTTGTTTCGGCTTTGCACGCGTGGCGCCCGCTTCTTCGAGGCAAGGAAACTTGGGTTGCAGTCGGCTTCGGCCTGATTCACGGGCTTTCGTTCAGCGAGGTTCTGCGTAACAACGGGCTCGATGGCTGGCATCGCGCTGCTGCTGCCCTCGGCTTCAATCTCGGGATTGAGTTCATGCAGTTAACGGTTGTTGCAGCGGTCGTTCCATGGCTGATACTGCTCGCCAAAGCAGGACGCTATACGGCGGTCCGCACAGCGGGAGCAGCTTTTTCAGCCGTTGCATCGCTTGCGTGGATGGTGGAGCGGATTACTGGATTCCCGAATTTCGTCTCACGAATGCTCGATGAAATCATGCCGGCTGCTCCTTATCTGGTTGTTGTTTTGGCATTGTGTTCGCTCATGGCTTTCGCGATACGCCGTGCGCCGACACCTTCACGTGATCCTGAGTTTCTATAACAACTCATTGACTAGTTTCAAGCTTAGGCAAATTGTAGAACGTCTTGAATCTCCGATCGAGCCAGAGCACCGTCTTCGACGTCCGTTCCAAGAGAAAGTGGCGATCGTGCAGGAAACCGTTGAGCCGGGAGCAACGGTTTCGGTCGTTGCCCGTCGGCACGGGGTCAACTCAATTGACATCCTCCCCGCCTAAAGGTCGGGGAGGATGTCAAGAGACTACTACTCAGTCCGGCCTGGGTACCTAACAGAATTGGCAGTGTCGCTCGCCGATTGTTCAAGATAACCTGACTACGAACGACTGAGATACTTGGCGATTAGTGTCTATGCCCAAATATGGACGCGTCGGGTGCGCTATCGTCGATAACAGCGGCCTCAGTAGCGCTCGACGCTGCGCCGGGAGTGATCGCCAGCATCGTGGTCACGTACATCGAGGACGCTAGGGGGAGCGATGACGCACATCGCGGCGAATCTGCAGTTCATCTATTCGTCGACAGCCGTTCTTGTCGATGTCCGAGCAATGACGCCGTTTTCAAGGACTCGTGGAAATGCCGATTGTATTGGCATTGCGCCTCTCCGCAGTTATCAGGCGAATTAATTCATATGCATTCCGAATATGGCTTCGATGCGATATGAGATCTGCATATCGACTGTCACCACATGCACACAACTCATACCGAGCGATCGCCAAAACTTCGATTGATTTAGCGACACGCAGTTGACGGCAAGGTCGCTATGTGTGGAGTATTCTTCACAAAAGGAAGTGAAAATGCCGCCAAACCACGAAATTTTCATTCGACCATAAGGACATGAAAATGAGTAATGATATGGCTGTCAGCATCGAGGGAATGCAAGGCAACGATTCCCCGTCTATGTCCGCACAAACAGAACAAGCAAAAGCGTTCTTGACTCGGCACGGCGTCCAAATCACCGAAAAACTCGCTGCATCCCTTCGTAGCAAACCGCTTTCAAGCGGCAAGCTGCGGCAGGCCGCAATCATTCATATCGACGCCTGAGGGAAAATCGATATTGTGTTTCAAACTCACGCCTACCGTCTTCCCAGCGGCACGCGCGTTTGATCGCCTGCCAACTTGCACCAGTAAAGTGCAAACCAAACTATAAGGAATGCAAAATGAGTAACGACGTGATCATCGATCTCGACAAGGCTCAACAGGCAGTAAATTCATTGCAAGCAAATCCGCCGTCTGCATCTGCGATTTCGGCCGACCCCAAGGCCTATCTCGCTCAATGTGGCGTGCAAATCAGCGACAAGGTCGAAGCAATGATTCGTTCGAAACCAGTCGCTGCCGCGAGCAAACCACGGCAGGCCGCGATTATCCATATCGACGCCTAATCGAATAGCAGGAGCGGTACCGGGCAGTTTGCGAGCGCCGCTTGTTTGTCGAGGCGCTCGCCGATTCGCAACGAGCTAGGTGCGTATACTCGCGAGAGCGCCGATGAAGAACGATCCAATCGCCCTTGTCATCAATGTCACATTGCGTTGTCCACTGAAGTGCGCTCACTGTTGCTACTCGTCGGATATGTCAAAAATCGGGCATTTATCGCTCGATGATATTAAAGCCGCAATCTCACAAGCTGCAGCCACACGAGTATTCGACGCTGTTCATTTCGTCGGCGGCGATCCTCTTCTGCATCCGGAGCTCGTTCGCGAAGCAATTGAGCACGCGGCCGGGCTGGGCCTCCACACGGGCATCACCACGAGTGCATTTTGGGCCAAGTCTCGGGAGCGTGCGCTGGGTGTGGTGGCAAAGCTCAAGGGGGCGGGTCTCTCGGAGATAACGCTCTCGTACGATGATGCCCATGCGCAGTTCCTGGAGATCTCGCACATCGCTAACGCCGTCTGGGCTGCGATCGAAGCAGGACTGAAGGCAAGAATCGCCGTGGTGGTCGAGCCGGATTCGCAGATCACGCCCGAGTGGTTGTGCACCGCCCTCGAGCTTGACGATAGCGTTCAAGTCTACGAAACTGCGATCAACTCAACGGGGCGCGCCGCTGACATTGACGCCGATCGGGCCCAACTGCGCAAACGCTGGGAGTACGCCTATCGCGGACCGTGCACGTCGGTTCTCCGCAATTTTCAGGTTGACCCAGAAGGAAACGTGTATCCGTGCTGCGGTGTTCTGCCCCATCGCGAAACCATGGCCGTGGGGCACGTTCGGGAGAGCGGCCTGAATCGAGCGATGCAGGAAGCCGAAGGCGACGCGCTCCTTCAATGGATCCGCAGCGAGGGCCCCGTGGAGGTGATCGTCCAGACAACCGCGGACGATCCATCTCCACTACAACGGGAAGACTTTGACGGCGTATGCACGGCATGCGACCGTCTATACTCCTCGATCCATTTGCTCTCGCGAGCCCGAGCTCTCGCCGAGCAGCGAGAAAAGCCCGTCAATCCACGACGCAGCGTCGTCGAATAGCTACGGCGCGGGGATAGCGATGGACGTTTTGCTGGTATCGGCGCCGGTCATGTCGGTAGTGCGCCCCTCCGCTGCGCTGGGCTTGCTGCAGGCGACGCTGACTCGCTCTGGCCTGACTTCCTCGTCGCTCTACCTGAACCTCACATTCGCTCAGTGGATAGGACTCGATTTGAACGAATGTCTTGCCGGCGGATTACCCAGTCACTTGCTGATCGGTGATTGGTTCTTCGCCGAAGCGCTCAGTACGAACCCGATTCGCGCGGTGGATGAAACGTACGAGCGCGAACGTCATAGGGCGCTTGACAAAGCCGGCATTGGTAATCTCGACGCATTGCGTGACCAATACGCGCAGTCGTTCGTGCGATTCGCAGCTGAGAAAATCGTGGCGTCTCGGCCGCGCGTGGTGGGATTCACAACGATGTTCGAACAAACCGCCGCTTCGCTCGCGATCGCGGCTGCCGTCAAGGCTTCGAGTCCGGACATCTTCGTCTGCTTCGGTGGAGCGAATTGTCATGGTCCAATGGGCACCGTGCTCCGCGAGCATTTCCCCCAAATCGATTACGTTTTCACCGGCGAAGCCGATCAAACGTTCGCACCGTTCGTCAAGGCACTCCTGCAACGAAACGCCACTCGGCACGACGCCGAATTTTCCCTCCCGCTGCGCAATGGCGTCGTTGCCACCAGTCCGACTCGAAATCTAGACGAACTGCCCATTCCAGACTACAGCGATTTTTTTGCCCAATTATCCGAATTGGAAGAGCACCATAGGGTGCACCCATCCATCCCGTTCGAATCATCAAGAGGTTGTTGGTGGGGGCAAAAGCATCATTGCACCTTTTGCGGGCTGAACGCTGAGGGCATGACCTTCCGCGAGAAATCATCGAGCCGCGTACTAGATGAACTTGAAACGCTCATTGCGCGGCATGAGATAGCGCGCATGGCCGCAACCGACAATATCCTGAGCCCCAAGCATGTTGCGAATGTCCTCGAACCGATGGCAAAGGAGCAACGCGGGTTCAACTTGTTTTACGAGATCAAGTCCAACTTCGATGAAGATAAGCTGAGGACCTTAGCACGCTCCGGAGTGACATGGGTTCAACCCGGCATCGAGAACCTCTCAGATCCGATTCTCCGGCTGATGAGAAAGGGCGTGGATCGATTGCTGAACATCCGCCTGCTCAGAAATTGCCGTGAACTCGGCTTGGGTGTGATCTGGTCGATTCTCTACGGATTTCCGGAGGAACCCTCCGAGGAATACGATGCCGCAGCGGAAATCGTACCGTTGATCGAGCACTTACAGCCACCTGTCGGGTGCGGCCGCATCCGTCTCGATCGATTCAGTCCGAACTATGAACAAGCTGAGATGATCGGTTTTCGTTCGGTTCGTCCGTTCAGGTCGTACGCGGCGATCTATCAAATTCCCGATGAAGCGCTTTCTAACCTCGCTTACTTTTTCGACGGCGAGGCTCCCTCCTCTGCAACCGAACAGGATTTGGAAAAGCTGCGCTCGGCTGTCAAGCGTTGGCGAGCGCGCTGGTTCGACGAGCCAGCACCACCAGTGTTGCGCGCGTTCCCGGTGGACGGAGGCTACCTGATCGAAGATTCGCGCAGTGTAGCCTGCGAACCATTTTATTTGGCCAATGAAGCTGAAGTAGCCTTGCTCGATTTATGCCGCTCGCCACGCGTCGAAAAAGACCTCAAAAAGTTGACGTCTCATTTATCAAACGACGCGGTCGAGTCCGCCCTGGTATCGCTTTGCTCCCGAGGATACTTGCTGCAGCAGGGGCCGCGCATGCTGTCCCTACCCGCGATGGCCGGAAAGGAAGAAGTCGATGAACAAGCACGCGCAGATTTGCCCTTTGGCTATCTCGCATAGTACTGCCTCGAGCGCCTGTCCATAGGAGGCCGCCAATGACCGTCGAAGTAAGACCACTGGGCGACAAATGCAACATCCAATGCAAGTACTGCTATCAACAGGCCGCTCGCGAGGGTCAAACCGGCAAAATTCAGTATGACGTCGACGCCGTCATCAGCAAGCTCGAAGAAATCGGCGAACCATTCAGCCTCTTTGGTGGCGAGGTCATGCTCACCAAGCGGTCCGATCTGCGACGCTTGCTCGAGTTCGGCCACCATCGTCACGGAACCGTCGGTATGCAGACGAACGGCACCTTGGTGAGAGAGGCTGATCTAGAGCTTTTTTCTTCCTATTCCGTAAACGTCGGAGTATCAATCGACGGCCCCGGCGAAATGAACGACGAGCGCTGGGCTGGTTCTTTGATCTCGACTCGACGGGCGACGGCGATGACGGAGGCCGTCATCGAGACGCTCTGCCGCGAGGGTACGCCACCGCGAGTCATCATTACCTTGCATCGGCTCAACGCGGCGGGCGAACGGCTGACACGGCTTTGCACGTGGCTGCAGTTTCTCGACCGGCTGGGGGTTCAGCGCGTGCGATTGCATTTGCTTGAACGAGACAACGCGGAGCAGACGGCACACTTGCATATGAGTGTCGAAGAACAGTTGATCGCCATGCGGACGCTACGTGAACTGGAAGCATCGTTCACGTCGATTCGTTTCGATGTCTTCAAGGAAATCGAGGCAATG
This sequence comes from Paraburkholderia sp. J69-1, assembly GCF_905220255.1. NCBI lineage: Bacteria > Pseudomonadati > Pseudomonadota > Betaproteobacteria > Burkholderiales > Burkholderiaceae > Paraburkholderia > Paraburkholderia sp. J69-1. The sequence goes on along the minus strand of NZ_CAJMZG010000015.1, from coordinate 86,179 downwards.
CTGATAGGCCACGATTCGGCCGCGTCGTGCGTGTTCCATGCTTGCGACACCTATTCGACTCGTGCGGTCATGGGTGTGGAAGGCGATGGCACGCCGTCCAATTGCGGGCGAACTAACAAGGAAGGAATCGCCTATCTGCCAACGCAGCGTCGAGGCTTCGAACGGCAATTGGCGCTGTATGAGACGGCTCAGTCGGATGGCGGCTGCGCAGGCTGCCGCTTCTTTTTGATGTGCAAAGGCAACTGTCCCGGCACCGCCATTCATGGAGACTGGCGCTTGCGATCGAGCGACTGCGCCGTCTGGTACGGATTGTTCGAGGATGCCGAGCTCGGGTTGGAAGCCGGCGGGAGGTCGCCCCTGAGCCTTTCACCGAGTCGAGTACGTCTCGAGTCAATGATGCTTGACGCATGGGCGGTAGGGGAAGAGCCATTGCTCGAAGATTTGCTGGACGATATGCGCAACGAGGCACCACGATCATGAATGCATCCGCGATATCGTTGAACTGGCCACGGCTGATCGTTCCGGAAACGAAAACGGATATGCATAGGCTGGCTACCCACACGCGGGCGCGTGCCAATTTCACAAGTCAAGAGGCGCAAGGCCGTTGGCACGCCAATTTCCAGCGCAGCGCGCAAGCGACACTATCAACTGAACTCGAAGCCGTTCGGCGTGGGATTGTTGGTGCGACGCAAGTCTGGGTGCCATTCGCGTCGCTGCCTGCCATGCTCGACCATGCAAACCACGCGGACTTATTGGTATCGGTACGCGAGACCGCACCAGACGCCCTGCTACAAGTCCCGGCGACGCAGGAAAGTGCGCAATTGGACATTCGCGAATTTGCTGTATACGGCCTTCTGATCGCAGCAAATCGGAAAGACAGCGCACAGGAAACATCGCTCGACTCCTTGTCTACATCGCTATTGCTTAATCGGGGATTTCCGACCTGTTGTGCGCACGCATGGTCGCAGGCACTGAATGCAGGTTGGCGCGATCCCATCGCGAAGACATTGGCCGAAAACGGAGCGATATCGCCGCTGGCCGCACTGGCCACACTCGGACTAGGACCGCTACGTCACGTGCCTTGCAGCCCCGCCTGCACTGCGTCGAAGGATGCCGTAGCGCACTTCTCCGATTTGGCAAGGGAAATCGGGTTTGCGGGTGAGGCTTCGCTTTGGGAAACATTTAGCGACATACCCACGCACGCTACCGTCCGCTCGGGCGTCATCGAAATCACGACACCCGAATGGCGCTTCGCTTATCGCGCACCGGGACGAGTTTCCCCGCAGGCGGTGGCCTCGCCCCCCTCCCGTAGGCGGTGGTATGCCTCGCCTGCGATCACAAAGTCTAAACATGAAGATTACAACGGGCAGTTCGCCGATGAATTTGCAAGGCGATCTCGTTGGAGTACGGTAGTTTGGGAACAATCATCGTTACTTGCGCGATCCCCGGGCCCCGTTGTTCACCTTGATTGCGGAGATGGTTTGTTACTTGAACTAGCCGCACTTATGCGGCCCTCGCGCGAGATAGCCGGAATCGACCCATCGCCCGCCCTCGTAACGAACGCGCAAGAGCGGCTGGGCAATACCACCGCACGGCTCGCGGTAGGGGACTGGATCACGGAATCCGAGGCGCTCGTACATTTTCAGGCACAGGCAGGGGTGGTTCTGCTCGACCCAGAACGCCTGGCCGATACCTCGCCCGAAAGCCGGCGAGAGCTTTTCGCCAGGCTAGCCGCAATGCAGGCAGATGCCATCGTTATCGTCACAACTGATCGTGCGCTCGCTCGCTTTTCCAATATCAACCGCCTTGCAGCCGCCGCGGGACTTCGGGTCGATGCCGGGCGCGCTAAGCGGGTTTCTGCAAGGGTCGAAGGATTCATATAGGCGGCAGGCGGCTCCGGTCGCCAATCGTACTCCTGTCGAATAGAGCCAAGATACTGTCACTCCCGCGGATTCCAGCATCTCCTCAAACGAGGTGCGTCACTGCAATAGCTAGTGCAACGACATCACCAATTACGCCGCGTCGCTCGCAGCTGCGCTGCCCTCGCTCACAACCCAAGATGCCATCGCCTATCGCACGTTCCTGGGTCATCTGTCGCCGCGTGGACACTGGGTCAAGCACTTCCATTCGCGTAGCTCCATCCGCGGCTTAAGCGGCGGGAGCTATAGTGGTTCCCGAGCTATTTTTTGCCTCGTCATGCGCCGGTGCGCCGATAGATATCCTTCTGCGCTACATTGAGGAGCAGCAAGCGCCCCACCAGGACGCCTTCGGCGTCCATGCTCTCGCCCCCGGACTCAGCTCCGGGACTTCCCGCACATCTGTTGATAGTTTCTAGCAGCGAGTCGTACGAAACTCCCTCCGCAGCGGAATCCAAAGGGTTTCCCTTGCGCTTACAAAGATACGACCCGACGTGACTCGAGGCCACTATCAAGGTCACTTCGATCATGCGCAATGAAGCTGGTGGTCCCCGGCAGCTCTGACTCATGTATAAAGATAATCGTCATCGAAGGGGGCCCAGACTCCATGCAGTATTCCTATATGGGCCCCAAAACGTAGCTGATAGTGCGATGACGCACTCTTCAATTCACGAGGAGGACGAGAGTGTGTGCGCCGCGCACCTGCTCAACGTCTCCAGTTTGCAGGCTGCGCTGCAGTTCGACGCTTAGCACATCGTCAGGATGATTTTCCCAACGTTCGCCGACGATTCCATGCGCCGATGAGCATCCGACGCATGTTCAAGCGAAAACGTGCTGTCCACCACGGGCTCGAGGCTGCGACCACCGGCAAAACGGTTCAGCCAATGCTCGCGGAAGCGACGCACCATGGCGTGCTTTTCCGCCTGAGCACGCGACTTCATGACTGTCCCGATAATCTGGATGTGGCGATACAGAATGGTCTCTAGGTCAACACTGACCTGTCCGCCCCCACCCAGAATCCCGACTTGCACTAGACGTCCGCCGTGCGCGAGCGACGCGACATTGCGAGCGAAGTACGGTTCACCCACGAAATCAATCACGACATCGACACCCCGTCCATCAGTCTTCTGCGCCACGACATCGGCGAAGTTTTCAGTCCGGTACTCGATGGCATTGTCGGCGCCCAGTTGAACAACGCGTTCGAGCTTCGACGCCTCGGCGGTCGCGAACACCGTCGCCCCGGTCGCGTATGCCATTTGGACCGCAGCGGACCCGACGCCGCCCGCCGCCGCGTGAATGAGCACAGAGTCTCCTTGCTTGAGGCGGCCCAGATGCATCATCGCTTCATGCGCCGTGACGAACACCTCGGGGATGGCCGCGGCGTGGACGTAATCGAGATGCTCCGGAATCGGCATCGCCATGCGCCAGTCGATGCGGGCAATTTCGGCATACGCGCCGCCACCGACCACACCCATCACGCGGTCGCCCACCTTATAACCTTCAACCGATGCGCCGACTTCCAGCACCTCGCCTGCGATTTCCAGCCCCATGATGGTTGAGTCGCCGAAATTCGGGCGGCCGTAACCGCCACGTCGATGCGTAAGGTCAGCGCGGTTCACGCCTGCTGCGTGCACACGGACCAGCAGGTCGTCGGGACGCAATTCCGGGTTGGGAGCGTCGGCGAGTTTGAGAACATCGGCATCGCCGAATTCGTTGAATGTGATGGCTTTCATGGTTGCGTGTCCTGTTATGCTTGAAAATCGCTGAGCGTCGATTGCGCAGCGGCGGAAGCCGAGATAGCTGCCGGAAAACCTGCGTAGAACGCGAGGTGGGTAATCGTTGCTGCGAGTTGTTCCCGCGTGACGCCGTTGCTCACGGCGCGGCGCAGATGAGCAGGAAGCTCGTCGTGGTGGCCACCAACAATCAAGGCGGCGACGGTCACGAGACTTCTGTCGCGCGGCGAAAGAGCAGGGTCGGCCCAGATCTGCGGAAACAGCACCTCGTCGACGAGGGCTGCGAGCTTCGGCGTGAACGCGCGCGCGTCTTCACGCGGGCTGTCGAAATTGGCTTTTGACATGTTTGGGTGCTCCTCAGATTTGACTGATGAATTTGTTAGTCAGATAGAACTGGATACCTTCGGCACCACCTTCGGAGCCGATTCCGCTTTCCTTAAGTCCGCCGAACGGAAGCTCGGTGGACACGATGCGGTACTGGTTAATGCCAATCATCCCGGCTTCCAGCCCGTCGCCGACGTCGAGCGCAGTGCGTGCGTTGTTCGTGAACGCATAGGCCGAAAGACCGTACGGCAGGCGGTTCGCCTCCGCGAGGCCGTCTTCCAACTGGTCAAATCGCATCAGCACCGCGATGGGACCGAAAGGCTCCTCGTGCATCACGCGAGCGTCCACTGGCACTTCGGCGAGCACGGTCGGTTCGAAGAAGTAGCCGTCACCCGCGATGCGCTTGCCGCCGGCCAGCACCTTTGCGCCGTGCGCCACCGCATCTGCGACGAGTTCTTCCATCTTTGCAATCTGCCGCGAATTCGCGAGCGGGCCGATCTGCGTGCCGGGCTGCATGCCATCGCCGACCTTGAGCGCTTGGGTAGCTGACACGAAGTGGCCAACGAACTCGTCGTAGACCTCGCGCTGAATCAGGAAGCGAGTCGAGGAGATGCAGACTTGGCCTGTGCCGCGGAAGCGGTTCGCAGCACCTTCGACAGCAGCACGTTCGACGTCGGCGTCCTTGAACACGAGCACGGGGCCATGACCGCCAAGTTCGAGCGTAATAGGCTTCACACCTGCGGCGGCCCGCGCGGCGAGCAGTCGGCCGATAGGAACCGAGCCGGTAAACGTCACTTTGCGGATAATCGGCGAAGCAATCAGCGTCTTCGACACCTCATCTGGAACGCCGAAGACCACCTGCAGCACGCCCTTGGGCAAACCTGCATCGTCAAGTGCGCGGGCAAGCGCGAGCGCCGTCGCCGGGCTTTCCTCGCCCGGCTTGATAATGACGCTACAGCCGGCAGCCAGCGCCGCGGAGAGCTTGCGAGCAGGCGTAATTGCCGGGAAATTCCACGGCGTGAAAGCGGCGACGGGCCCGATGGCCTGCTTCTTCACCAGTTGTTGCACACCAGGGCGATTCGACGGAACAACGCGACCGTCGATACGACGCGCTTCTTCTGCGAACCACTCGAAGTATTCGGCAGCACGCAGCACTTCATCGCGGCTCTCGGCAAGCGGCTTGCCCTCTTCCAGTGTCAGCAGCTCGGCAATGTGAGAGGCACGCTCCCGGATCAAGTTCGCACCATCTTTAAGAATACGTGCGCGTTCCGCCGGCACCGTGTTGCGCCACACGTCGAACGCACGCTTCGCTGTCTGCAATGCCTGCTCGAGGTCAGAAGCCGTTGCAAGCGGCACCCGGCCCAGTTCCTCCAACGTAGCGGGATTAACGACCGGAGCGGTATCGCGTTCGCTGGCAGCAATCCATTCGCCGTTGATGAAAAGATACAGAGACTCGTAGTGAGCGTTCATTATTTAACCTCAAAATAATTAGTAATTCGAATCACTCCACGTTTATACGTGGACAACTATTCGAGCTTCCCCGGCGTTGCGATGTCGAGCGAGGTCGGAGGAAACGGCTTCGGCGTGCAGCTGTCAGTGATTGCCCGTCTGCGGAACCCAGTCTAGGCACAAAGCCCGGTCGGTTTTAGCCAAGGTACGAGGAATGATTGTTTCCGTGAGAGGGAAAATCCCTGCCCTCCGCGCGGTTACGCTTACCGACACGCAAGGCGGCGCTCGCCTATGATGGCAAGTCAGCCACGTTCCATGGCAAGTGGGCCGCTCGGCGCGGGGCCGAGACGATGAATTCAGACGAATGGGATAGGTCGGATGGACAAGTTATATAACATGTCGGTTTTTGCAAAAGTCGTCGAGATGGGCAGCTTTACAGCCGTCGCGAACCATCTCGATACGACAGTGGGAAACATTTCGCGCGCAGTATCGGTGCTTGAGGAGTCGCTGGACACAAGGCTAATGCAACGCTCGACGCGCCGCCTCGTTATCACTGATGCGGGGCGGCGGTTCTACGACCGGTGCGTGGCTATCCTGACCGATGTAGAGTATGCGGAGGCCGAGGCCCGAGATGCCCAGCTTGAGCCACGCGGCACGCTGCGCGTCCACTCGGTACCCGGACTTGGGCGCAATCTCGTGACTCGCGCCGTGATGGCGTACCGCAGCTCATATCCTGAGGTCTCGGTCGACCTCATGCTGTCCCAGCGCATGCCGAATCTGCTCGAAGAACAACTTGATGTCGGTATCGTGATTGCGCGGACGCTGCCCGACTCGGCCTACGTCAGCCAAAATATCGGCAGCAGCCATTGCATCCTCGCAGCATCGCCGGAGTATCTGGCGGCCCATCCAGCGCCGACGTGCCCGGAAGACCTCATCGACCATCAATGCGTTCTGCTCGGCACAGTCGATTACGCGCCCGACGAGTGGCATCTTGAGAGCGCGGCAGGCAACGCCACCTTCCGCCCCACCGGATCGTACTTCAGCGTCAACGACATGGATTCGATGTCACAAGCGCTTCGAGACGGGGCAGGGATCGGCCTCCTCGCGGCGTTCTCAGCAATGAATGATCTGCGCAGCGGCGCGCTCGTACGCATACTGCCGCAGTACCACACGCAGGTTCGCAACGTTTATGCTGTTTACCCGTCTCGACAGTTCGTCGACGCAAAAATCAAGCGCTTCGTCGAAACCTTGAAGACATGTGTTGGGGAGTATCTGAACGCCTACGCCAAAGAACTTGACATCGAGCCTGCCGACTCCGTTTCGACAGGGCGCTAGCACAATCGGCGTACGCATTTGCGCCCTGGTACCTGAAACCCTAATCTGACACCGCGGCCCAACACGAAGCGGTTCGACTGTGTAACGCCGTATGTACATGGAGGTATTGGTGACAGCAGTCATCGAAGGTCGAACGCCCGGCTCAGAACGAGTGCGAGACACCCACCCGCGCGACGACCTGGTGCCCGTTCGACGAAGGCCCAGCCGCCCCTAGCACATAGGCCGTATCGAGCGGCGTGCTACCGTCCCCGCCACTCAATTTCTGGTACACCGCCTGAGCGTACAACGACGTGCGCTTCGAGAGCAGATACTGGCCCATCACGCCAACCTGATTCCAGTGCCGCGATGCATCTGTGCTACTGCGGCCCAGATGCGCACGCGTATATGTGTACATTGCACCCACCAACACTGCGTCGCTCAGGTTGTAACGCGCATTCAGTTCGACGTTATCGAAGTTGAGTTTCGAAGTATTCGCATCGAAATCTCCAACGTAGAGCGACGAAGCCGGTTTCTCGATTGCGACATGGGTATAGACAAGGCCAAACACGGCCGCGCCGACGCCATAGCTAGCGCCCAGACCGTAGATCTTTTGATTGCCTGCGCTGAAATTGGCATCGTCCGATGCAATGCTGCCCACCGCAGTGGTGCCCGGCAACGACAAATCCTCATACACCGCGCCCATCGTGAGCGTGCCCAGTACATAATTCACGCCCGCGCTGAATACGCGGTTGCTCGCGAACTTGCCTGCCTGATTCCCGAAGCCATAGAGCGCCGTCGCGCTCAAGCCGCCGTAGTTCGCCGATGTGAATTTAACCGCATTCCCGGCGTGCCAGGTGGCATCGGTATTGTCGTTATCGACCGGGTGCGAGAACAGATAGCCCCCCCAGCTACCGTTAGCCGTCATTGCCCCAATCACGTCGGTGACTGAGTCGAACTGACGGCCGAAGGTGAGTGTGCCGAAGCGGTCAGATTGCAGCCCTGCATACGACTGGTAGCCGAACAGACGGCCACCGTAGTAGGGCTTGCCGTCGTCCATGGTGAAGCCGCTCTCCAGATCGAAGATGGCGTGCAGACCGCCGCCGAGATCCTCGCTGCCTTTGATTCCCCAACGGCTCGTCGCCAGATCCACGCTCGCGGTTTGCCACGCGCGATGGCCACCTGCATTGCTCGTGAAGTTCAAGCCCTCGTCCAGTACGCCGAACAACGTCACGCTGCTCTGCGCCTGCGCGCCCAATGACGTGCACAACAGTCCAGCCAGCACCCCAGCTTTCGCTTTCATTGCTTTGTCCCTATCGAATGGTTTAACGCAGCCGTAGCAGCGTCGACTTGAGTTCGGTGTACTTTTCCAGCGCATGCAGCGATTTGTCCCGCCCGTTGCCCGACTGCCGATAGCCGCCGAACGGGAAATTCATGTCGCCGCCTTCGTCGTAGCAATTGACCCAGACGGTGCCAGCACGCAGGCGGCGCGAGACGTCATGCGCCGTGGCGAGGTCGGCGGTCCATACGGCGGCGGCAAGTCCATATTCGCTATCGTTCGCAATCTTGATTGCCTCATCGAGGGTATCGAACGTCATCACCGCAAGCACTGGACCGAAAATTTCCTCACGCGCGATACGCGAAGCGGGCGTCGTCTCGAATATGGTCGGCTCGATATAGCAACCGCCCGTTTCCCCGCGCACCAGCGCGCCTCCCGTGAGTAGCGTGGCTTCAGCGCGACCGCTTTCGATCAACGCAAGAACACGCTCCTGTTGCGCCCGGTCGATGATCGCGCCCATCTTCGTGGCCTGGTCCAGTGGATCGCCCGGCTGCCATGCGCGCGTCGCGTCGAGCAATTTCGCCATGAATCGTTCGCGAATCGAGCGGTGAACGAGCAGCCGCGATCCGGCGGTGCACATCTCGCCCATGTTGTAAAAGATCGCGGCGGCCGCCGTGCGCGCAGCCCGATCGAGATCAGGACAATCGGGCATCACGATATTCGGCGATTTGCCGCCGAGTTCGAGCCACACGCGCTTGAGATTCGACTGCGCCGCGTATTGCATGATCTGCTTGCCCACGCCCGTCGATCCCGTGAAAGCCACGCAATCCACGTCGTGATGCAAAGCAATGTGCTTACCCGTCTCGCCATCGCCCGACACCACGTTGAACACGCCAGCCGGAATGCCCGCCTCATGCGCCAACTGCGCGATGCGGATGGCGCTAAGTGGCGATTTCTCCGAAGGCTTGAGCACGACGCTGTTGCCCGCCGCGAGCGCGGGCGCGAACTTCCACGCGGCCATGAGCAGCGGAAAATTCCACGGCACGATTGCGCTCACCACGCCGACCGGTTCGCGCGTAACAAGGCCAAGCAAATGGTTATCCGCTGCTGCGACCTCGCCGCCAGTCTTGTCGATCGCCTCCGCGAACCATTCGAGGCAATAGGCCGCGCCGGGAATATCGACAGTGGTCGTATCCGCAATCGGCTTGCCGGCGTCGAGGGTTTCGAGCAGCGCGAGTTCGTCCTGATGCGTGCGCACCGCCGCTGCGAAGCGCAACAAGACGGCCTTGCGCTCGCGCGGGTTGCGATCGGCCCAGACACCCGCGTCGAATGCACGCCGTGCCGCAGCGACCGCCGCATCGACGTCAGCCGCGCCAGCGTGGGCGACCTCGCACAGTTTGCGGCCATCGATCGGGCTAATGCAGTCGAAACGCTGCCCGCTCGCGGCCTCGCGATAAGCGCCGTCGATAAACAGGCGCGTCTCGATCGCGAGCGCCTCGCGCCACGCGAACCAGTCTGCCGCGCGGTGGTTCAGAGTCGGTTCCATATGCGTTTCCATCTTTTCGTTATGCTTATGACATCGATATCAATCGTCATGCGCAGCAAGGCATGCCATTCCAATTCGTTACCCTCAATGCGTACCGCAGGCTTGTGCGGCCTCCTTAGCCTCGCGCGCGTCCCGGCAAGCCGCGCCGAATGCAGCGAAAATTCCCCGCGATAGCGCTTGATCCGCGTACTGCCACTCGGGATGCCACTGCACTCCCAGCGCGAACGCACGCGCGTGCACCACGCTCACGGCCTCGATCAGGCCATCGTGTGCGCGAGCTTCCACACGCAGCCCGTCGGCCAGCTGCGCGACGCCTTGCCCGTGCAACGAATTCACACGTGCCTCCAGCGCGCCGCCCGAACACGCGGCCAGCAGGCCACCCGGCACGATCGACAACGCGTGGGCCGGTGCGTATTGCGAATCGAGCGACGCTTCGCGGTTCTCGCGATGATCGGCGTAGCCTTCCACCGCGTGCACCGCCTGATGCAACGTGCCACCGAAAGCAACATTCAATTCCTGAAAGCCGCGGCAGATCGCGAGCACCGGCACGCCGCGCACTATCGCGGCGCGCAGCAACGGCAGCGCCATGGCGTCGCGCTGCGGGTCGTGCAGCGTGCCCGGCGCGCTGGGCGCGTCACCGTATAGATTCGGCTCTACGTTCGAATAGCTGCCTGTAAACAGCAGACCATCGACGCAACGCAGGATCGCCTCCGGCGGCTGCCGCCCACCGCATGCTGGCAACAGCACCGCCAGCGCACCCATTGCGTCAATCACGGGCGCAACATACTTGTCATGGGTCGCGTGAACCCCGTGCGCCCCGATCCTCGATCGATCCGCGACGATCCCTACGACATACTCTGTTTGCATTCCTGATTACCTCGATTTCGATTACATTGACGATCCACTCACGAATGATCAGAGATCGAGCGTCAACGTCGGCGTCAGCGCGCGCGAGACGCAGAGCATCATCACGTTGCCGCGCTCGCGTTCGCTTTGGGTCAGCAGTTGATCGCGATGATCCGGAACACCATCCAGCACGCGCGTTTCGCACATGCCGCACACGCCCTGCTCGCACGACGACGCCACTTCATATCCTGCCGCGCGTAAGGCGTGCATCACCGAGCAATCGGGCGGCACGTCCACCTGCGCCCCGCTGCGCGCAAGGAACACGCGCAGTGTGCCCTGAGTTTGAGCATCGGCTGCAGGTGGTGCAGCGGCAAAACGCTCGACATGGAGTTGCGGAGCAAGACCCGCCGCGTCGAAGCGCGCGCCCAGCGCGTCGAGCAGCGCGCCTGGCCCGCAGCTATAAACCTGAGCACCGGCTCGCGCAGCGGCAACGACCGCATCGAGATCGAGCAGGCCCGTCTCGTCGGCAGGAAGGATCGATACGCGCTCACCGCCCCACGCCAGCAGCTCGTCGACAAACGCCATCGAGACGCGCGTGCGGCCACCGTAAAGCAGGCGCCAGCGCGCATTCGCGCGCTGCGCCGCGCGCAACATTGGCATGAGCGGCGTGATGCCGATTCCGCCGGCGACAAACAAGAAGTCGTCGGCGGGCGTAAGTTCGAACGCATTGCGCGGCCCACGCAACGTGACGCTCTGTCCCACGCGCAGTACATCATGCACTTCGCGCGAGCCACCGCGCCCCGCTGCTTCGCGCAACACCGCGATGCGCAGGTAGCGACGGTCCTGCGCATCGCCGCACAGCGAGTACTGACGCACGAGCCCGGAAGGCAGCACGAGATCCACGTGCGCGCCGGGCTGCCACGCGGGCAGCGCGTCATCGTCCGTTGCGCGGAGTTCGACCGACATCACGTTATCGGCCTCCAGGCGCATCGCCACAATGCGCGCCTCGAAAGCCGCGGCTTGCGCGCTCATACGGCCGCCTTCACATCGACGGGAAACACGGGCGCCAGCGGTTTTGCCTGCTCAATGAACTCGCGGAATGCACGCCGGTAATTGAGCGTGAAAAGGTCAGCTGGTACCGAATGTTCGACTACACGTGCGTCCCAATCGATCTCGCGCGGCTGGATCGTTGCGGCCACCGGCATGTCTTCCAGATAGACCATTTCCTCGATGCGCAGGCACTCCTGGAGATCCGCGCCGCGATAACCGCGCTCGTTCGCCACGCCCCAGAAGATGCGCACTTCGTCATAAGCGACCGGCGACGGAAAGCCCGCAACAATACGCTTGCCCAACCGCTCGTAGTGATAGGTGATCGAAGCGAAGCCGGGCGCGCCACAGTGGTACTGCATCAGGCAATCGCCGTCGTTGGCCCAATCGCCTTCGCCCGCGTCGAGCTTGCGCTCCATCCAAACATCGAGTCCTTCGCGGCGCACGTTGAGCGGTTCGACCACCTGCTTAGACGGCCCCATTGAAACTTCGTGAACAAAGGGAAAATGCGCCACATCACGGAAGTTTTCGATGGCGACGGCAACGCCCGTCGGCGATTCGAGCGGCGTGGCCGCCAGCCAGTCGAGTTCGAGCTCGCGCCAATGCGCGGGATCGTAGAGTTCGGTCGCTGGCGTCTCAAGCACGGTCCAGACATGCGCGAAGCGCTCAATCACGGGATACGTATGAATCGCTGCATTGGGCGGAATCTTGCACTGGTCCTCAAGCGACGGAATATGCGAGCATTTTCCGCTGTGGGCCGCGAATCGCCAGCCGTGATACGGACACGCGATGCTTTCGCCGTGCACCTTGCCAAGTGCGAAGTCCGCGCCACGATGCGGACAACGCGCGTCCTGCACGACAGCTTGGCCCGATGCCGTGCGCCAGACCACGAGCCGCTGGCCGAGCAGCGTGGCGCTTTGCGGCATCGCCAGATCGGCCGAGCGTGCGACCGGGAACCATTGCCGGCGCAACGCGCGTTCGGCCTGGATACGAAGAGAAGCTTGCGTGGACATGAAAACCTCTTGAAACAAGGGATAAATCAGGCGCCGACGACGAGCGCGCCGCCATTGACTGCAATCGACTGGCCGGTGATGAAGGCGGCTTCGTCTGAGGCGAGAAAAGCCACTGTGCTAGCGATCTCCTCGGGATGCGCAAGGCGTCCGAGTGGAATCGCGGCCTGCTCGTTCGCAACGCAGTCATCGGGGACCATGCGCGTGAGAATCGCGCCGGGCGTGACGGCATTCACGAGAATGCCCTCGCGCGCAAACTCCTTCGCCATCGTTTTCATCAAGCCCAGTTGTGCTGCCTTCGCCACCATGTAGGCGTATGAGTGACCGTCGGGTACCTGGCCCCACTGCGAGTTGATGAAGATGACGCGCGGCGCGCTACTCTTACGCAGATGAGGCAGCGCGGCGCGCGTAAGAAAGAGCGGCGCATGCACGTTGATTTCGAGTAGTGCGTCGAAGTCGACATCGTCCGTCCCTTCGAGACCTGTGAGCGAATACATGCGGCCAGCGTTATGCACGACGATGTCGAGCGCACCCAGGCGATCAGTCGTTTCATGAATCGCCTGCTCGGCAAGTTCGCGGCGCGTGATGTCGGCGGCTATCGCAATCGCGCGGCCGCCTTCGCTTTCGATTTCATCGGCCGTTGCGTGCGCAACGTCGACGTCGATATCCACCACTGCAACCGCCGCGCCGCGTCGTGCGAGCAGGCGCGCGTGCGCGCGCCCCGCTCCTCGCCCCGCGCCGGTCACGAGCGCGACGCGTCCCGCCAGCCAGCCTGCCTGCGCATCAAGCGCCAGCACCGTTGCAGGCGCCGTGCGTGCTGCCGCGCTCATGCGTGCACCTTGTGCGGTTCGGTCACGTAAAGCATGTTGCCATCCGGGTCGAACATCGGGCGGTAGCGGTAATGGGTGCCGTTTGGATGCTGCCATTCAATCGGTTCGTCCGTCACCCATTGAACCTTGCCGTCGAGCGTGCGAATGGCGTCGTCCAGATTCTCGACTTCGAACGCGAACGAGTCGAGACCTGGCTTGTCCTTGAGATTGACCGCAGTGCGGCGTTCGACCGGCGTGGCGTTTTCGGTGCGGAAAATATAGAGCGTGACATTGCCCAGTTCGATCGCAGCCCAGTGCTCCTCTGCTACATAAGGCAGGAAAAAACCGAGCCCGAGTGTGCCGTGATAGAAGTCGACGAGCCGTTGGACGTCCGGTGTCAGAATGTCCATATTGTCGAGTCGTTTGAGTTTCAGCATATTCGTAGTCCTTATTGAAAAAATTAGTCAGCGGCAGGCAAACGGACGTGAGCGCACGGGCCGCCAAGCAGCGCGTCGAGCCGTCCCGCCGAGACATCCAGCACGATGGTCGCGAGCGTCGCGTACTGGCCGCTCTCGGGCGCATGGGCGTCGGGATGACAGCACACGGCAGTGGTCGCGCCAAAGTGGCTGTTCATCGCGCCGATCACCTGCAGCTGGCTCAAACGCTCGCGTTGGGCCAACCGCCGCGTCAGCAGATCGTGGCGCAGGAGCGTGTCCGGGTAGTGGCGCGGCTCGGTGTCGCCGGCTTGTGCAGCAGATGCCAGAAAATGATTCGTGTGCACGAGCAGCCCATTCGCATCAGGAAAGACGTAGCCCGGCCCGCCCGGAAAAAGCTCGACCGAGACCGCAGCGCTACTGCCGTCCGCGCCCGCGATTACTGTCAGCGACGACGATGCCGAGACCGGCGCCGAAGCCAGCAGCCGCATGGCGTCGTCAAGGGCACTACAGGTATCGAGCATCCAGCGCGACGCCACATGCACAGGCAGGCCTATGCTCTTGCCATCGCGTTCGTGATGCAGGATGTTGAAATGCACGCCCAAGCCGCGCGTGTTCACCCCCGCCTTGCCGACGATGCCGTATTCGGTCACCGTCGTCGTCAGGTGGCCGTCGACGTGCGGAATCTCCCAGGTGAGCCATTGATCCGCGAATTCTGCGTACCAGTCCCAGGTTTGCACCGCGATGGGACGCGCGCCATTGGCGTCGACCTGCACGACCGTCGAGCACTCGCCGCGCAGCGGTGCCCCGACATACGCGAGAATTTCGGTGCGCGCATTGATCGCGCCGACGAGCCGCACATCTACGTCCGCCCCGTCGGCAATCCCGGCGATCTCTTCGAACAGCGGCGGCGCGAAGGCACGAATCTGCGCGAGCGCCGCCGCGCCAAGCTCGGCCATGTCGAAGGGGCGCAGCGCGGCGCGTTCGAAAAGCGCGCGATAGCGGGCGATGCCGCTGCGCACTTTCGCGGCATGCGCTGCGCCAAATTCGCGGCCACGCGCAGCAGGTTCAAGCGCCGTCGAACGGAACACGATCGTCATGCCGCCTCCTTCGCGAGACGCGGTTCGACCCATTGCGCGACGTGGTCGAGGCGCGCGAACCAGACATCGCCGTCCGCGACGAGGCGCTCGACAAAGCGCTCCAGTTGATCGAAGCGTGCGCCACGTCCGATCACTTCGGGGTGCATAGTGAAGGTCGTGTGACGGCCGTCCCGGCGCGCAGACTCGTATTCGGCCAGCCACGTATCCACCAGCGTGCGCGGCGCGCTGAAATTGCCGCCGTTGTCGATGCTCCAGCCGAACATCGGGTAATCGTCGAGCGACCAGTGCACCGGCAACTCCAAAATCGAGCGCCCCTCCCAGGTCTCGCGATACGGGCGGTCGTCGCCCATGCAACTAGAGTCGTAGCGAAATCCCGCTTCGATCAGGAGTTCGAATGTTTCCGGCGTCAACTCCCACGAGGACGAGCGATAGCCCGCCGGCTTCGGCGCGCCTGCTTTCGCGAGTGCGTCAAGACCGGCGTGCATTTCTTCGGCCTGTTGCTGTGGTGTGCACTTGTCGCTGCGAAGATGCATATGCCCGTGATGCCCTACTTCGTGGCCCTCATCGAGCAGTTGGGCGACCAGACTGGGGTGCCGCTGCGCCGTGTGACCAGGCACGAAGAAGGTCGCGGCGATATGGTGGCGGCGCAGCAGTTCGAGAATACGCGGCACGCCGCGCACCACGCCAAAACGCCCTTCCGAAAGGCTGGTCAGGCGGCGAGCATAGCTCGGACTTTCGCCGAGATAGCCCGCTTCGGCATCGACATCGAAGGTCAGCGACACGGCAGTCGATTTCGTTTCGGGCCACTTAGGCGTGGCAATCGGATGAGTCGTCATCGTCAAAACTCGCAGGTTACAAAAGTGAAGGCGCAAGCGCTCCCCCTCCGCGCGCCAGAACGCGCGCAGACCACAAACAGAACAGGCAGCGGAGAGCGCCTGGCGCGTCAGTTAATCACGGTCAGCTTCGCGCCGATCCAGACCACTGCAACGGCCGCGGCGAGCGCGAGATACGGCAGGATGCCGGCACGCGGATGTTTGAGTTCGATGTCGCGGCGCATCGACTCGGGGAAGTGGCCCTTGTCCTGCACATAGTGGCGATAGCAGAACACCGGTACGATCAGCAGCATCGCGATCAGGCCATTACGCAAGGTATTTTCGCCCTGAAAATTTGCGCCTACGCCCACGAAGGCCAGATCGACGAAGCCGCACAACGCGCCGAGTCCGAGCACCCAGTTGCGGCAGCGATACGGCCGCGGCCAGTCGGCGCGGTCAAGCCGGTGAATCCAGCCCGACTGCAAATTCAGGAAGACAAAGATCATGTAGCAGACGTTGGAGAGTGCCAGCACCGTCATGTAATCCGACATCAGCAGCAACACAACATTGAACGCGAGGTCGGTCCACATCGCGCGCGTTGGTGCGCCATGTCCGTTCACATGCGAGAGGTACTTCGGCAGCCAGCCATCGACAGATGCTTGATAGAGCGTGCGTGAAGATCCCATCATCGACGTCATGACGAGCAGCAGAATCGACAGCACCATCATCACGACGATCACGTTGAACACCACCGCGCCACCGCGCACGAAACCTGCCATCACCGCGCCCACGCCAGAGCCGTCTACAACGCTGGGCGCAAGCATGCCCTTGAGCCCGAGTTCGCCCTGAAACGCGATCGGCACAACGACGAACATGAACAGACACAGCAGGCCCGAGCTAAAGATCGCCCTGAACGTGTCCCTCTTTGGGTCGCGGAATTCACGCGTATAGCAAACCGCCGTTTCGAACGCGAAAGTGGACCAGCACGCCAGAAACATTGCGCCCATCGCCGTGCTGATTCCCGCCGCGTTCCAGTGTCCCATCACAGCGGCGCCGGTGGCGTCGTGCGTGAGCGGCAGCATCGGCAAAAAGTTGGCCGAGGGCATATCGCCCGTAAAGATGGGCACTAGCGAGACCAGCACCAGCGGCGCGAGCGAGGCGATGCCAAGGATACGTTGCGTGCGCGCCGCCGCCGATGCTCCCGCGTGCTGCAACTTGAACGCAATCAGCAGGAATCCGAGCGCCAGCGCGAAGGTCGCGTTGATGCGCAGCGTCAGCCCTTTGGTGATGAAACCCAAATCGAGCAGCGTGAGGTGCCAGGTATTGATTGCGGCGTTGGCTGGAAACAGGCAACTGAGCGTGTAGCCTGCAGCGAGACTCGTGCCAAGCGCGAGCATCGGCGACCATGCGATCCAGTTGCACCAGACAGAGACCGGCGCGACGAACTTGCTGTATCGCACCCAGCCCAGGGCCCCATACACCGAAGCGCCACCCGACTTGTGCGGATAGAGGCCCGAGATCTCGGCGTAGGTGAAACACTGCGCGAAGCCAATCAGGATCGCCAGCACCCAGACGAACCACGCCGGCTGGCCGATTGTCGCGGCCACGCCACCGATCGTGAACAACACGCCCACGGGCACACCGCTCGTGACCCAAAACGCGTCTTTCCAGCCGAGGTTGCGATGAAGTTCGCCGCTCTGCGCGCCTGCTGTGGCTGAAATACCCGCATCCGCATGAGTAGATGCTAGCGAAGCGCTCGCCATCACATCGTCTTGGGCGTTCATCGTGACGCTCCCGTTTGCGTTGCGCTCCGCACGGCATGGGCGTTCTGGGGCAGGAGGGCGGCCAGGTTGCGCCGTCCCGTACGCGTACCATCAATGCAGCGGCCGCACGCTGGGGCTCGGCTCGAATACGTAGTTTGCATGGATTCTCTCTCGTGTCGGGGTTGAACGGCGGCTAGCACGCGATGAGCAAATCCTAAGCGACCAAATTGCGCATGTGTATACTTTTTAACCCTAATAACTGCGCATTGCGTATTTTATAGACCTTAAAAAATACATATGCGCAGACGTTGTGCGTAATGCACCGAGTTCGCGCAGATTCGCTGATATCGTCGCTACGGAAGTGGGAAGCGCGCATGTAGACGCGAGCAAACGCGACGCGACGCGGTTTGCAGCGCGTCGGCCGGGAGGAAGAGCAGAGGGAGAAAGAACGGTTGAGCTAGTTGGAATGCGCCAGTTCGGGGCACTCGGGGTGACGCAACGCGCAAGACAAGCACGTATTTTTTACGCAACAGTGAATGCGAAGGGATGTTCCGCGGTTCGGGCGACGCAAGCGCGCCCCTGCATCACTCGGTTTCAGCCTCGGCTGGCGGCAGCGTGAAGCGGATCTTGTGAACCTTGACCTCGTGCATCATGCGCACTTCGCGCACGCCCGGTAGCGCGCGGATACGCTGCTGGAGCGCGAACAGTCCTTCGTCGTCGCGGCACAGCACCTGGACGCACAGATCGGCGCCGCCGAGGATCGTCGACAGATAGCTCACCTCGGACCAACGACCCAGGTTATCGACGGTGCGGTCGTGATCCTGTGGGTCGACTTCGACGAACAGCAGCGCAAGCTTCGCCTGGCCGAGCTTCGACGGGTTGGTGAAGGCGAGGATCTGCAGGATGCCTAGGTCCTGGAGGCGCTTGACGCGGGTGCGCACCGTTGCTTCGGGCACATTGACGTTGCGCGCGATTTCGCGGAACGCGCGCCGCCCGTCTTCCTGCAGCTCACGGACAATCTGGTAATCGAGGGTATCGAGGACGGAATTCGGCATGGTTGTTGTCTTTGCGAAGGGGTGCGCAGAATCAGCCTGGAATTTTAACGCATTGCAAACCCAAAACTTCCTTGGTAGATTGAATGCGCAAACCGACCGCGTTAAGAGAAGCCTACGCGCCGATGTAAGCTGCCAATTGGCAGGCATCGCGCAAAATCTGGCACCTTATTTTGCGCAAGGCGCAGCTTCAGCCCGCCACCAGACAACGTCAAGCTACGAAGAATCACGAGACACCATGCCCACCGCCCAGCGCCCTTTCCGTACCCGCTGCTTGCCCGATCCGGCGAGCCTGTGTGCGCGCGCAGTGGCGGCACGTCTCAATCCGCTGTTGAATGTGATCCTCGCGTTCTGGGCGCAGTTTCATTGCCGCCACGCGCGCCCTCCGGCCCTCGCGCACGCTTGATCGGCTGATACCGATTCGCGTCGTCTGACGCATTTCCTCTCGTTTTTGCGCTCACGCGCAAGTACCGACCGACACCTTCGGCCCGTCCGCACTACGCGGAGGGTCATGCACGCGCGCACTCCGCACTCACCGGCGGCGCGCAATGAGACCGCTATGATCACGACTTTCGCCCCCGAACAAGAAGCTCTCGACTTTCTTGCCCGCCATCCCGAAATAGAGCTGTTCGAGCTCTTTATCGTCGATGCTGCGGGCGTTCCGCGCGGCAAACTGCTGCATCGCGACGAGCTGCTCGCCGTCTATCGCGATGGCCGGCCGCTGCCGAGCGCCATCATGAACCTCACGATCAACGGCGACGACACGGAAGACAGCGGCCTCGTCTGGGACGTCGGCGATATCGACTGCCGTGCCTATCCGTTGCCCGGCAGCCTCGTGCGACTGCCGTGGCGCAAGTTGCCCACCGCCGCCGTGCAGGTGCAGATGCATCCCCAGCAAGGCCTGCCCGCAGGCGTCGCCGACCCGCGCCAGTTGCTCGCGCGCGTCGTTGATCAACTTCAGTCCGACGGCCTTTATCCCGTGATGGCGTGCGAGCTAGAGTTCTATCTGCTTGACGCGCGGCCGGACGCGCAGGGACGCCCGCAGCCCGCGCTCGACACCGACGGTCGCCGTCCGCGCACGACCCAAGTCTATGGCTTGCGCGAACTCGAGCAGATCGAGCCCTTCCTCAAAGACCTCTACGACGCGTGCCGCGACCAAGGCATTCCGGTGCGCACAGCCATCTCTGAATATGCGCCGGGCCAGGTCGAAATCACGCTTGAACACGGCCCCGCGCTCGAAGCGATGGACCACGCCGTGCGCTATAAGCGAATCGTCAAGGGCGTGGCGAACGCGCACGGCATGAGTGCATGCTTCATGGCCAAGCCATTCGCCGATATCGCTGGTTCGGGAATGCACATGCACGTGAGCCTCGCCAACGCGCGCGGCGAAAATCTCTTTGCGTCCGAGGACAAGGCCGGTACGCCGATGCTGCGCCAGGCGGTTGGCGGCATGCTGCACGGCCTGCTCGATTCGATGCTGATGTTCTGCCCGAACGCCAACTCGTATCGCCGGTTTCAGGCGAACAGCTACGCGCCGTTTACGCCCACGTGGGGCGTCGACAATCGCACGGTGAGCCTGCGCGTTCCGGGCGGGCCGGCGGCCAGTCGGCACGTCGAGCATCGCGTATGCGGCGCCGACGCGAACCCGTATCTCGCCGCGGCTGCAATTCTCGCCGCGTCGCACTATGGCGTACGTGAAAAGCTCGACCCCGGCGCACCGATTGAAGGCAACGGCTATGCGCAGGCAAGTTCGTACCTGCCAACCGACTGGCTGAGCGCGCTGGATGCGCTCGAGCGCTCAGCGTGGGCGCGCGATGTGTTCGGAGCGGGTTTCCTGAAGGTATTCCTCGCGGTCAAGCGCGCTGAATACCGCCAATTCATGGGTGAAGTGGGCGAGCAAGACTGGCGCTGGTATCTGCATCAAGCCTGATGCATCGCTTCCGAACAGCCGCATCAGCCAGCACACTTGCTTTTGAACAGGATTACTTATGAACGCAGCAATACCCCTTCAGCGGGCCGCGCCTGAGCGCGAACCGTCTTATTACACGGCGACCATTGGTATTGAAACTGATTACCCGACTCTCGAAGGCGAGCATCGTGCCGATGTCGCTATCATCGGCGGCGGCTTTACAGGGGTTGCCACGGCGCTAGAACTGGCCGAACGCGGCCTCTCCGTCGCGCTTGTCGAAACGCACAAGATCGGCTGGGGCGCGAGCGGGCGCAACGGCGGCCAGATCACCGGCAGCCTCTCCGGCGACGCAGCCATGCGCAAGCAGATGCGCGCGACGCTTGGCAACGACGTTGACGATTTCATCTGGTGGCTGCGCTGGCGTGGCCACGACATCATTCGCGCACGCGTGGCGCGTTACGGCATCGACTGCGATCTGCGTGACGGCCATCTGCACGCGGCCATGAAGCCGTCGCATCTGCGCGAACTCGAAGCGAGTTACGAGGAAGCTCAGCGCCGCGGCATGGGTGCCGAAGTCGAATTGCTCGATCGAGCCGCTGTGCGGCGGCATCTGGATTCGCACCTCTATAGTGGCGCGCTCAAGAACTTGCGCAACATGCATGTCCATCCGCTGAACTTGTGCATAGGCGAGGCGCACGCCGCACACGGGCTGGGCGCCGCGTTTTTTGAGCATTCCGAAGTCATCGACATCGTTCACGGTCCGACGCCCACGATCGTCACGACGAAAGGACGCATCCGGGCCAACCAGGTGCTGCTCGCAGGCGACGTCTATCACCGGCTCGCTCGCACGCAACTGAGCGGCAAGATCTTTCCGGCCATGGGCGGGCTGGTGGCGACGGAGCCGCTCGGCGAACTCGCACAGCAGATCAATCCACACCAGCTTGCCGTGTACGACTGCCGCTTCGTGCTCGACTACTACCGGCCCACGGCCGATGGGCGGCTGCTATTTGGCGGCGGCGCAAATTACTCGGGACACAGCTCGCGCGATGTCACCGCCGAATTGCTGCCCTGCATCGAGAAGACCTTCCCGAAACTCAAGGGCGTGCGCATCGATTACCAGTGGACGTGTGCGATGGGTATCGTCGTCAACCGCATTCCGCAGCTCGGCAAGCTTTCGGACAATGTCTGGTACTGCCAAGGCTATTCGGGGCACGGCGTCGCCACGAGCCACATCATGGGTGAAATCATGGCCGAGGCGATCACTGGCACGCTTGGGCATTTCGACACCTTTGCTGCGTGCCGCCATATCCGTGTGCCGATGGGCGACCTGATTGGCAATCCTCTACTCGCAGCCGGAATGTGGTACTACCAGATGCTCGAACGTCTACGCTAGCGGCTTCGCTCAAGAGCTAGAACGGCCGCACGTGAGGCCTCAGCGACCCGCTTTTTACCTCCCAATGGACGCAGGTGCACAACCTGTGCTCGTGAACAACTGCTGCGCACCTGCGCACAGCTTACGAACTCTAACGCCGCTACACGTGCGACGCCGTAGTGGGGGTTTCGCGGGTCACAGACTTTGACGGGGCGTGCTTGAGCGCCGGCCAGCGGTTTCGGTCTCGCCGCCACGCCAGCTCCTGGCGTATGCGCATCGATCAGGACGACCGACGCTGCGCTTGTTCGCGTTGTGCCGTGTGTCCGCAGTGCGGGCACACGTGCACGCGATCAGTCCGGCCTCTTGTTTGACCCGACGACCGTGTTTCTCCAGCGTCCCCCTGGCCGAGCGGATCATATTCTGTGTGCCCAGTTCTTCCATTGCGATGATGACGCACGACGCAACCAGCTGCGACGTTACCTTGTGCAGAAACTCACGCCGAAGAGTGCCGATGCGCTCGTGCACCCTCGCGACCTGTTTTCCCAGCCGCCTGTGGCGAACAGAGCCGCGCTTCTTGCGCGCCTGCTGACGCTGCAACTGCACCATGCGCGGCAGTCCGTTGCGCACGAATCGGGGATTGGCGATCGTCTCGCCATTGTCAAACGTGGTCCGGTCGTTGACGCCGAAATCGACACCCCGATGAGCATCGCCATTGCGTGTGCGCGCAGATGCTACCCGCAGCATCATTGACTCAAACTATTGGCCGTTTTTGCGCGTGATCGTCAGATCTCGATCTGCTCTGCCGAATACCGTTTGCGTTTAAACGACAGCCGCCTGGTCTCGGGAAAGACCGCGCATGGCCGAAGGCCTTAGTGGATGAATTCACTCTGCAGGCGGCCTATTCAACACTCAAGGCCGATATCCAAATTTCCATGGGCATGGGTGGTAATGACGTCAATGTTTATACCGCCAACCAGGTGAGTCTGGCCCACGACCGAGGCCTTTGCGGCAGGAGTTCGCATTGAATCGCACCTTTATCCACTCTTTTTCCGCCACTCCGCAGCGCTCATTTTGCCGCCCCCACCAGCTTAAAAGAATCGAAGCGCGGATCGATCGGTGTATGTCCTAGGTGTGACAGAGCTTCGGCGACTAGCGGCTCGCAGGCACTGTAATCGGAATTGATGCTGTCGGAATGCGCCTGCGGGAAATTGACGGACAGTACCCTGCCGCCCCAGCGATCCACGGTAGCCGTCATACTGCATTTACCGGCACCGCCTAGTTTCAGATCAAGCAAGATCACATTCATTTCGAATGCTGAATCCGAATTGGAAAAATTCCACTGCATGACCATGCGGTCGGTTGGAGAATTGGCGTCCACGAGCTTCATGGTTTTGTCGGGAATACCAACCGCGGCTACGAGATCGAGAACATTAGAGCCGATCAGATTTCCCGTATTCGTGCGTGCTTCGTGCGTACGATAAGCCGCACATCCAGAAAATAGCGTGACAAAGACAAGGACGAAAAGAGTTAAAGGTCGCACGATAGCTCCTCTATTGAGATAAATCAAAAATTTCTCCTTTGCACGGGCTCGCGCTAACGCGAGCCTTTGCGCATTGAGCCACTTAGTCGTAGGGCGGCGGAGGCGGTGGCGGATGATGATGACGATGATGATGGGGAGGCGGAGGAGTGTCGTGCGGCGGCGCGTCCTGCGCGAAGGCATTCATCTGGAGAGAAATCATGGAGAGTATGAGTCCAATTGCTGCGGTTACTCGAGTCATTGAATCGTCCTTTAAGAAAATAGGTTGTCAGGCAACGTTCGTCTGGTGCAAACGTCGCCGAATTTGCCGCACATCGCGTGCCAAAACGGCAACTTTATTCTTTCCCTTTCTTACCCGATTCAAATTCTGTTGCTCCATTTTTGGCCAGGCATGAACGATGCAAAGACAGGACGCCATGCACCGCAAAGCTTGCGCTAAAGTCGCAGTTTCACTCCATCTGTCTCATGTCGATGTCGTCACAATCGCTAGATTCCCACCAGCCGAGCAAGAGCTCCCCTGACGAAACACCGCCAATGGCTTTGGCCCGCCGTCGGCGCGTCTTCATTGGTCTGTTGCTCGCTATGTTTCTTGGCGCCCTCGATCAGAGCATCGTTGCTACCGCGTTGCCCGTCATCACGACCGAGTTGGGCGGACTCGACCATCTAACGTGGGTCGTCACAGCCTTCATGCTGACATCGACGGTAAGTGCGCCGCTGCTGGGCAAACTATCGGACCTGTACGGGCGCAAACCCTTTTTTGCGCTGAGTGTCGTGATCTTCATTGGTGCTTCACTGCTTTGTGGCGTCGCTAACTCAATGATTGCACTCGTGCTCGCTCGCGGCTTACAGGGGCTCGGCGCAGGTGGACTCATGACTCTTTCGCAGACGCTCGTCGCCAGCATCATACCCGCGCGTGAAAGGCCACGTTTTCAGGGGTTTTTTACCGGTACGTTCGCCATCAGCAGTGTGGCCGGTCCGTTGCTCGGGGGCGCGATTACGACACATCTGTCGTGGCGTTGGATCTTTCTGATGAATCTGCCGCTGGGTATCGCCTCACTTCTACTCGTGCTCGGCGCGTTGCCGCGCACGGCGCGCGCCAGCGTTGCCGCCGTCGATTACGCTGGCGCAGCACTTATCACTGCGGGAACTTCTGCGCTACTGCTACTATTCAATGCAGCGGATATCGCCGCCCTTGGAAGCCCGCTTACCCGCACGTTGCTTGCCGTGGGCGCCACCTGCGCATTCGCTCTGCTTTTCTTCGTCGAACGTCGCGCACGCCAGCCCGTCATCGATCTAAAGCTCTTCCGCATCGTGCCGTACGCTGCCTGCGTTTCGGCGTCCGGCATAATGTCGTTCGCGATGATGGGGTCGCTCGTTTTCATGCCGCTCTATTACCAGCTCGTGCTTGGCGAAACCCCAACACAGAGTGGAGCAATGACACTTCCACAAGTCGCCATGATGATGCTCACATCGATTATCGGTGGTCGTTTTGCAAGTAGTCGACGGCGGCTCAACGCGATTCTCGTGATCGGCGTGGGCCTTGAGTGTGCGGGGCTAGTATTGCTCGCCCTCTTCGCTCATCGAGGAGCCGGCGTCGGCTCCTTTCTACTGACTATGGGCATACTCGGATCGGGAATGGGCATGGGCATGTCCACCGCAACCGTCATTGTGCAAAACTCAGTAAGCGACACGGTCCGCGGATCCGCGACCGCTACAATGTCGTTCGTGCGCTCGCTGGGCGGCTCACTAGGTGCAGCCGTATCGGGCGCTGTCATGATCTTTGTGCTGAACTCGAAGTTAGCTACATTGGACTCAAAGTTCAATGTTCGTGCTTTTCTCGATAACGGTCTCAGCGCGATCACAGCCTTGCCTCACCTGCAGCAGGCCTTGATCGTTGAAGTCTATCGCGCCGCGATCGGCGCAAGCCTCGTGGCGGGTGGCGTCGTCATGTTTATAGGCTTCCTGATTGTATTGCAGCTTTCCAGGATGCCTGCCCAGATAGCACACGACTGAGCGCGAACGCGCGCTCGTGGTCGTGAAAATGCCGGTTCCCAATCGCTTAGAATGACGTACCGATCTGGAACTGGAACTTCTGATACTGATCGCCGTCGTGCTTGACGATGGGAAAGCCTAGGTCAAGCTTGAGCGGGCCGATTGGCGAAATCCATTCCAGACCGACACCATAGCTGTAGCGCAGCCCGTTCGCGCCAGTGCTGTTGCCTTCGGTGCCCCAGACGTTGCCGCCGTCGACAAATGTGAACACGCGCAGCGTGCGGTCGTAGCCAGTGCCGGGCAGCGGAAACGTCAACTCAACATTGCCGACCACCATTTTGGAGCCACCAATCGGATCATTGGTGCTCGAATCGCGCGGCCCGAGCGAGCCCGATTCGTAGCCGCGAACGGAGCCGATACCGCCCGCATAGTAGTTCTTGAAGATCGGATAGGCCTTGCCGCCCAAACCATTTCCATATCCACCTTGAAAGTTCAGGCCCAGCACGAATCCGCGCGCAAACGAATAGTAGTATTGCATCTGCACGTCGGCTTTATAATATTGCAGGCCAACAGGCGTGCCATATTCCGCGTTTGCCTGAGCGTAGTATCCGCGGCTCGGAACCAGTGCACTGTCACGATTGTCGCGAGACCACCCCACCGTGAGCGGCGCGACGTTCGACACCCGTCCGAATTCGGACACGTAGTCTTTATAGGTTTGCGGTGTGTTGTCGTCGACATCCAGCCGGTCCTGCTCCAGACCGATACCGAAATACACCATATCGGATTCAGAAAAGGGAATGCCAAATTTCATGTCCGCACCATACGAAACGATACGAAAGCTCGTATCGTTGGTGCTCGAATAATAAAGTGGCTCCGAGGTCCGATAATACACGTCGGTGATGCGCTTGATGCCGTCAATGGTGAAATACGGATCAGTCTGGGTCACTGAAAGCGTACGCGAAGTTGACCCAGTGTTCACATTCAGGGAAAGACTCTTCCCGGACCCAAACACGTTATCCTGAGAAATACCAGCCGAAATAGTCGGGCCTTCGCTCGAACCGTAACCCACGCCGAGCGAAATCGTGCCGGTCGGCTTTTCGGTCACAGCCACATTTACGTCGACTTGATCCTGCGTGCCTTCTACTGGCACGGTGTCCACCTCGACATTGGTGAAATAGCCTAGCCGGTTCACACGATCCTTTGACAGCGAGAGGCGGTTCGAATCGAACCACGCGCCTTCCAACTGACGCATTTCACGACGCACGACTTCGTCGCGCGTGCGAGTATTACCAACGATATTGACGCGACGGACATATACGCGCCTTCCGGGTGCGACTTGGAGCGCTAACGCTACGGTATGATGCACTTGATCAATCTGCGGCTCGGCGTTGACCGTTGCAAAGGCGTAACCATATTCGCCAAGGCGGTCAACGATCGCACGCGTCGTGTCCTTGAGCTTTTGTGCTGAAAAAAGTTGTCCCTTCTTCAGGCCGACAAGCTTTTTCAGTTCCGCCTCCCGATCAAGAAGATTGCCCGAAAGTTGCACGCTAGAGATCGTGTACGGTTCACCCTCGTGAATGGACACGGTCAGATACATGTCCTTCCGGTCGGGCGACAGCGAAACCTGAGTCGTGTCGATATTGAATTCCAGATAGCCGCGATCAAGATAATACGAGCGAACATTCTCCAAATCGCCGGTGAGTTTCTCTTTGCTGTATAGATCGTTCTTCGTGTACCAGGAGAACCAGTTCGGCGTCGAAAGCTGCATTTCATCGCGCAGCATATTCTCAGGAAACACGTGATTACCGATAAAGTTTATCTGCTGGATTTTCGCGCTCGGGCCTTCTACCACGGAAAACAGCAAACCTACGCGGCTACGGTCAATAGGCGTCACGGTCGTCGTTACTTCCGCAGCATAGAAGCCTCGCGTGAGATATTGCCGTTTGAGTTCCTGCTCAGCCTTGTCAATCAGCGCCTTGTCGTAGTTGCGCCCAGCTGAAAGTCCCACTGCCTTAAGCGCCTTGGTGAGATTGTCCTTGTCAAATTCGTGAATGCCCGCGAAATCGATCGTCCCGATTGCTGGGCGTTCCTGTACTCGCACCACGACGGTTCCACCACTATCGGCAGAGACGCGCACATCGCTGAAAAATCCGGTTGCGTAAAGCACCCGGATTGCGTTGGATGCCTGATCGTCGGTGAACGTGTCGCCCTGCTTGATCGGCAGGTAGGCGAAGACCGTTCCGGCCTCGATACGCGCCAACCCGTCAATGCGGATATCTTTTACGACGAAAGGCTCATTGGCGTAGGCACTTGCAGCTGTGACGCTAGCGCCACAAGCGAGCGTCAAAGCGCGCAAACAATGCTTGCTGGAAAGAACTGTCATGCAGAGGTCAGGCGTTAGCCATGGGAAAGCGCCGCGATGCGGCAGAAGTATGAAATAGCAGCGGTCGCAACAGCACAGACGGGGCAGCTGTCGCTATTGCACTCGCGCCGAGGGGGGACGTTGTGGCACAGTCAGACCGGTCGCAATTGAGAGTCCTTCGGTCATATGTGCGGCCTGCGCGGGGAGAAGTCGAAACGCCAGTTCTGCGCCGCCTGGAAGGCGAAAGCTCATGACGAGGTCTTGCGCCGCGCCCTTTGCGCGTCCAATTTCCCAGGCCTCGCACGGCATCGCGAACTTGATGCTCCGATTGCCCTGGCGGATGCAGGCAGACCTGCCGATCGCGCTAGAAAGTGCGGCGAGCATTTCATGCATGACGGAACAGTGCACAGCAACGCGGTCAGGATGATTGCCGCTGACCAGAAGGTACTGTCCGTCCGCAGTCAGTTCGAACCCGGATACAGAGTCGATCGCAAATGTCGTGGACATAAATAGCTTTGTCTTACGTGCTAGAACCAGCTGCGCAGTGTAGTCGCCAGCTCTGCCGACGTAATTCGCGATGTATTACGTAACCTGTCGAACCAGAACGTAGTAAAAAGTAATAAGACGGCCTATGTCACACACCAGGGCAGATTGCGTAGTGTGTCATTGCCACGAACGGAAAGAGACGGTTATCAAATCAATTACAGAACCTGTCGATCCGGCAAAGCCGTTCAATGTTCCCAAGGGTTGTCGTGCAACGGTTGTGACAACGCCGGTCAGAACCTCGACCGGCGTTTGCTTTACATCAGGATGCCATCCGACCTGGCCTAGTAACCCTTGTCCTTGAAGATCATCGAAACGACGAGTCCGCCGGCTGGCGCGTTAGCGATGGAAAGAGAACCGCCCAGACCGCGTACCAAGCGCCGAACGATCGCGAGCCCTAGTCCGCAACTGCCTTTTCCTCCGCGCGCGGGGTCGAGCCTGACAAAGGGCAGTTGAATCGAAGCAAGGTCGTCTTGCGGCACACCTTGTCCGTGATCGCGAATCTGCAGCAGCCAGCCATCACGCACCTTGCGCGTCATGATTTCGACCGGAGGTGCCCCATATGCCATCGCGTTTTGTACGAGATTGATGACAATGCGCTCCAATTCGAGCATGGGCAGCCGGAAATCGTCGCCCGCCTGCAGGTCGAGCTGCACTAGTTCCTGCGTTGTATCGGTGGCGCTCAGGGCTTCTTTATTAACGTCGCCATAGTCTCGGCGGCAGATTGCGTCCACAGATTCAAGCGACGACGGTTCTACCGCACCGCGGGAGAAGTCGAGAAACTCGTCGACAATACGCGACATCGAATACGTATCGCGAAGGAATGCTGCGCGATCTTCAGCGTCGCTTGAGAGATCCGCACGAACCTGGATACGCGTGATCGGTGCCCGCAGATCGTGCGCAAGTCCGGCGAGCATGATTGCACGTTCGCGTTCGCTCTCCAGCAGATCGCTGGCCATCTCGTTGAAACTGGCTGTAAGCTCCCGAATCTCGTTCGGTCCGTTCAAGCTCAGATCGCGAAATCCGCCTCGCACGCGAAATTCACGCGTAGCACGAGCGAGTGCCTGTACCGGGCGTTGTAGTTGCCATGCAAATGCAAGCGCGCTTACCACGGCAAAGACGAGCATCAACAGCGACGCGCTCAGGAAGCGGGTGGGCGGCAAAATACCTTTTGGAACCACGATCGTATACGCCGTGCCACCCACGTCGACCGAAATGCTGCCGTCGTTGCGCGCCCAAACGCGGCTGCCCGTTGGCAACCGGTCGCGCAAAGCGCTTTCGATCGGATACAGCCTGCTACTGCAACTTCCTCCACAGAGCGCAGGACTTCGATCGTCGCGCGGAACGTATTGGATTCCCAGTTCACGTGCGACGGCGGGCGCAAGTGCGGCATCGTGCTCGCGCACTGTTGCAGCAGTCATGACGACCTGCGATATATGCAGCACTTCCAGTGTTGCTCGTTCGCGATCGACAAGCAACAGAAACGTCACGTGCAACAGGACAATCAAGCCAACGGTCATCGCTGCAAGCCGCAAAAAGAGCGTGTTATACAGACGCTTCATCGTCCGATCTCTCTGGAACAAACACATAGCCCGTGCCGCGAAGCGTTTGAATGAAACGCGGACGCGCCGGATCGGCTTCGACAATACGTCGTAAACGAAGGATTTCTACATAGAGGCTGCGTTCGTTCGCCACTGTGTCAGGCCCGTCCAGTAAATGGACAATCTCTTCGCGACTAAGAGACTCCATCGGCCTCGATACCAGTATCTCGAGCAGCATAAATTCACGCACTGCGATCTTGACTGGCTGCCCATCCCGCAACAGTGTGCGTGTTGCTTGCACAAGTTCGAATCGCCCGAAGCGGCGCAGCGGTCCACTTTGAGCAACGATGCGAGGTTGCTGCCGGTGATGCCTCAGAACAGCATTGATACGCGCCAGTAATTCGTTCGCAACGAATGGTTTGCCGAGATAGTCATCGGCGCCGAGTTCCAGCCCAACAATGCGATCCACATCATCAGCACGAGCGGTCAGCATGATGACTGGAGTGATCTTGTCCAAAGCCCTCAGGTGATTCAGCGCGGTGAGACCATCCACTTTGGGAAGCATAAGATCGAGGACGATGATTGTGGGACTGATACGCGCGACCGTTCGGCATAAATCTACTGCGGAATGCACGGCAGTGAATTCGGCCGCGCGTAGACGAAAGAATTTGCCGAGAAGCTGGCAAAGCTCAATGTCATCATCGACGAGCAGAATGTGGATCGGAGTGGGTAGCATGCAAAGTGCGACAGGTTGGCGCAAGGAACTCTTGCAGGTTCGTCATCTTCGGTGAGAGAACGCGATCGACGTTAACCGTTTCTTTCAAATCGTGGAAATCACGGCGACCGACTCACGAGAATGAGTTGCCGCTCCTACGGGTCATATTCAGGTTTTTGATGGCAATTTTTTGTAGCGAATCGTATTCATCCTGTGCTTCCCGAGGCATTACCACAGTTACACATTTGCAATATTGTGAGATTCTCAGAAATATCAGACCGATTAAACTTTGGGGACACATCGACAGGACAACTATATTATTTCTACTTGCTGTGATTATCTAGCTTGTGCAGCAGATTTTTCGCGGATTTTTATAAAATTACACAATATATCTATTCTGACACAGGATATAGTGCCAGGAAGCGGACTAACTATTAGACAATGCAAGCCGCTGACTCCATTTGAGGACCGTCATTCCAGTGGCCCGCACAACCATTCTCATCCAACAGGTCAATGCGCCTGCTGCCTATGTAGCCGGAGCAGTTGCCCTTTCGCAAGATCGGGGACATTCGGCAGGTTACGGACTGGCAGCGTCCGGCAACAGTGACAATATTTCCAAATCGCGCATCCTCTGATGCGGCGCTTTCTTTCCTCCACACTCGGACAGAGTGTCGCCATTGTCGTCTGCTCGACAACGTTCACCTTCACAATTTTTATTCTGCTGGTGTGGCATTCGAACGAGCAAGCCAGGCCACCGTGGCCGTGGCCTTCTACGTACCGCATTGCGAGCGTCACGCGCATCCTAGCGAAAACGCCTATACAAGCGCGCGCAAACACGGCGATTAGCCTCCAATCGCCAGGATTTTCGCTGCGCATGACGGCCCAACCCACGCGCTGTACTGTCAACAGTCTCGATGACGAAGAGTTGTACCGTACTTTGCGCAATGAATTGCGCGATATTGATGCGACGTTCAGTGTTCACTCCTGTGACCGGCATGATCAGACGCAGACTGTTCAGGTCATCGTGCGCCTGAATGCAAGCGACATCACGCAGCTCGAAGTCCGCACACAGCGACTTGGTCCAGAACCTCCGCGCCTGACTCTCCCATTTTTTGGCTCACTACTAATGATGTGCATCGGTATCCTAATGATGTCAGCATGGAGCCTGTCGAGAGTCGTGCGCCCACTTCGCCGCTTGGCGGACAAGGCCGAAGCCTTCGGCTACGACTTCGCGCTTACGCCAATTATCGAAGAAGGTCCGCTGGAAATCCGCAGTGCCGCTCATGCGCTTAACTCGATGCAGGAGCGCATCACCCGTTTGATTAGCAACCGGACACGTATGGTCGCAGCGGTCAACCATGACCTGCGCACACCGCTCACGCGAATGCACCTGCACCTCGACACCAATGAGATTCACTCCGTCCGCGACAAACTCTGCAAAGACGTCGATCTGATGTTGACAATTGTTGGCTCTACCTTAACGTACCTGAATACCGGCAATACCGACGAACGCAAGCAATGGATCGATCTAAGCTCGCTCATAGCCACAATCTGCGCAGATTACGCGGGAATGGGCGCCGTGATCCGCTGCGAGGTACCACGGGAGCTCCGTTGTCTCTGCCAGCCTGACGGCATCCAGCGCGTGCTTGCGAATCTGATCGATAATGCAATTCGCTATGGCGAGACAGTCGTAGTAATCGCGTCCTTGTACGAACATATGGTCATTATTGACGTCAGCGACGATGGACCCGGCATTCCCGAGACAATGCTGCGCGACGTACTCGAACCATTTGTACGGCTCGATCCGTCACGTAGCCGACAACCGGGCAGCGTCGGCCTCGGGCTGGCCATCGCGCACGAGATTCTACGCATGCACAGCGGCACACTCCAACTCTTCAATCGTCGCCCTTCCGGTTTGAGTGCACGTATTCAGCTTGAACAAGGCGCAGCCACACGCGCGACGCACACTCAGCGATTCATTGAGTGGAAAGATGGTGCAGCGTCGCATCGTTCTGCCTCCAAACCGCGAAATTAATTGTTTTCGCTACTTTGATTGTCGGCGTCTTGATCGGCATATCCTTCCCCGCCCTGAAGAGGCTGTCGCGAAAGCCCCAACCTGGTGAAATTTCGTGACTCGATGGCTGAAGAGAAGAACGATGAGCACGGCATCCAGGATGGCGTCACTGGACAGCAAACAATACGATCTGTTTGGTGCGGCGCCGGCGCTGGATGCCAGACCCCGGCCGTGGGCATCGGACACAGGTCGCCGGTTCATCAGGGGCAACGCGCACGAGATCGCCCTGGGCGCGACTCGCCTTGAGGACTGGCTGAAGCAGTCCGACCAGTATGCACCCTTTGTCGTGGCCTATCTCCTTGAATAGCAGGACTGGCTAGCCTTCGAAGGGCGCTATGCGGGCAGCGGACGCGCGCCGTACTTGCCGCGCCAGATGATGGGATTGATTTTGTACGGCGTGATGCAAGGCGTGCATTCGCTATGCGAACTGGAGCGACTGAATCTGAGGTGCATGTGGGTGACAGGCGGTATTACTCCCGATCATGCCAATATCGGTCGGTTCATCGTTCTGCACGACCAGCAAGACCCTGAATACGCCGGAGCATCGCGCGTATGGTGCTAGCGTCTGTGGTGATTGCCATCTGTGTGCGAACTGCACGAAGGCCGCGCTGGGGCGGCGTATCAAACGCTATCTAAGGATGAGCAACGTGAGGCGCTTCGTGTGGTGACGCCGCATCCGCAGGCCAGACGCATCGTCAGCCAGCGCAAGGCAATCGTTGAGCCGGTATTCGGTGGCCTGCGCGGGCGACAGGGATTGAACCGGTTCCGTCGCCGTGGACTTGCAGCGCTCAGGCGCGAATTTGCGCTTCACATCATGGCGCACAACCTGTCGCGGGCTGTGGCCCTGCAAAGGGCTTTATTGGCATTCCAGTGCGCGACCTTACGCGCTCGACTTCTCGCCCGGCTTCCGCGCTTCAACCGCTCGCGATTGGGCTGCCTCCTGATGCGTTTTGCGACAGCCTCTAAGGGACGGGGATTCCGAATTCCGACGGGTGCACAAGCACCATCGATGGGCTCGTCCTTCTTTGGACGGTCTGACTGCGCCGTCTCTTCGCATCCAATCATCACGTAGAGCCACGAGAATTTGCGTCTCGCGGAGAGAGTACGAGAAATAGGCGCTGCGCCGAGATGACCCGGTGGCGCAAACAATACTTCAGCAAACGGACCTAGCCGCATTTCCCGACAGTTAATCGAGGTGCGCCCGGAGCGGGAATGAACTACCGATGCCGGCGGTGCCGCATTAGACGCTGATTGGCCACTTTCTGATCTTCGACAACGAATACTGATCTGAACACAATCGCGCTGCGATCATGCCTTGAGCTGCCCGCAATAGTGCTCTTCCCATAGCCGAAAAATAGCCCTCATGGATAAGCGCGAGTGTGCCGCTCAGTCGGCTTTCTAACTGCCCTCGAAGAAACTAATGCCGGAAACAAGCGATATGTGCGATCGCCACCGGGAGTCCATTAAGGTCATAAAACGCTGAACTTACAGATCTACCGATCGCAGGGTCGAACTGAGTAAAGCGAATTCGAAGGCTGCATCTTGGTACGTACCAAGATGCAGGCAGTGCGTCCAACCGAGCTGATCTTGGCGAGGAAACCGAGCAGATGCAGACCATAGCCTCCGTCCTTTAGGCCAATACTCCGGTTAAACCGGTCCGTGTTTTTGTGGGCGAGGCGGATTAAGGAGTCGTCACCCGCGCGCCTGTGTGAATCGATCGCCAACAGGATAGCAAACAGGTTCATAGCAGACTTCCAGTCAAAGGCGGCACGAACAGACTTTGCCAAGATATTGCGTTGCGTCAGGCAGGGCTGCTTCATGGCCGCCTTGTCGTTCGGAAAGTGGCGACGGGTCTTGATGATCTTGCGTATCTGCATGTTCAGACTTTCGATAGCGTTCGTTGTGTACACAACGCGCTGGATCTCCGGCGCAAGCACGAAGAACAGCGTGACCTGCACCCAGGCGCGTTGCCAGGACTGCACGATCGTCGGGTACATCGCTCCCCAGGGGCCCTCGCTCGCCGCGGTGTAGATCGGGCGCAAGCTGCGGCCAGTTCCTTGCGGTCCTTGTAGCTAGCGTCTCTAGACTGTTACGGATCAGGTCCACGATACAGGTCTGCACTGAGGTGCGCGGGTAAGCCGTGCCAATCGCATCGGCGATCCCCTTCAGGCCATCAACGAGCGCGATCAGAATGTCCTTGCAGCCGGGGGGGCTTCAGTTCGTTGACTAACTTGAGCCAAATTTGGCGCCCTCTGTGTGCAGTACGTGCAAACCGCGCGGGTAGACTTTGACAGCGTGGTGAGGTTGCGATTGCGAAGCAACGAGTCCAATGATTGATTCCATGCGGTCACGTTGTTGAACATGATTCCAGGACTGAACCTGCGTGCATGGCAAGATATAAGACGCAGACGCCACGTCTGGTTCGCCGAAACCGGGATCGGCGTTTGTTAGAACAGATTGCGCGGGACTACACTTAAAAATATGGCACTCGGCGCAAAAGTTTCGTGCTTTCTGCCCAAGGGGCTCAGAACTACAAAACACGTAATAAATAATACGTATTGAGGCGAAATTTCGGAGCACAGCGCGACTCAGAGTAAACGAGTCAAGATTCGCAAAAAAATCGCGCCGATCCGTGAAACATTTAGACAAATTATTAGTAAAATCAGCCGAAACGCCCGCCAGGCAAGGGCAGAGAGAACAATTTTATTTTGCTTTATTGTTTCACGGCTGACCATTTGGCATAGCGATTTCTGCGCTACTGGCGCAATCAAGTTACCGGATGCTTGCGAGATCAATCCATGAGCAAAGCCAGGCTCCTCTATCGCGGTTCATACGACTATTGCTGAGCGCCAATGTATTGGGGTCATTCTGTTAGTGAACTTTTGTGCAGCGACGCTTGAGCACTCAGAAGCCACAACGCACGACAACATTTCAGCCAACAACGAATGTCTCGCCTTTTAGCTGCGTGCATTGCCGCTATCGCGACCTTCGCAAGTCCGAAGGGAAATCCGCCGCGTACACGGCGGATTGCGCGCAACCGCGTGCGAAGTTCGGATACTTAGCGAGGGGAACCTAGTCGTTAGCAAACAAGCTGGAAAATAATGGAACGCCCCCCGGTACAACACCGCGCAAAAAACATCGAGCCGCGCCAGATCACACTTCTTCTTCATCACCAAACGTCCCTGACCAAAACGCTTCCGATGAGATGACCTTTGCAGCAAGGTTGCTCCATTCCCCGATATTTTTTACTCGGGCAACGTTTCTCCCATGTGATCGGAGAAACGTTACCCTGCTCTCGCTGCGGCATGGCGATCCGCGAGTAGCTCAGTATCCGACGCAAGTTCGCAGCGCGAACATCTGAAATTGTGACTTTTGGATTGATACAACATTTGTCTCCACCGTCTGGCAATGACGGTCACGAGACTTCTTCGGCAGTGACGACGGAGCACCTCGTCGCTTCCCCAACGATCAGACAGCCGAAACGCGAGGCGGCGTGGTGCCGCGACCCAAACAAACTCTGTAGGGCGCGGCTTTTGATTGTTGCCGACAAACGTTGCGGGTTTCAAAAGGCACGTTATAGCCGCTCGAATTGATCTTCTTGCTTTGAGCTTTGGTACGTGCCAACTTTCGGGCCAGATTGCGCAAAGCAAAGACGTTCCAAAACATACATTCTCTTTCGAGCAAGTGTATAGCGTTGATGAGATAGATTACCCTCCAATAGGAAGACGTAAAGCACGCTGCGAGCGAGTCGCACGCTATCGTCCTCCGTCGTCGGAACCGGGTGTCAAGTCGTTTTTGTAAGAGCTTCGACTAGCTCTACTCCCACGCATCTGTCTATAAATTTCGGGCGTAAACACGTGGCCTAGACCGTAGTAACACGACGGATTGTGCCGCTAACTCACGAATTTCGAAGCCGTACAATCAGGGCGATCAACAGAGCCTGATGGTAACTTCTCGATGACAAACGTGGATTTCATCGAGTCACTTCTTCTTTCCAAATCTAGTTTCGGCATTTGAGGCTATCTACCAATGAAACCGGAGAACCGATGAGTTGGTACGTACCAATGCCTTCTGCGCAAGGACTTCGTTACTAATCTTCCGTGGCCCGCATGGTTTGTCCTTCTGCTGAATTCAGTTGATAAATCCCAACGGAGTGGGAATATCCGCCGACGACCATTGGCTACATTCGTCCATTCCGAACCAGTGAGCTTGGGTATTTCATTTGGCCACAGATTGGTACGTACCAATCTGTGGCCAAATGGCGCCCCGGCAACTCACAGCGTTGATCACGGCGTTATCCCAGAGCACACGGCTGGGTAAATCTCAAAAATCTTAAGAAGACATCCCCAAGCGATTGATGCTCCTGAAAATTCACTCTTAAGGCACCAGTCGCCAGATTGACTAGCCTGTAATGTGCGCGTGGCCCAGATCTAGTCAACGGCTGTCAAAATCAACGCAGGCGAACTCAGTCGTGCACACCTAAAATGAGAAGTCACGGCAAAGCGTGGACAAACCAAACTCGTTCGAATGCGAGCGCTGTAGTGCACTTCTCGTCACTTTCTTAGGACGGGAGAAGCCAAGGACTCTCGCTACGGCTCACACACGCTTGGGCGCTCGCGTGCCGGCTTCTTGGTACGTACCAATCAGAAGACGCGGCAATACGATACTCAATCCCGCAAGCAGAGCCATATAAAATCTCAGCAACTGAGCATGTGAGTAGATGTTGGGAAACGGAGCCCCACATGAATGTTGGTACGTACCAACTTACCGTTCCGGAGAACGCGGCGACCGCCTGAGCGTTCGGCGGATGTAGTAATTCACCAAGGGGTCTTATGTATGCGCCCCATCAACGCTCCCGGCGTGGACATCTTTCTCCAGCCCACGGCAACATTGCCTCCTCTGCCTAGACACGTAAATCAGCCTCACTTGTAGGGCGGAATCGGGCACGCTCCGTTTTTCGTCGGACAAAAAGACAAGAACTTAGGTCGTCTTTATCAATCGCTTCAGCTCCCACGTGAAATGGGTGCTGCTCGAACTTGGTACGTACCAATGTGCAGCAGTTTGATGCCTTCGCTTTTCGTATCGATTGCTGATTTCGCGTCGATTGCGGTTGACCTAAGCCCCGGCATCCAGCGTGACAGCGCATTTGCCTTCACTACCGATATCCCGCCGCAGCGGATCGTAGTGGCGGAGCAGCTGATGCCATAGTGAAAAGAAACAAGAACATCAAGTAGTTGGTATGTACCAACCACGCCGATCTGATCCTCCACGGATTCTGCCCGTTCCCAGCGCTTTTCCCGCTGACCTCTGTTCAAGAGTCTCGCGCGCATCACTGACCGTGAACGTGAGGGATCTAACTAAGGAACAATCCCGCACCGCCCCTCAGTCCTCTACTCAGATGTTCGAACCTGCATATATCGGTTTAGCTTGGGTCAACACCCCCGTACGAAACTGCGTGGCACACACCAAGTCCGCGCCTGAAATTCAAAGAGCGAAGCACGAACTACCTCCACCTTTGAGGGGGTATATCTGTCAAAAATTAGATTTAAATTTTAGATTTTTTATCGTAATTTCACTTAATTCTTGAATTACGTTCGATCACCGTTTAAAGTCCCCTTGGAACGCGCCAGCGACTTGGTACGTACCAAGGAATAGTTGTGCCGAACGCTGTTCCGACGGAAATCCCGAACAAACAAGGATGACTATGGGCGACGCCCCGAATATGAAGCGCACGCAAATTATCTTGGTCACCAACCAGAAGGGCGGCAGCGGCAAGACCACAACCGCTGGGAATCTTGCGGCCGGGCTGAACAAGCTCGGGAAGAAAGTGATCCTCGTCGACTGCGACCCCCAAAACAGTGTTGTGCTTTGGTTTCAGAACGGAAACGGCGAAATCCCATTCCCCTACACCGATCTGTCTGGCGCAAAGCAAAACCTCGCGTCGGAGATCAAAAAGCTGACTGGCACGTACGAATACATAGTGATCGATGGTCGGCCGAGCCTCGAGGGAGATATCGAGGCTCTAATTGTTATGTCCGACTTGGTCATCCTTCCGCTCAGGCCATCGCTTGCCGATTTCCAGGCGATGCGGCCGACAGTTGGATCAATCCAAGAAGTGCAGAAGAAGGTCAACCCTGATCTTCGGTTTGGTTTGCTTTTGAATCAGGTGCTTGGGGAATCTCGCGTACTGACCAAGTCTTGTATCGAGGCGATCGAGCATTTCGACTTTCCTCGCTGTTCGACTCTCATCGCATTCCGCGAAATATATGCGCAGGCATACGCCCAAGGAGTGACCGTCTTCGAGTGCAAAGGGAAAACGGCCCGCGACGCATCGCAAGAGGTCTTAGGTATGACTCAAGACGTTTTATCGTTCTTGCACTGAGGAACATTCAATGAAGAAGCCGAATTCCTTCACCAGCAAATTCACTCAAGCTCTGCCGGCATCGCGATCAGAGCTGAATTCGCAGCTTGTTTCCGCTGATCGGAGGTTTTCGATTGCGGCGGGCATGCTTGACAACGAACCCGACGGGCAAGATAAGTCCGCCGAAACGGATCGTGCCGACGGTCTGTTCGACAAGTCAAAGCTCAACGACGAACTTTCGGAGCAATACCGCAACTGGTGCGTCCAGCATCGGTATTTGCCGGGTCAAACGCTCCTTGCGCCAGTCAGCTCACTGAAGACTACAGCGTTCAATCCCAGACATTTCTACAACGAAAACAAGATCACTGAACTGTCCCAGAGCATTCTGGAGAACGGCCAACAGCAGGCCATTCACGTTGTCCCGGACTACGAGAATCCGGGTACCTATTTCGTTGCTGATGGGGGAAGTCGAACACGGGCGCTGCAAAAGGCACGCATCCGGGACGCACTCATCACTGTGGTGGACCTCGAAATCGGTATCCAGAGCTACAAGCTTGGGTACGAGTTGAACAGTCAGCGTGCATCCCAAACGCCGTTTGACAATGCGGTAGTGTGGAGCAGGATGCTCGAGGGCAAGCAGTTTCTTACGCAAGCCAACTTGGCTGAGGCACTACGGATAGACGCGGAAAAGGTCTCGCAGACGCTAGCGTTACGCCGGCTCCCTGACGGCCTTCTTCAGGAGATGGTCGTCGCACCAGAGCGATTTGGCACACGCATGGCCTATGAGATTGTGCGTTTTTACGAGAAAACATCGAAAGACGACGACGCTACATTGAAGCTTATCCGCCGGGTTGTCGACGGTGAGCTGCGCGTTCGGGATGTACAGGCAATCGTGAACCATGCACGAGAGAGTCGCGTCGATGGGAAGAAAGCTCGGCAAAGTGCGGTCCAACGTTTCCGCTTTAAGGACCATGCTGGCCAATCGCTTGGTGAGTTGAAAACTTACGGCGAAAACCGGATTGACCTGAAGCTTGTGAATCTTCCTGAAGAAATTCGAGACCGGCTTGAGCGTGCCATTCGGGAGGTTTTACAACCATTCAGCGGTAAGCCAGGCACAGCGACTGAATAATTTCCACTAACGGCAAAGATAGGCCTATGACTGTAGCAAACTTCACGAGGTGCGCTGATGCACGTGGCGACCGCAACACACGCTTCGCCGCGTTGATTCTCGGCCTTGTCGCCACGTGTAGTTCCGCGATGGTCACGGTTTTAGCCGGGGCAGAGCGGGGCGGTAGCGCACTTGAAAAGGGCGCTTGGGTTGCTATCGGTATCACGCTTCTCTTAGGCGCGCACTTTATGCCGTCGCTTGCCCGCCGACGCCAAACGCATATCCGCTTGGGGGCTGGCGTGCTTTGGCTCTGTTGTCTGCTCGCTACCGGCTACACCCATGCGACGTTCTACGTTAACGCGCAACGAGACGCCGGGCTGGAACGCTCACATCGAATTCAGCTTGCCCCAATGCCTCACATAGAGGATGTAGGAAGGACGCCAAACGAGATCGCGACGGAACGCGCGAAGGTGGAAACTGATCTGGCAAGCGCACGGCTTGCGAAGTGTACGAACGATTGCCGCTGGCTGACGCTGCGGCAAAACAGTCTTTCCTCAAAGTTGGCTGCGTTGAACATTGAATTCGACGAAGTCCGGCGCCGAGAGCAGATCATCGACGGGCAGCTTGCGGAACGGCGTGAGGTGCTGGCAAAGAGAGACGCTGCCGAGGCCGATCCGGTTTCGATCAGACTTGCGCGTTTAATTCATGCTAACGACAGCGACGTAAGCTTTACCTTCGCCATTAGCCTTGGATTACTACTTGAAGTCGTCGCAAGTGTGAGCTGGGTTCTCGCCTGCCACGGCAATTCGCTTCGCTC
Source organism: Paraburkholderia sp. J69-1 (assembly GCF_905220255.1). NCBI lineage: Bacteria > Pseudomonadati > Pseudomonadota > Betaproteobacteria > Burkholderiales > Burkholderiaceae > Paraburkholderia > Paraburkholderia sp. J69-1. Next base: position 45,417 of record NZ_CAJMZG010000015.1, on the reverse strand, counting down.
CGACGACGAGCGTAGCGAAGTGCATAACCGCAAAGAAGCCGAGCTCTCCGTTCGCGAGATGCCGCAAGCGGTATGTACCACTCAGTATCCGAGCAAGGAGGCGGCTGTTCATTGGAGCGATACGTGGCCAACCGCGGCGAACGCACCTATAACCGCAGTCGCGCCTGCACTTGAGTTTGCTGCACGAAAAAACGAAAAACTAACTCGAATGACTGTCGACCTCCAGGTCGACCTGTCCGTGACGAAACGTGCGCAAGAGACCAACCTGAAATCGAAAGTTCAGCCTCTTAGCGATGAAGAAATGCTTGAAGAACTCGTGCGAGCGATTCGGAATGGCGATACTCGCTCCTCGCTTAACGCAATTAAGCGTCATACAGGGTACGGTGACGCTCGAGCGATGGCGCTTCGCAGCAGGCTAGTAGTGCACCATCCCGAGTTGTTTCACGAACCGCTTATGGCCAGCATTTCTTGATCGGAATACGCGCCACGTCATTCAAGGTGGGGAACGAAAGCGAGGACGTGGCAGACGTCACGAACCCGCTCAAGGGGACAGGAATTCACTGAAGCGACCCAAGTCATCACGGACCAGCCGCAGCAGGAATTCCCTTACTTTAGAGAGGGGAGACTATCAAGCATCGTTCGGAAGCTCTGCCGACAAACGCCCCTTAGCAGCATCCCACTCAGATAGTGACCTTGGTCTTGGTCATAATGAACTTGAGCAGATCGCTGTCGGTAGAGGCGCCCCATGTATCGTCGGCCACCCATGTGAAAAAGGCAGTTGACGCGAGTTTTTTCATTTTGTGCTCGTCAGCGATCCGCAAGTCAATGTTGTTTTGCTGATCGTTGTAACGCTTGACAAGCGCGCCTCGCTCCGCAGTGTCCAACTCAGCGAAATAGCCTTTGCTTTCAGCAATGCGGTCCGCGATGAAGAGCGCCCTGAGGTCCGTCGGCGACGCCACAGCACCGCCCGGCGCTGGCAGTTGCGACTTCCTCTCCTGAGTCGATTCCTCATTGATCGTCCACCCCATCTTCACTGTATTGCGGAAATAGGCAGACACGTTTTCTAGCGGCGGCAGCTGTTTATTGGCCAAGCGCTTTTCAACATACTGCACTGCTCCCGAAACCTGTTCGGCGCCATGACGTGCAATAAGTCGTCGCCCTTCGGATAAGGGCACACCTAACGTCGTCACTGAAGAAAGAACGTCGAGTTCCGGTGCTGCCACAACGTCTTGACGCTCTTTTTTCTTAATAATGAACTGAAGCGAGGATACTGCGCGTCCACCCTCCTTAAGTTCCACGAGTTCGAAGACGTGGTCTGCGTTGCGATTGATGTCGTCGAGAGCCTTCTTAAGAACTGTGCGTTTGAACTCCTTGTAGACGGCATACGAGCCTTTACGCCAATTCATTCCCACGATCAGATCTCGCCACACATCCACAGAAAGGACGGGGGTTTGCCCCAGACCTTCGTATCTCAGAACGTTCTGATAAAGCGGCGCCGAAAAGGCGTGGCTGAGCCGCTTCATGATCCGGAAGTCCACCAAGGCCCAAATCTCCGGTGTTACAAACAATTCTCGGAGATTCTCTGCGTAGTGGTAGCTGAGCAAACCGCCTCTGCTAATCTTGGCGGCCGCGAGCAAGGCGCTGGCGTTCCACTCTCCCTTCTTGAGACCGACCAAGTAATCCCAATTGACGCCAAACGTTGTCAGGTCGTTGAGGATGCCCTTGAAATACGCCGTGTTGTTCGAACTCTCAAGACCGATCTTCTCCGAGAGCTCGGACACTTGGATGGTGTACCAAACGCGCTGGGGATCCGCCTTATGCTGATCCATCGCATGCTTCAGCAATGCATCAAAGACGCGGTATTGGTTAAGCGTCATTGGCCCGTCCTTGGGCGCCATGTGCACCGCCGATACCGCCTTCTTATATGTATCGGGCAGTTCAACGTCTGGAAATAGACCAAACTGATCAGTCCCAGAAACCTCTCGAGTTGTTTTTCGTCTGCTAGTCGCCACGGTCTTCCCTCGCATGTTAGTGCGATTCTACCGAAAGGTGGAAATAAGGTCACATATTTTCCACCGTTCAGGTTAAGGGAACCGCTCAGCGGGTGCCATGTACGCAACGACTGTGAGCGTGTTCAATCGTGCTGACCTGCGAAGTCGATCAGCCACTCGGACTTGTGCCAAACCGAGACCATAATCATCCACCTTTGGCGTATCGCAAAACATACACACATGTCCACCAACAAACGACGCTCCGTCCCAATTCCATACACCTTTCTGTTCACAATCAATCCGAGGTTCGAATGCGGTGGAGAGCTGCGCTGCTGCAAACAACATGTTGGATTCGACAAATCCTTGAAAAATATGAATTTTTTTAAGAAGTGAGTGCTCACATAAGCGAGTCTAACTCACCAAATCCTTCCACCATTCCTCGCAGACATCGCACTCGCGACCTCCCGCTAATACATCAATCCCAAATCTTTACACCTGATGCAGCCGAACGATGAGTGGATCCGCAATCTGTCATCCTGCGTTGCCAACATATAAAGCGCTGACACAAGTGTTTGATTTATATACATTTTAATGTGAGTGAGCATTCACATACATTGAATGTATATCCCAAATCTCTACACCTCAGGAAACGAAAGTCGATCGCTCTGGCGCACTATTCACGCTGAACCCAAAACCTTCCACCTTTCGATACCTGGCGCCTCAGTCACTACAGTTCGCATCCGACTCCAATCCGGATCACGCCTCGCATGCAGGTGGCTCACGGCCATGAAATACTGGGCAACGGGGGTGAGAAGGGCCATCACGTGGTCACTTACGATCGGGTAAACCCTTTAAAGGCACAATCCCCTATAAAAACGCGTCCATCCCTGTCGCGAAAGTACCTTGTATATCCCAAATCCATCCACCAACAGCAAAATCCACTTCCGCTGGACGTCATCCCAAAACTATCCACCTCTCTCGCTATCTCAAGAAGTGCAGCGGAACCCAAAATCATCCACCTCTAAGGGCCGACAGTAGGGCCCAAAATCATCCACCTTAAGCACTGTTTGAGCACACCCCAAAAATATCCACCTTTTGCTATGTAGCAAGTCACCAAAACTATCCACCGCCATCCCATATCAACCCACCGAACATCCCAAAACGATCCACCAAGCGCCCATATCCTTCCACTTCTGACCCCAAAATGATCCACCAAATCCCCCAAGGCCTTACACCATTGGCGACGTAAACCCATATCGCGAAACGATTTTTCCGCGCCTAAAGGTTTTAAAGAAGTAAAGTGTTTACAAGTAAACACGTAAACGAACGTGCGTATCTCACCAAAAACATCCACCTTAGAACCGACCAGCAAGCTCAAGTGCCGATATCCACTGCATTCCAGGCCATTTGCAGAGCAGGACAGCGTGTTAAATAGGGAAGACGCTGCCTAGCAAACCAAACGCGAAACCTGCCGTCATCTAGGCGCGCTGCAACACGAAGCGGCTCCGGTGACAAACACAACAGCGAACGATGTCAAGCGACATAAAGAATCCGCGCGGTACGACATCGGTATATCGCCCGCTGGCGACGTAATGGATGTAGTTGACCACCGCGTTAATCGCAGCTACATTGACGGACTCGATCAGACCGGATCTGCGCCTCCCGTCAGTCAATAGCTCTCTAACCGGATGGTTACAAGGTGACCGTGGTACAGCATCCGGTCCAGGACGGTGGTGTCAAATTCGGGGTCTCCAAACACGTTGCCCCATTCACATATCTAGCAGTTTCTGGTCACGAGCCGACTGCCTTTCTCAAAGTACCGGGACACAATCTGGAAGAGCCGGTAAGCAACGTTCTGTCCAAACGACAAGTAACCTAGCTGATCGCTGATCAACCGTTTACTTGCTCTAATGCTGCAGCCGCTCTTCGAGCCAACCCCCAGCATGCGCCTTGGCCAGCGCGCCGACCAAATGCGTCCTTGAGACGAACATCGTGGAATTTCCACGGATGACGGCTTCCCGACCCAGTTCCATTCCACAACGCGTCTTCCCAGTGTCATCCCCACCGATGAACACGACGTTCTATGCGCTCGCGAGAAACGACACTTCGCTGAGTTCCCACGCAGACGCTTCGTCAGCGAACGCTTGGCTAAAGTCAAACCATCAGGTCACGGTGAGCCGGTGAGCACGCAGCGGTCACCTGATAAGCGATCGAGCGTACGTGCGGCTCGGCGGCCTCAGCCATCAGCAACGGCTTTCTGAAGCGTCTTGGCTCGGATTCAGTATGACGTGACTGCGCGAGGAACTCCGGCGGGTTGCTCGCCATGCTGTACAGCTTAGGCGTCTGAGCTGAGCAGTGACGTCGTTAGACATGACGATCCTCCAGTGGGTTGGTACGTGCTGTCTCGTACCGGCTCACTTTGGCTGCCCCGTCTTCCTTGAGCTGCAGTTTCGTCATGGAAAGGCTGACACTCTCGACGGGCGGCTTCAGCCGGCTTCACCCGGTGATGAGCGTGTATTCACAGCTCCAGTCGAACTGGAAGGCTTCGCCGGGTTCGGAGGCGAGTGGCACGCAGGCCTTTTTGCGTGGCGCTTCTGCCTGCTCCTCATGCCAGCGCCTCATGAACGCGCTGACGCGGCCGCCGCTGCCTGCGTAGCCCTCGCTGGGGAGATTTCGGCACAACGGCATCGGACTGCCGCAGCCAGCTGCGTACTGTCTTTCCTGTTCTGCGTGAACATCAACACCCTTCTGGGAGTCTTTGCCGATTCTCGACTGGCAAGTGGGCGGCGACAAATTAACCTGGCCGACCGGCCATGCTACTTGACGCTCTCTAGGCAAGGATATCTCGGCTCTCGTCGCCCCTAGATGACCTCCGGTAGACACGATCCTCGGCAGAGCTTGGCAATCTATTGATCCTTTTTAGAACGCCTCGCCGATTCACGATTGTCCGAAAAAAGCTCGTTTCGGCAGATTGCGAATTTAAAATTCGCATAAAAACATCGGGTTACGGAGAAAAGTCAGACCGAAGATAGCAAACTCACCCAGAAAAACGCGCAAAATACGCCCCTTGGAGGGTATAGAGATAGCGAAAATCGCTGAGCTCGCCCCGGCATTCGGAGCGAACACAACGATTAGTCTTTTTAACATGAGGGTATGGACTTCCCTCTTACCTCGTCTTCCGACCTCCTCAAGCGCCTCGAAGCAGAGACCGGTCTGCTCACGCGCATTCAAAGCTCTTCCGAAGCGCGAGCGGACGTATTCGCAAGCTATTGGCAACCCCTGATCACCGCCGTCGCGGACTATGTGCAGGGATGCCCGCTTGAGCAGGTCTGCTTCTCCGAGCCTGGCGGCCTTTTGCGCTACGCGTTGATGTCGGCCTATTACGCGCTGCAGATATCGAACCAGCAGTTTTTCACTGGTAAGCACGGCGCTGAAGAGCGCAGAGTGTTGGTCCCCCAATACCGCTTCGCCGTGTTCTTTGCAACGCTCGCCGGAATACCCGCGACGATGCACGCCAGAGTCATTATCAAAGCCGGAGCCAAGACGTGGACGCCGTTTCATTCCGCGCCGGCGCTCAAGGACTGGGTAACGGCAGTCGGTGCCAACCAATTCAGCGTGGAGTGGCGGCTAGCTGAGCTCAAGATCTCGCAGCCGAACGCCATCGTATGGTCAGCCGACATTGTTGGTATCGGCACATGGCAAAACCTCCGGGAAGAGGTGGCGATGCTCGCGCACGAAGCCATCTATCAGGTCGACTCGAAGGCCGGTGAGTCGCCCGTAACCAGTTGCGTCCGGCTCGCATACCGTACGGCACGGGAGTTCGAGACTCGGGCAATGACCGGACAATACCTTAAGAAGGATTTGCCCGAAGGCGTCACACCCGAAGCCATCGCACAGTTCGGCGCGGGTCTTAACACCGCGGCGAAGGATAGTGCTTCGCCGCCCAGTCCGGTCCCTTCCGGCGTAGCGGCACACCCTCCGACACCCGCTCTTCCCGATGCCGTCGAGGTGACGGCCCCGCCCGAAGTCAACATTCCACCGAGTGAGGCGCAGGGATCTGTGCCAAAAGCCGCAGCCCCGGCGGTAGCCCAATACCCCGACATCATCCTCGACATCTTCAAGGCGATTCGCGCGTTGCCCAACTACGAAGAAGTGAAGAAGCTCTGTAATGAGACCGAGTCTGGAATTGCCGTGCCTGTGACGATCTTTGCGAAGCATGGCATGCCTTCTGCGAAGGTCTTTGAGCTCCTCGAGCAAAACAAACTTATCGTCCAGATGTCACCCACGCGCAAGAGCCTGGTACTCCCAAAGAGTGTTCGAAGTCTCCTCCTGGGATGAGGCCTCGGATCGCCCTGAATGAATCTCGACGTTTGAACGAGATTACGAGGACCGTCCCGCGAGGCTCGGTCCACATGTCCAAAAAAACTGACCGACTCCGAAACTATTTCTGATGAAAACATATCACGACATGTTTCGCCCGGCGTATGAGATCCCAGCTGCGGCCTTGTGGATCTGCGGGGGAACCGTCCTAGTACTGAGCTGGGCGTTAGGTGCTGTCCCGCTTGAATGGGCAGCCTTTGGCCTCGCTTGCTTTATCGCTGCCGGCAAGCGCTGGCTGCAGGCAACTGACCTGTTTCGCTTCAGGCTTTCGCTCAGCGGCTACCGGATCGAAGAGATCTCGGTCGACGAGCTGATGGCGCGCTCGAAGGAAATGGCGAATGGCAAGAAGCTCTATATCGGCAATGGATTTGTTTGGGACCAGGAGCAGGCTGAAATCAGCAAGCACCTGTTGCGACGAGGGCGAGCGAATATTCCACCGCTCCCCAACTGGCTGCCGAAGTCCATCGTAGAAAAGATGAAACCCGCAGGCTGGAAACCTGTTGATGATAGCGGCATCGGGGTGCCGTGGATTCATGGTATCGAGCCAAACGAGCATCCGATCGGCGCTGGCCTTGAAACCCTGACGGGCCATACCCTCGTGACGGGGACCACGCGTGCGGGCAAGACAAAGTTCTACGAAATGTTGCTCACACAACTTGTTCACATGCGAAAGACGACAATCTTTATTGACCCGAAAGGTGATAAGGATATCGAGAATCGTTTGCGCAATGAATGCGCTCGAACAGGGCGCAGGTTCTACTATTTCCACCCAGCGCACCCGTCTCGTTCAATTCGATTAAGCATCCTGGCGAACTGGAACAACGTCTCAGACCTTGCCTCCCGAATCTCTGAGCAAGTAGACGCCACGGGTACTTTTCAGGCGTTCGCATGGAAAACGCTGTACGGCATTATCCGAGGTGAACTTATGGACGGGCGCAGCCCGACCATCCGATCGATCAAGCGCTGGGCACAGGTTGGTGTCGAGGATCTGCTTGAGTCAATCCTTCGCAAGTGGTTCCACGAGCATGCAGGGCCGACGTGGGAACAAGACGCTCAGGCTCACATGGACAAACGCGATCCGAATCCCATGCTTGCCTGGATCTCGTTCTACTCAAGAACCTGTCAGGAAAAAGAAATCCCGTTTGATGAAACTATCGATGCGCTGTGCGCGATGGTCAAGCACTCGAAGGAACACTACTCGAAGATGATTCAGGTGCTCGAGCCGCTCCTCGAAATGCTTGGCGCGGAAGAGGTAGGGCGAATGCTCTCTCCTGATCCGACCGATGTCTTCGACGAGCGTCCTATCATGGATACGCGAAAGATCATTGCAGAAAACGCGGTTCTCTATGTTGGCCTGGACTCTCTCTCGAACACGACGATTGGTTCGGCCATTGGATCGATCATTCTCGCGGACCTCGCTTCCGTCTGCGGCGCGATCTACAACTTCGAAGGTAAGAATGACGTGCATCTCTTCGTCGATGAGGCTGCCGAAGCCCTCAACGCGCAACTGATCCAGATCCTCAACAAGGGCGGCGGTGCCGGCATGCAATGCTATATCGCCACTCAGACAATCTCGGACTTCATTGCGCGAATGGGCAGCAAGGACAAGGCGATGCAGGTGCTCGGGAATCTGAACAACGTCATCACGCTGCGCCTAAAGGACTACGAAACAGCAAAGTGGGTCGCTCAGTCCTTCGGCCAAACTGGCTTCCGGGACGAATCCAGGTCCGTCAACTCTGGTCGAAGTAGTACGAGTCATCCGACTGAATTTTCAGGATCAGGGTCAAGGAGTGTGAGTGTCAAGGACATCGCTCTCGTATCGGAGGATCTTCTTACGAGACTTCCACCAATGAATTATTTCGCTTTCATCGGCGGGAGTTGGCTCTACAAAGGCCGTGTTCCCATCATCAAAAACCGATGAGCAGGGGAGAGGAAAAAGATTTAGATATGAGTGAAATCACCGAACTGATGGTAGCGCCCGTCCCGATGTCGAAGGTTGCCCGGGATAGCATGCTGTTCCCTAAGGCACGCGACATCTGGCTAGATCACGCTCTGCTCGAGACTGCGTCGGATAGCCTCGCCGCGCATCTAAGTACCGCATTGCCCGGCCGGGATGGCCCGCTTCTGCGCGACTGCCTGATCGACGCGGTTGCCGCGTATCGCGCGAGAGAAGATCAAGACGAATTCGAAGCGTTTGTGGAATATCTCGTTGCGCTTCTCGAGCGTGCTACTGACGTATTTGATCTCAGGGTCGAAGCCCGCGTTGCGAACGGGATCGTGTGTTGGGATCCGCTAAAGGAACCCGTGCATGCCTTCGTTAGCCGAAACAGGGTGTCGGAGATCACTGTGACGCGTAAGTCCCCCGAGGAGGAGATGGAGAACGACCGCGACGAGTCCGTCATGCTCCTTAGCGCGCGGCTCATGCCCGAGTCCATCGCGCGTCAGCTCGTGCGCCGTGTAATCGGTCGCACGAAGCAGAAGGGGCGCTAGGATGGCAAAGATCAGGGAGAACCCGTTTGGCGCGAAGGTGTACTTCTGGTGGATCCTCGCGCCGATTTTTGCGCTGCTTTTCTGCCCGCTTCTCATGCCGGTCGACAGCTTCAAGATCGCACAGTCAGAGATCGACTTCGTTGGCGGTTTCAGGTCTGACCTGGACACCCTTAACGACCACGCTGCGACTGCGTTCAACACGTCGTTCGTAGACACAGGCCTTGTTAGTTGGACTGTTAGCGACTACCAGAGAGCCGAAGACTCAGGTTATCAGGGCTATGCCTGGGTTGGTTCGATGATGGATGCTTATATGCGGCGCGTATGGCTTTTCGTGTATCGCGTCATCTGGCGGTGGATTGCCCTGTGGCCTCTATACCTGATCGGGCTCGTGGGGATCTTCATTCCTTGTGTGGCGGACGGCATCGTTGTCCGTTCCATCAAGCGAAGTGAATTCGGCCTTTACAACCCCATCGGTTTCACGATCAGCGGCTCGGCAGCCGCGGTGTTTATCGGCTGGTTGATGTTTATCCCATTTGTACCGTGGCCGCTTGGTCACTGGATCGTGTCGGGTTTGTTCGTCGGGTTGGGTGTCATGACCTGGTTGACGGTGGGAAATTTCCAGAGCCGTAGCTAGTCAATTCGTTCGTCCCTACCGTGTTGGCCGCACTGCGAGAGCTCTCGCAGTGCGGCCGTTTTCATTTCTGCGTCCCGCGAAATAAAAAAACCGAATAGAGGCTAAATCAATGCGTCTTTCGTGCGGGTTACCACTCTTCTGGATTCCAGAATCTCCCAGAGACAGTGTCGCGGATAAAAGGAGGAAAGGGATGGCCGACAAGGCGCACGTGATGAGGGTTTTGAAAGAAAACCTGTCGCCGCTGAATGCTCTGTTCGAGGACGAGGCGGTCAACGAGGTGATGGTTAATCCCGGCGGTAGTGTCTTTGCGGAGCGGGCTGGCGAGATGATCTTCATCGATGACGCGGGCCTTAAGGATGTGCAGATTGAATGTGCAATCGTCGCGCTCGCGAAGACCGTCAACGAGACGGTTCAGGCGAATTCGGCGAAGACGTTTATCTCCGCCTCGGTAGAAAACATGCGGATAGCTGGAGCGCTTGCGCCTGTTTCCCTCGGTGGACCCTCGCTCACGATCCGTAAGCATCAGCAGGGTGGAAAGCGTCCTACGCTGGATGAGTTGGTCGAGCGGCGAATGTTGTCGAAGTCGGACGCGGAACTGCTGATTGAGCTCTTCGTGAAGGAGAAGCGGAACCTGATGGTTGGTGGGCCGACCGGTAGCGGGAAAACGACTCTGGCGAACGCGTTGTGCATGTGCATTCCTCAATACGAGCGTGTCATCTCCGTTGAGGACTCGGCCGAGCTAGAGCCAAACCTGAAGCACCACGTTCGCTTCATTACGAATGCGACCAAAGGGGCAACGGCTGCCCTGACAGTCCAGCATACGCTCCGGTCGCGACCCGATCGCCTGATTCTCGGTGAGACCCGCGGCTCGGAGACATTTGATCTGATCCGGGCGTTCAACTCTGGGCACGACGGCTCGTTGAGCACGCTTCACGCGAGCTCTGCAGAGGACATGCTCTACGCGCTGGAGATGCTCTACCAAATGAGCTTGCCTCCGGACGCAAGCCTCTCGCCGGAAGCGGTGCGGGGATATATCGGTCGCGCAGTGCACGTATGCGTGCACGTGACGCGCACAGTGCAGCAAGGTAGCGACGGCAAATACCAGTATGTCCGTCGCGTAAGTGAAATCGTTCGTGTTAAAGGAGTTAAAGATGGAAATTACGTACTCGAATCGCTTCGTTAAGGCGGTCTCCAAGGCGTCGCGCATGTCGTCGATTCAGGCGGCTGTGTTCGTGACCGTTCTGTGCGCGAGCCAGGCGGCGATGGCGAGCACTTCGGTTGACGTCTCGGGTCTGTGCATCATTCCGCAGATTCTGAAGACGGTGTGTGCCATCGTTGCGGTCGCAGCGGTCATGCTGTGGGCGATCGCACACTTTTCAAGCAAGAACGACATGGCTGACCTGACGGTGAAGATCGGCGTGCCGACGGTTCTGGCCAGTGTCGCTGTGACCATCATCACCGACCTCGGCCTCTCGTCGTCCTGTTCGCTCTAACGGGGACAGCCTGTCATGCGGACATCCCCGATCGTCCAGGCGATTGTTAACCCGAAAATGTCTGGCGGCCTGAGCGGCGCTCATACCGCTGTCATTTATGGATCGGCGGGCGGGGTGGGCTTTCTGCTTTCGCAGTGGCACTGGTGGGCCACGATCTTCCCGATCGTGGTCGCCTTTATCGCGCAGGCCTACTTCAAGAACCAGTTCCGTCACGACCTATTCTCGCCCCAGATCAGAAAGAACTACGACCTGATGGCAGACCGGTATCACCCATGGCCGCGCGAGACCTTGCGTGGGCGCGGCCAACGTCCGAAGGGATTCGGGCGCAACCTTCGTAGCTGAAAGACGTACAGGATCGAATCTCGTCATGGCAAAGCTTGCTGAGCCTCAAATTCCCGTATTCCTCGCCAAAGAGGACGACCGTCCCCTGCAGGAACTACTACCATGGATGACCTACCTTGCGGACGGTGTGATCCTGAACAAGGATGGTTCCCTGCTGGCAGGATACGAGTATTCGGGACTCGATCCTGACAATATCGATGACGAGCTTGTTGACCGGGCAGTTGAGGAGCTCGAACGCGCGATCAACGCGAATTTCGACGAGCGGATCACGCTGTGGATCGTGACGAAGCGTCGGAAAGCGTACAGTTACATCAAACAGACGTTTAAGAACGAAGTCGCGAGGCGCGTTGACGAGGCATATGCAAAGCCTTACAGGAACGGCTCCTTCTACGAGATGTCCCGCTGGTTCTTTGTTCTCTTTACGGGGAACACAGGCGTAGACGGCTTGATGGATCGCGTACGTCATATTGAGGCGGAGGAGCAGGTGGCCGGTCCAGTCGCCTATATGAAGGCGCTGAACGGTTCTGTTTCGACGTCTGCTGGACTCGCTCGGGACCGCCGGCAACTCGAAATGAACTGGAAGGCATTCGAGCAAATTCTTGGCTCGTTCGTCGGGTCGACGCCTGCGCTTTCATTTAAACGAATGAAGTCGGAGCAGTTTGATAACGCACTCTTCCAGCTTGTCAATCCAGCGAGTGAATACGATGTTCTTGAGCGCCCCGAAGACGTAATGCTCGACAGTTGGGTCCCGGCGGACTCTGTCGTCGTTGGTTCTGACGTTATCCGGTTCACCGGTAATCATGGCGACCGCTATGCAGCGGTGTTTGGCGCGAAGCAATGGCCAAAGCGCGTGCATCCTATGATGCTTGAGAACCTTCTGCGTTCCGACAACGAGCTTGTCGTCACGCAGACTGTGCGTTGCCTGGGCAAGGAGGCGAGCGAGAAGGAACTGACGGAAGTCCGGAACTTCCTCAAGATGACCCAGTACTCGGTCCTCGCAACCGTTATGTCCAAGATGACAGGGCGCCAGGCGGAGGCGGCACCGGGCAAAGCCGAGCTCGTTGAGGAAGCGGACGAAGCGCTGTCGCGTTTAACGGGCGGAGGTCCAAACTCAGCCTACTACAACCTCTCAGTAATGGTCTTTGATCGAGATCGGGAGAGTCTGGAGCGTCGTTGCGCAAACGTCGCACGGCTGTTTTCCCTCAAGCGCTTGCTGACGATTCGCGAGCGTGAGAATCTCGGGCCGACCTATGCGGCAATGTTGCCGGGTAACTGGCAATGGCAGGCGCGCTTCCATCTGGTGGGTGTTGACAACGTGGTGGATCTGGCGCCGATATACACGATGGACTCCGGCCCGCGAATCCATGCGCACTTCTCTGAGGTAGTGAAGAAGCGCATGCCGCCACACGCCATGTTCATCGACACCTACGGCTGCCAATACAGCTGGGTGCCACACGTCGGACAGGTGGGCCATGCGATCCTGATCGCCCCGACTGAATCTGGCAAGACGACCTTTGTGAACTTCTGCCTATCGCAGTTCCAGAAGTATGGCGACGTCAACACGTTCATCTTCGATCGGGACGCGTCAGTCAAGATCACGACATACCTTCACGGCGGCAAGTATCTCGACTACAAGGGCGGAACCCTTAAGCTGAACCCATTCGCTCTTGATGATGGCACGGAGTTCAGCCGGGTCTGGGTACGCGAATTCATCATGCGGATGCTCGAATTGTCGGGTTACGTGCTGCAGCCAGCCGATCGTGAAGAGATTGATCGAATTCTCGGGGTCATGTACGACGAGCACTTTGTCAGTAGTCGAACGATCTCGACGTTCCACTCCCTCTGCCCCGAGCGTATGGCTCAGGCGATCGGTGAGTGGCTGCACGGGCAGCCGTACGGCATCTTTGACAATGAGGAAAATGAATTCGCACTCGAGGCATGGACCGCGATCGAAATGAAGGAGCTCGCGGCGATCCCGCGGCTCTTTGAGCTGTTCATGGAGTACGCATTTCGCACTATCGACATGGCGCTTGATGGGCGGCCGACGTTTATCTATCTTGAGGAAGCATCCTTCCTGCTGCAGATCGAAACTTTCGCGAAGAAGATTGGTGACTGGCTGAAGACGTTCCGGAAAAAGAACGCTTTTGTTTGGCTCACCGTCCAGAGCCCAGGCTCGATCAACGGGCCCGTTCGCGAAGACCTTATCGACAACATCAAGACGACGATCCTGATGTACAACAACAAGGTCGAGTCTCATCGGGAGTTCTACAGGAAGAATTTTGGGCTGAACGATACGCAGATCAACCGTGTCGGTCGTTTGCGCCCGCGGCTGGAGTACATGTTTGTTCAGGATAACTTTACACGTGTAGTACAGACGACATTCTCTCCGGAGGTATTGAACTATCTGCGCTCGGAAAAGCACTTGCAGACCGTTTTCAACCGGCATAAGGCAACAGAGAAAACCAATCCCAACTGGCTGGACGACTACCTGGCGGAAGCCGCAACCATGAAGAGAATTGACTATGACCGAGAACCGGAAGAAAGCGCTGAACGCTAAGCTGCTTGTATCTGCCTTCGTGGTCGGATCGGCCGCGTATGCAAATCAGGCTATGGCGTTCGACATGGTCTATGACCCCACAAACTTCGTCGAGAACCTGGCGAGTGCAACGCACTCGCTGGCACAGGAGGAGCTTCAGATCCAGGCTGCAGTGCGCCAGGTCACGATGTTGGAAAACTCGGTTAAGAACACCGAGAACACCATCTCCAGCCTCAAAGGCATCAACTCGATCACATCAGCGAGCCAGACGATCTCAAGTCTTCTGAGCCAGTGGAATACAGACGAGACTTTGATGAACGAGTTGGGCGGGGAGTCCACGTTCATTTCGGGGGTGCTTTCGCAATACGCGGCGAGTTCGTCGACTGGAACACTGACCGACTACATCGCACGTTTGTCTGCACAGCAGACCATCAAGCAGGAAAACGCAACGTCACTGTTCGCGAACTATCAAAATATGGCTTCTGAGCTGCAGAAGACGATCACGCAGCGACAGACAATCGCTGCGAAGAATACCGGTGCGCTGGGTACAAGCGACGAGATTGCGATCACCAACGCGCAGCTAGACAACATTGCAGAGATCAATCAGGCAACGCTGCAGGGAATTCAGACGCTGGTTCGGCAAAGCGCTTATAACCAGACAGCCGATCTCGCGCGCACGACGAATGAATCGACCACGCGCTCTACCGCGAACACCATGGGGACGGCCGCGGCTGCTGGTACTAGCGGCATCAGCACGGCGACTACGTTGCTTGGATATTGATATACGAACAACGAACGCCAATCATGCGTAAATCAAGAGGGTTTGAGGCCTCGGTAGTGAGCGGGATATTCGCTTTTTTTCCTGTACAGGTATGGGCGAGCAGCGCGTGCGCCGCACTATCTTCGGGCGAGACTGCCAAGTGGACTGCGGTTAGCAAATTTGTCAGCGTGATCTTGGCGCCACTCAACAGCGCTCAGTCGACTATTGCGACCACAGCAAACACGATGGCGTCGAGTGCGTCCTCGGTAGGGCTCGCGGTCGCCGGGCTTCTCGCCGTGACCTACCTACTGTGGTCGATCGTTGATTCGTTCGCTGGCAGCGGCGAGAGCATCATGAGCATCATGGTGGAGGTGCTTGTGCCCGCAGCGATTACTGCAGCCGCGATTGGTTCGTACTCGAGCCTCGTGAGCACGAGTGGCGGCCTCCAGGGGGTGATTACCGCTTTCACTCAGGCGGCGACCGGATCGACGTCAGTCTCTAGCGCAATGGCTAGCTACATGGAGACGTTGGCGGACACCTTGGGAAACGCATTTTCGACGCTGCTCTCCGAGTTAGGATGCACCAGCATCACAAGTTTTACCCTCGCTTTGGTCGGCGAGATGCTGCTTTCGATCCTCATCGTTTTTCTCGCGACGGCACTTTCGGTCATTGCCCTCGGCGAACTGGTGGGCGTGCTGCTAACCGGAATCGTAATGGTTGGGATCGCGATTGCTGTTGGCCCGCTCTTCGTCGCCTGCGCAGTCTGTAAGTGGTCACGGGGCTGGTTTGATTCGTGGCTCAAGTTCCTTCTAGGTGCGTCTGCATACCAGATGGTAGCGAGCATCGTCCTGTCTCTAGTGTCTGGCATGGTCACATCCATACAGAGTCAGATTCAGACCACGAACCCCTCGACGTCGAATAGTAGCGCTGGTGTTTCCATTGCAGGTCTTTTGGGTTTGCTGGGGCTTACTTGGGTGATGGGGCATCTCTTTAGGGAGATTCCTCAAATAGCCGCAGGCTTGTTCGGTGGCGGGGCGGTTAAAGCACCTGATCGGCTGTTTGGCGGCCAACCAGGCGGCGGGAAGAAAGGTGGCGGAAAAGGTGGCGGAAAAGGTGACAAGGATGGGGGGAAGGACGGGGGGAAGGACGGGGATAAGGGCGGCGGCAAGGGTGAAGGAGGAGGTTCTGGCGGTGGTGGTGGTGGTGGCGGCGGTGGCGGGCCGTCTGTATCGAGCCAGACAGGCTCTTTTTCCGGGGGATAGCTAAGCGCCCGAAAGATATCCACGGCGTGGCGGGGCTATCGACTCGCAAGGGTAAGGAACCGAGCGCAAGCAATCTGATCTGCTCGATTGTTCCGCCGCCTACGTTTCCTTTTGTATGAGAGAAATACTACGAGCGTCAAACATGTATAAAGCTAAGCGGTACTGGCGCACCCTTGTGCTGGGGATACTCCTTCAGTTGCCGTTGTCCCTACTGTTCCCCGCGCAAGTTTGGGCCAGCGATGCCTGTGCTGCGGTATCCGCCGGCGAGAAGGCGAAATTCAGCGCAGTTAGCAAGTTCGTGGACGTGATCATTGCGCCGATCAACAGCGCCCAGTCGACGATTGCGACCAAGGCAAACTCGATGGCATCGAGTGCTTCGTCTGTCGCGCTCGTGGTCGCCGGGCTTCTCGCGGTGACGTACCTATTGTGGTCGATCGTGGATTCGTACGCCGGTAGCGGCGAGAGCATCATGAGCATCATGGTAGGGGTGCTCGTGCCTGCTGCGATAACGTCGGCCGCAATCGGTTCTTACGCGACGCTCGTAAGCACTAGTGGCGGCATCCAAGGGGTGATTACAGCGTTCACTCAAGCGGCGACAGGCTCGACCTCGGTTTCCAGTTCAATGGCCAGCCTCATGCAGACACTGGCGGAGACTCTAGGAACCGCATTTACAACGTTGTTCAGTGAAGCCGGTTGCACTGGAATCTGGAGCTTCACGTCGGCGATGATCGGCGAGTTGCTGCTTTCGGTCCTCATTCTCATCTGCGCGACGGTCCTTGCCGCTATTGCAATCGGGGATCTGGTGGGCGTCCTGCTAACCGGCGTCATCATGGTGGGGATTGCGGTTGCCGTTGGCCCGTTGTTCGTGGCCTGTGCTGTCTGCAAGTGGTCGAGAGGCTGGTTTGACTCGTGGCTAAAGTTTCTCCTGGGAGCATCGGCCTATCAGATGGTCGTGAGTATCATCCTGACCCTTGTCAAGGGCATGGTCACTTCTATACAGACCGAGATCACGACTGCGAACCCTGCGAACTCAAGCAGTAGCGCGGGCGTCTCCATCGCAGGCCTTTTAGGATTGCTTGGGATGACGTGGGTCCTGCGGCATCTCTTCATGCAGGTGCCAACGATTGCCAGAGGACTGTTCGGAGGCGGTGGGGTCGGCGTCGCGAGCTTCAACAAGGCCGTTGCCCAAGGAGCGAAGGATGCCGTCAAAGGGGCTGAGCGTACCGCCAAGGCTGTAAAGGCTACACCGGCCGTTGCGAGGAACGTGGCGGCTAAAGCACAGCGCGCCGCGGGAGCAGCGAAGGACTTCTTTGGTGGCGGAAAGGGGGGAGATAACGGGGGCCAAGGCAGCAGTGGGCCAACCGTAAGTACTGAGACGGGTTCGTTTAGCGGTGTTCCTCAGCTGACAGGCCCGACGGCTGTGCCTGAGGTGCCACCCTACGGAGGCCCGCCGCAACTTGCCGGCCCGAGCAGTGGCGAAGGTACCGGAGGTGACTCAGCAAGCAACATCGGCGCCAGTGAGTTTGTCGTCGAGGAATCGCAGGACAAGCCTTTGACCGGCAATCCGAACGGCGAGTCCATCTGGGACCGCCAAGGGGGTAGCCCTGATGATGTCGAGGATGCTGACTGGCGCAAGTCGTAACAGAAGGGCCGACAGGGTCTCCTCGATATTGGTTTATTCGAGCCTCAGCGTGCTCGGCTGCGCTCGATACTATTGACCACACGCTTCCACGGACTTTCTTCCCAAAGATTGCATTCGATGCGATTGCCATCCGGCAGACTATGCCGGATGGTGCCAGGCGCAGGGCGGCTACCTGCCACCCGCCAAGCGTACATTGCAACGTGCCCGTACGCCAGGAATGACTCTGCCGAGTTCCATTCTACAAACACAACCCCACTCTCCCAGCCCATCCGGGAAATGTGTCGGCCGAGCAGAATGGGCGACTTCTCCCCGTAACCTTGATGATTGCCACTCAGTTGCAATGCCCCCATTACGAAGCGGAGTGAAACATGGCGATCGTAATCCTTCGGATACACGGTGCCCTTAAAGTCCATTCCGCTAGGTTCGAACGTGTCGAAATGATAGTTTGGGTCACCAATCACCAATGCTCCGTCCGGAGTGCTGTGGCGAAGGAAAGGCATCTTCAGTGACTCAGCCACTCGCTTCCACGCTTCAACCAACAGCCCGGAGTATTGAACTAACGCTGCCTTGCTACGGTAGTGAATGGTTACGATATCGTTGATGTCCTCAATGCGGAGAATCTGCTCGCCTGGCATGAAGTCGTGCGGGGACGTTTCGTGGGGGCGAGACAGTGCCTGCATAGCGCCGAACAAGTAGCCGTAGGTATTGAAGCGCTTGGGATCATGAGGTTCTATAGTAAGGATGTGCATTTTCATTCTCTGGAGAGTGGGTGCGCGTGTTGCGTGCTTAAGACCATGATACCGGTCGATCCCATCACGCAACTCAACTTTGAGTCGCGCCGGAACGGCGGCTCGATTCACGTTTGTCCGAAAAAACTTCAAATGGGACAATGCTGAATCTGAAAGGCCAATAGAATCAATGCATAAGGACAATTCCCGTGCTTGCTTCGGTCTGGATTCGCGTTTCCGCTACAAAAAAGCCGGCGTCCGGCCGGCGTGATCCGCTAGAAAATCCCCCGTTTGAGTCACGCATTCGGTGGCTACCGCGTGAGCGATGCCGCGAGAATTGTGCTTATGAAAACACTCACCTCAAAACGAAGGGCGCGGTCGGATTCAGCCGAGGAAACGCCGACTGAAAAGTCCGGGCGACCGTCGGTTCCGCCATACACGCCGGGACCTATCCGCGAATCCGCCGTGCGTAAGTATTTTGCGCGAGGTGAGATGGAGCGGATCACATCAAATCGCTGGTTTCTTGCGACCGTCGTGCTTGTTGCGATGCACATCCTGAACTCCGTCGCGTGGATCGTTTTCCTCCCGTTGAAGACGGTTCAGACTATCGTCGTGCATGAGAACAGCGCCGGGCGGGAGACCGCTGATATGGGCGGGACGGCATCGTACGTACCGGATCATGCCGCTATCGAGTACTTCCTTTCGGAGTGGATCAACAACGTCTACGACATCAACATGTCGACGATCGACGGGAATCTTGCACTCGCAGGCAAGATGACTGTCGGAGATGCGACCGATCAGCTGAATGCGTTGCTTCACAAGTTGAACCCGTACGCAAAGCTTCACGACAACTCCCAGTTCCGTCAAACCTATAACCGTCTGACCGCGAACTGGATTAACGACGACACGTTGATCATGCGTTTCACCCTGACCGATCTTGATGGTCCAGGATCGACGCCAGTCATCTCCACGTGGGCAATGACGATCACGTTCGCCCGGATTCCTCCGACGACGATCGCGCAGGTGAAGATCAATCCGGGTGGAATCTACGTGAAGAGCTTTAACGTCAACCAGGAACAGTAATCGCATCCGCCTGATCGCGTTTGTTGACCCTACAAAAGGTCTCGCCTTATGAAATTCCCTCGCTGCTTGTCGGCGTCGATGTTTGTAACGTTGGTAGTCCTGTGTACAGCATCGAGCGTGAACGCTGCCGAAGCTAGTTTTCACAATCCAGCTGAAACGCCGATGCCTTCGCCGTTTGATGATCGCATTGTCTCTTTTACCTATAGTCCGGACGCGGTGTATCCGCTCCTGACGCAAATGGGTGAAGGCACGCATATACAGCTTCAGGCGGGCGAGGGAGTGACGGAGAAGCCCGTGCTCGGCGACACGATCCAGTGGCGCGTAAGCGGTGGCCCGACCAACCTGTATGTGAAGCCGGTGCGCTCGGGTATATCGACGACCCTGACGCTTGTGACGAACAAGCGAACGTACGAGTTCTTTCTGGTCGCCTCGGATACTGGCGGGAAGTTCTATCAGCAGGTGAGCTTCGTCTATCCGGACGACATTAAAGAGGTCCAGCTCAGAGCTCAGGCGCAGGCAGAGAGCTTTATTACGGAGAAGCGCCGGCTTGATGGTCAGGTGCTGACCCCCAGCCTTGACCCGACATCGTTCCATTACGGCTACAAGATCACGGGTGATGCACCGTTCAGACCGATCGACGTCTTTGACGATGGCAAGAAAACCTTCTTCCGCCTGCCGGACGTTCAGGACTTGCCGGCGGTGTTTATCCAGGATGACAAGAAGCACCTTGAGCTCATTGTGACCCGTCCTCAGGGCAACTTCATCGTAGCCGATCGCATCGGTGACCGGTTTGTACTGAAGCTCGACGACGAGGAAATTACCGTTGAGTCGGACCGCGTCAAGCACTGGTGGAGTCTTGGCACGAACAACAGTAACTACACGCGCTGAGGGCGTCGATGTCTGATCAATATGAAGATGAGGATTCACCGTTCGCGGCGGAAAACCCGTCGCGTCGACGTGTGGATCGCAGCGATATTCCGGAATCTTCACAGTCGCCGGATCGTGAGCCTCTGGAAGATCTGACGCGAGGCAAGCGCAAACGCGGCAAGACGGCTGGATTTATCCTGGTTGTAGCTCTGCTCGCCGGCGCACTGTATTACGTCTTTGTTGTGCAGGGAAAGTCTGGCGGCCATCATAAAAAGGACACCGACACACTGACACCTTCTGACGCAGCAGGGACGAATGTTGTGCAGCAGGCGAAGCAGGCTGGCCTTCAACTCGAGCAGCAACGTAATGACGAGGCCGCAGCTGCTGCGAAGCGTCATGATCCTAACGCCGCTGCTGCGGCGACGATTGGCGGGATGGGAGGGCCGCAATCTGCACTGGCGTTACCGGCAAATGGTGCGAGTGCAGCGGCAGAAGCTGCTGCAGCTGAAGAAAAAAAGGAGCTGGAGGCTCGAGCGGAAAAAGCGGCTGAAATTGCGGCTGCGCCGTTGGAAGCGACGAATGTCCAGACACTGCGCGCATCCGATGCAACGGCGGCGAGCGGTGCAACAGCGTCTGCCGACGATATGACAAAGACGCTCACCGACCAGTTGAAGGCGAATCAGGCGGCAGCCGACAAGCAGTTTGACAGGGCAATGAAGCAGGCCGAAACCTCCACCAACACGAGCAACACCGCGTCGGCGACCTCCACTGCAACGTCCAGGGCTTCGCAAGAGGACCAGTGGCTGGCCGCGCAGAAAGCTGATGACAGTGAAGCAACCAGAATGCACGCAGCACCCTCGTCACCGGTCGTCGGCGAAGGTACGCCTGTTCGTGCGGTGTTGATTACCGGATTGGACACGGACTTGCCGGGCTCTATTACCGCGATGATTACAAGCGATGTCTATGACACGGTAACCGGCCAGCAGTTGATGATCCCGAAGGGCTCACGTCTCTCGGGCCAATACAGCCATGACATCAAGGAGGGCCAGGAGCGCGTTCTGATCGCGATGACGCGACTCGTGCGGCCGGATGGTTCATGGATTGATCTCTCCGGCACGACTGGTGCAGAGATGGATGGCTCCAGCGGCCTGGTCGGCGATGTCAATAATCACTTCTGGAAGATCTTCGGGAGTGCGCTGGTCATTGGCGCAGCAACACTGCTGGTTGACCGCGCTGACACGAACGTCACCGTATCGACGGGTGCGAGCACTACGCAGGAGGGTGGGACGATCTTCGCCCAGACGCTTCAGCAGGTCGTTCAGAACCTTTTGCAGAAGAACGAGAATATCGCGCCTACGATCACGCGCGACGGCGGTACCCAGTTCATCTTCCTGGTCCGACATGACCTGGCGTTCACGCCGTACAACAGGACGTAATTATGGCTAACCTGAATTTCGGAAAACGGCGGGCGTCGCGCAGCGTGAGGCACTGCCTCTTCGTGACCGCCGCATTGGCGGCGTGCCCTGTGTTCGCCGCCACCGGTCTTGATTTTGGATATCGCATTGATGGGCCAACAAACCTAAGACCGACGCTTGTCTTTAATGACGGTGAGGACACTTATATCCAGCCGTCAGGAAATGCGCGAGTTAGCGCGGACGGCGCCCATCAGGACGGACCGTATCTAAGAATCCCCGGCATTCCTGATAATTTTACTGTCCGGGCCGGGGCTATCTCCATGCGTGTCGAACACGAGACGTTGCCGTCTGGTCCAACTTCGCCACGCGCGTACGCCGCGTCGCGCCCGATCGTGCTGGAAACCAATGCAGCGCACTCCCAACGTCGTCCTGATGACTTCGATGGTGCGACAACGGGAGTACCGCACGGAACTGATGCGATCGTGCCGCGGCAGGCGCCGGCCGGCGACATGCGCGCTTCAGCCCGGATGGAGGGTGGCACCGAGCCGCCGATCATTGGTGGTCCGATGATGCAGACGCCGGTCACAACGCAGTCGGTCGCCCCAGGAGGCTACGCAAACCCGGCGGGTATCACGCCAGTAGTCCGCCCATTGTCATACCTTGCGGCGCGTTTCGGCGCCGACGGTATTCGGGACGGCTTCGGGGACACGATCCAGATTCACTTCCGGTTCCGACCGAACCCGGATATCCAGTTCGCGTCGGCGGACGGAAAGCATCTGGAGTGGTTTTATGACGCGACTTCGAATGTGATGACGGTGAGCGCGACACCGAAATTTCTCGTACGGGATGGCCGTTCGAGTGTGGTTGTGTCGCGTGTAACCGATGACACATTCCTGTATCCGCCGGATAACGCCGCGGGACTGAACCGCGTATTCGAAGACGCCGGCGCGGTCTACCTCGAGGTTGCAGCGGGAACAAAGCGAGTGACAGTAAGGCAAGACGGAAAGGTACTCCCTGGCCGTCAAAAAGGCCGCTACTACCGTGTTACGGGAGCGGCGGACAACTTTGTGGTCGATGCCGACGGATTCGACGTCACTGTCACCCGAGCTCGCACCGTGCATTTCACCGACCAGGATGGCAGCGAATCGTGAATTTCACATCGTTTAAACATGGGCGCGGGTCATTGAGCTCAACCAGCATGGAACAGTTTCGCTTGCGCGTTCGAGCCGCCAGTGTTTGCGCACTGATGCTGTATGCGGGTAGTTCGAGCATTGCCTTCGCGAACGACGGTTCTGGCGCAAGCGCCGGCGGCTGGCAACCGCTGGATGGGTCTGCAGTCGCCGCGGCGGATACGTTTGCCCAGGCCTCGGATCCGGCAAGGAGTCTTACGTCGAACAATGTTTCGTCGACTCCGCAAGCTGATTTTGACGGCGGGAGTAACTCCATTCCGCGCCGGGCATCGGCGGTCACGCAAACCGGTGTTCGTCCGAATAACGTGCATACCGTCAAGGGCCACGGTAGGAAGGTGGTACTTAGCCGGATGATGCGAGCGGTTTTGCCACGCGGGTTCACAGTCGACTACGGCGATGTGCCCTCGACGAGAACCGTGAGCTGGACGGGCGGCTCTGCCTGGGACCTCGTGCTTGCCGATTCGATCGACGCACTTGGCGATGTAAGCGTCGATATTGATTGGGACAAGCGCCATGTCACGCTCGCCCATATTGACGCGCTCGCGACGGAATCCGTTTCGACCACGCCAACGATCTCGGGCGACGATTATGCGTCTGGCGCGCCCATAACGTTCACGCTGGTTTCAGGTGAGTCGCTCGAGCGTCAACTGGCTGGTTGGGCGAAGCGTGCTGGTTGGACCGTTACATGGAACACGCCCGAAGATTGGATCGTGCCGCATGCGAGCTCGTTTGGAAGCGATTTTCAGCAGGCTATCACCGAGGTGATTAACCAGATGGAATCCAACGGGGCAGATGTTCGTGGTGACATCTGGACCGGCAATCATACGGTCGTAATCGATCGGGCAGGAGTTAACTGATGTCACATGTATCACGTATCCGACGCCCGGTCGCGCTTGCGCTCAGCCTGGCGATCACGTTGTCATTTAGTGGCTGCGGCGTATACGACACCTTTCACCAGGCGAACGAAGTCGCCAATGAGGCGAAAGGTCAGTACGACAAGAAAGTGGAGTCTCGCGCGGTTGTGAAAGTACACGACGGCGCGTGGTTGCTTGGCGACAAGATCCAGGCCAGTAGTCCGCAACCCGCGATCTTTGACCGACAGGTCGTTTTTCGCAATGCGGATCCCTTGTCACTTTCCGATATCGCCACGTGGATTGCGAGCAACGTAGGTGTACCAGCGTCTGTGGATGCGTCAGTCGACGGGACCAGTGCGTCAGCAGCTAGTAGCGCTAGCGAGGCGTCCGGCGCCAAGGGCGGCAAGAGTCTAACGATGCCACTTCCTTCGCTGCCTGGCTTGATGAGCGCGGCGAATGCGGGAAATTCTGCAGCCGCCGTACTGCCGCAGGACCAACCGCGAGCCGCGATTAACTACGAGGGCAAGCTGGGAGGACTGCTTGATGTCGTAGACGCGCGCTATCACGTCTGGTCACGATATCGCGATGGGAGGATTACTTTTTTCCGCACCGAAACCCGTACATTCTCAATCCCCATCATTGCTGACTCCGGGAGCATGAAAGGCACGATCAGTACCAAAGGTAGCTCCTATGGCGGTTCGAGCTCCTCGGGTTCGTCGTCCGATAGCGCATCAGGCGACTCGCAGAACGTTGCGATGAATGTCGACCTTGAGCCGTGGAAAAATATTGAAAAAACCGTGTCCGCGGTCGCCGGCGCTGGCTCGACCGTTGTCGCTGATAGCGGCCTGGGCATGCTTACCGTTACCGGTACGCCACCACAATGTGACCGGGTGGCGGACTGGGTTAAGTCGATGACCGCGATGTTTGGCAAACAGGTCGCGATCGACGTACATCTGTATCAGATCAAGGAGACGTCGGAGGACAACTACGGGGACAAGCTGACTCTTGCATTCGCAAGCAGTGGTGGTCATACCGACGTGTCCGTTTCAAGCGCAGGTATCCCGTCCGTTTCCAGCTCGTCTAGCGCGATGAGTTTTGGTGCTTCGATTGTGGGCGGCACGCTATCGGGTTCTTCTGCGACGATTCAGGCGCTTTCAACCTTGGGTAAGGTCTCTGAACTGGTTTCCCGTTCGGGAATTACCCAGAACGGCAAAGCCTTGGCACTGCAGGCGGCCACCGAGGAGGGCTACGTTCAATCGACCACGACAACCTCTACCACGAGTGTCGGTTCTTCCACTTCGATTCAGACGGGTACGCTGGTTCCGGGCTTCACGAGCAGTTTCCTTCCTAAGGTTGTAGACGGTCGAATCCTGATCGACTTCGACATGACGCTCTCGAATCTGGATAGCCTGGCAACGTACACATCGGGTAGTAGTTCGAATGAATCAAGCGTTGAGCTGCCTACGATGGAGATGACCCGCCTCCAGCAAAGCGTGAGCCTGAAGCCGGGCGAGACCCTTGTGCTTACGGGCATGAAACAGCAGAAGGCCACCACGACCAACAATGGGGAAGGTAGCGCTTACCTGCCGATTTTTGGCGGCGGCGTTGATGCGCAGCGGGATAACGTCGTGATCGCAGTCGTCATTACGGCGCGGTTGTTGTAACGGAAGGGGACACAATGGGTCTTAATTCAATGGAACGCATTGTCATGCGATCAGTACTGCGAAGTGCACTGGTGGTTGGAGCAGGCGTATTTGCGTCCGTAGCTGTTGCAAAGGTACCGCCATATACAAATCCCGCGAGCTCGGTGGATGCTATTGAGAAGGAAGACTTCGCTACGAGTAAACCGTTGAGGGGCAAGGCTAAAGAGGACTTCACTACGAAGAAACCGGTGAGCGTCACGGCTAAAGACGACTTCGCTACGAGGAAGCCGGTCAGCGTTACGGATAAGCAAGACGGCTCTATGGTGAGACACGAAAGCGCTGCTCCGCTGGAGCAGGCGCCGACTTCCCCGTCGCTCGAGCTCCAGCGGCTGAACGAACAGGGTGTCCTCCTTTCGGCACGCTTGCGTAATGCAAAGCTTCAGGACGAGATCAACCGTCTCACACATACGCAATCAGCTTCGCCGTCGCCGGGCATCGGGGCGGCATCGGGGGCGGAGTCAGCTGTGATCTCGGGCGACGATGACCGTGCGGTCTCCATCAGCGCATATGAAGGGCATTTCCAGGCACGGCTACATATTGCCGGGCGCGACATCACGGTTCGTCGCGGTGATGCGGCAGGTAGTGGCTGGACGGTGTCGCACATTGACTCGGCTGGCGTGACGCTGGTGCGCGGGCACGAACGTCGTGTCTTGAGGGTATGACGTGGCGGAAATTCTTTCCCTTCCCGGAATAAAGGGCAGCTTCGTCGTGGGCCTGTCGTGGCGCCACGAAGATGAGGTGCCTCGCGCGAGCGAACTCGCGTCGCGTTCAAGGTTGAACGGGCGTTGGGGTGCCGTATGGCATACCGCGTCTGACGCCGTGCAGGTCGGATTCTGCGAATTGCCGGAAGACGTGCGCAAACCTTCAGCTCTGCGCGTGCTTGCTGCAGTCATTGCTGCGCATCGCCCCTCGCCCTGGATCGGGTTATTTGACTTGGGCGAAGACCAGCATTGGCTTATTGCTGTGAGTCGGGGAGGTGAGATCATTCCTGACGGTGACGCATGCGGCACGCTGAACGAGATGCTGAGCCTGCGTGAACGACATATGGCGTTGGGCGAGTGGGGTTCCTTTGAGGGGGACGTCGCTACGCTCGCGGCCATGGTCGAGGCCTCCTCGAGCAACGTTCTCCTTCGCGACCTGCAGCGTAAGCCGTGGCTCACCGCCGCCTATGCGGGGGGCTTGGCGTGTACTGCGCTGGGCCTTTGTCTGGCTGGTTTTGTCTGGCATCACCAGCGAGAGGTACAGCGATTAAAAGCTGAGCATGCGCGCCAACTCGCCATTCTCGACGCGCTTCAGGCCCGGCACGATGCAGAAGCAAATGTGTTGCCATGGACGCGTGAAGCTCGCGCTTCAGAAGTTGCGACTGTGTGTGGTGAGGCGTGGGCGCGACAGCATCTGGCGCACGGAAGCTGGACCTTGAATCAGTGGGATTGCGAGCCCGGAGCCGGTTTGCACGGCGGGATCACAATTTCGACAGATTGGGTGGGGGGCCTCGCCGCCGACGCCCCGGGCCAACTTGCTGGCGATGCGAAGCTCGCTCGCTTGTCGTCGCATGTGCCTCGCGTGTTCGCGGCTGGCTCGTCTTACGCTCAGGCTGAAAGTGACGCGCGGCGTGCGCTCTGGGTCTTCGCCCAGCGCTATGACGTCCCACTCAATATCCAGGGGCAACGCGAAGTCAATGATGCTCCCGGTGCGAAGTCTGCATTGCCGGCTCAATCCGCTTGGTCTCGAAGCATCGCGACGGTGACGTTCGATGTTCCTCCGTGGGGTGGCTGGAGTGGCGACCTTGATAGCCTGCCTGGGGTACGCCTCAAGTCCGTCAGTTGGGGCGCCGGCTCGACGAGCGGCCCTATAAAGGGCGGGGGTGCAGCAGCGTCCGACAGCTCGCATTGGAAGGCTACGCTCGAGCTCTACACACTCAATACTGCTGTGCATATGGACGCAGTGGCGCCCTCTGGCGGGGCGGCGCAACGTCACCCCCACGGGATTTCAAAAAAGGTCAAATCGTGACGAATTTCTTCACGCGTAGTGTGTCTCGCGTCACGGCGCAGCTAGCCGGCGACGAAGATCGGCCAGCTGCGGCCGCGTCGCCAGCAGGTGGGCAACGCACCCTCCGCGCCACAGGGGATCCCACTGCTCAAAACGCCGAGCGTCTTCCTTCCCTTCCTGAGGGGCTTGGCCCTTATGTTGTCTATCACTCAGTTTCTGCGCGGCCGTTCGGGCGGGTCGCCATTGACATGGGAGTGGTCACGCCTGCGCAGCTGCAGGTGTTGCTCGAAGAGCAGGGACGAACGGGCCGCAGTGTCGAAGAGCTCGCAGAGCAGACGGGTCTACTGGACGAGACCGAACTCGACTTGGTCAGGCAGGCGCAGCGAATGGATGTCCATGTCGACGTCCGCCACGCAGCGACCGCCGCCTTCCTGACATGGATCGCAGATCTGCGCCGGTTTGGTGTTCGGCCAGAGGTACACCGTCTTTCGGCCGACGAACTCGAGGCGCTTCGAATCGCGCAACGTGTCCAGTCCGTCGAGGATGAGAACGGCCTCGCCACGCTCATGGAGGCACGAAGAATGTTCACTGAGGCAATCGCGCTCGGAGCGACCGACTTCGTGCTGCTGGTACGGGAAACCCATGCCGAAGTGCAGGTACGGGTCAAGGGCGACTATCGGGTTGTGAACGAATACACCCGCCGACCGGAAGAGGGGGAGGCGCTTGCGCGTGCGATTTACACCGGCCTCGCCACGGTCAAGGATGCAACATATAACCCGCGGGAGTTCCAGGATGCCCAGATTCACGGGAGTACCTTCCCGAGAACGAGCCTTGAGAGCATCCGGATCATCCGGGGACCGCACTATCCGACAGAGAGCTGCAGCTTTCTAATCGCACGACTGCAATATGGACAGGAACCCGCAAACGGGGATGCTCCGCGTGAGGTCGGTCGCGTACTTACGCTGCGCACACCTAAGCCCCCCACTGGACAGTTCAAAGTTCGGGGCTACACACCGTTGCAGCACGATCTGTGCGAGCAACTTGTGCGGCTACCGTCTGGAGTCGTGCTGGCGACGGGGCCAACGGGGAGCGGCAAGACGACGACGCTATATCAGCTGATGCGCTATCAAGCGCAGCTCTTTCCTGAGGCACGTCAGATCACGATCGAAGACCCGCCAGAGTATCCGCTGCCATGGGCAATTACGCTCGACGCGAACGGCAAGGACTTTCGCGAGATGGTCCGGATGACGCTGCGTATGGACCCAGACATTATCCAGTTGGCTGAGATCCGCAAGGCTGACGAGGCGGTGGCCTGTCTTCAGGCGGCAGAGACAGGCCACTTTGTATGGTCGACGCTGCACGTGATGGATGCGTTCCGCGTTATGCCTCGTCTTGCAGGTCTTGATGAGGAGCGGCTCGCTATGTCGAAGACCTGCGACCACGAATTGATCGTAGCGATGGTGGCGCAGCGGATCGTTCCGGTGCTTTGCAAAGCCTGCCGCCGGCCGCTCGATGAATCGCGCGAAAGTCTTCCGGAATACATGTTGCGCGCCTTAAGCACGTGGGGTGATACCAGCGGGATTCATTTGCGTGGTCCTGGGTGCAAGGAGTGTGGAGATACCGGCGTCACCGATCGGGAGGCTGTCGCAGAGATCGTCCTGTCCGACGAAGAGCTGATGGAAGGGCTTGTCAAGTTGGGCTTCGTTGAGGCCCGACGCCGGCACCGCGCCCGCCCGGGCTCGGATCGTTCGCTCCTCGCTAATGCTATGGAGAGGGTGCTGAGTGGGCAGTTCTCGCCACTCGACGTGCATCGCCACGTGCATCGCCTCGAATCTGCGGAACATCACAACTTTAGCTAATGGCAAAGACAATCTCCAACTTCAAGGTCTATCGTCTGCCATGGACCGTGCGCCAGCGCTTCTACGAACAGGCTTCGAGCCAGTTGGCGAACGGACTTGGTATCACCGAAGTTCTGAGCGGCTTTCGAAAAACGCTTATCCGGCAAAAGCGGCGGAAGTCTGCGCGCACGGTTGAGCAGACCCAACTCAGGATGATCAACGGTGAGACCTTTACCGAGGCTATGCGCGAGAGTCTGACAAACCTTGAGCGCGGCGTACTGGCTGCCGGTGAGCATGTTTCAAACCTTCCCGGCGCCATGCGTCTGGTTCTTGACGTCCGCTCGATGACGACTAGCATTCGACGCAAGCTTCAGTCGACGTTGTTCAGTCCGCTCACTTATCTGGTTGCGTTCTGGATGGTGTTGT
Organism: Paraburkholderia sp. J69-1; assembly: GCF_905220255.1. Classification (NCBI taxonomy): domain Bacteria; kingdom Pseudomonadati; phylum Pseudomonadota; class Betaproteobacteria; order Burkholderiales; family Burkholderiaceae; genus Paraburkholderia; species Paraburkholderia sp. J69-1. The sequence goes on along the minus strand of NZ_CAJMZG010000015.1, from coordinate 15,794 downwards.
TCACGCTTGGTCACAGCGTGATTCCACAACTGGCGTTGGCTGTCCCAACTTCCCATTGGACCGGGTGGGCTGCAGTACTCAATGCGCTCGGTAGCTTTGCGACCGGGTGGTATGGGCCGGTAGCCCTTGCAGTCGTTGCCGGTATCGGCGCCGGTGTCTGGATGGCACTGCCCCGATGGACGGGAAGAGGACGAATCTTCTGCGACCGTTGGGTTTTGCCGTTCATCGTGTATCGCGAAATAAATGGCTTCGTGTGGTTGATTTCGTACTGCGCGCTGGTACGCGCTGGCGTGACGAACACGGACGCGCTCGAAGGCCAGATCGCCAACGCTTCCCCGTGGCTGGCCTCGCGGCTCAGGCCGATCCGGGTGGGCCTGCGTGACGGTGAGCGGATGGACGAAGCCATGCGTTCATCGCGAAACGGTTTTCCCTCGGAAGACCTCGTCGACGAAATTGGCGCTTACATCGACTATCCGGACTTTTCGGAAAAGATCGAAACGGTGGCCCGTGAGTATGCGAAGACCCTTGAGCGGAAATTGGTTTTTCGCGGAATGTTCGTCTCAGGCCTCTTTGGCGGACTGATGTATTTCGCGTTTCTTGTGCTGCAGCTGGGCAGCAACGAAATCTCGTCACTTATCAACGCGTCGGTTGGCGCAGGCCGTTAACCCGCGACTACGGTTTAGTTAGAAGGAGCAGAGCATGGAAGGTATTCTTGGCCGCGCAATGGCGGTCGTGTTGGGTCTTATCGCACTCGCTGCGGTCGCACTAGCAGCAACGGGCGCGTTTTCAAGTAGCAAGGCGAGCACCGTGGTGTCGGACATCACGATGGTAGTGGCAAATGCGCGAGGACTTTTTAGCCAGAATAACAACGGCTACACGAACTTCACTAGCGCCAATGAGAGTGCGCTGTCGTCAGCCGGTGTGTTTCCCTCTGACATGGTACGTAGCAGTGCAATCTACGACGCCTGGGGCAATTCCGTAACGCTCTCGAGCGCGGACAGCGACACAGAAGGAGTTGTCGCGTTTGGCGGCGGCGGTTCGGAGACGGTGAAACAGTGCGTTACTGTCGTTACTGGTCTCAAGGACTACGTGAGCCTCGAGGTGGGCGGTACGACATTTACCGAAACCAACCAGCCAGATGCGACGACCGCAGAGTCCGCGTGTGAGTCGGACCTGACAATTACGCTTACGTTCCAGTAACCGATGCTACGCGATCTTCGCTTTTCTGATCTCTATCTTGAACCAGATGGTGTGTGGTTCAAGCGCAGCGCTGCCGAACGCGAGCGTCGTGTTCTCGATGGCCCGTGGATCGATGTTATCAACGAACTCCGAAGGCATCTGCAAGGGCACAGGACGGGACTCGATTTTCGGACCGAGTGGGACGGTGTAGGGCTGCGTGTCCAGCGGCTGGATACGTTGGACGGTGACGTCTACGTTTGTCGCAGGTTGTTGCAAGAGCCGATCGAGTTCGAGAGTCTTGGATTTCAGCCGGAACTGGTGAAGGCACTTTTATCAGATCGATTCGGGTCCGGGGGCCTGGTCCTATGGACTGGCGCAACCGGAGAGGGGAAATCGATGAGTCAGGCGTCGTGGATCCTCAAGCGCCTCACGATGTATGGTGGAACCGCGTGCACGGTCGAAAATCCGGTTGAGATTCGCATGCAGGGGCGCCACGGTGTCGGCTCCACGGTAGGGACCTGCTACCAGACGGAAATACGCTCCGATGATGAATATGGACCAGCAATACTTCGATTAATGCGTGCAAATCCGAGCATGATCATGCTCGGTGAGATATTGACCCGAAGCGCCGCGGCACAAGCTGCGCTTGCGGGAAGCAGTGGCCATCTCGTGTCTGCGACACTTCACGCGAAAGACGTGCCTACCGCATTGGAGCGCATGAAGAATATGGTCAGGGAGGCAGGGCTCGATATGGGGCTCCTCGCGGATTCGCTTTGCGCTGTGATCCATCAGAGTATGCGGATCATGGAGTTTCAAGGTGGAGAACGGTATGTCATCACCGCATCGCCTTTGATCGTCTCGGGGGTCGTTAACGAGACCGCTATACGTACGAATCTACGTAAGGGGGATTTTTCGCTTTTATCGTCAGAACTCGAGCGCCAGCGGACCTTGTTGAACACAGCGCCCGCTAATAGCAGGAGGCTTTGATGCCCGCACTACTACCAATGGTAGTGCTACTCTTTTTTTGTGGCCTGATAGCCCAGACTGCCTTCTGGTCGCAAACAGTTACCGGTGCGGGCGCGGTTGGCGCCTTGGAGTCCGCTGCGGTTGCGCGCGCCGCGTCTGCGGAGGTTTATGCGTCGGCGTGCGTCGAGGCAGCGTCCGAACTCGGCAACACGGTGAGCAGTGCAATTACTGTGACGTTGCCAGTTGGCGTTGTCGCGCCGACGAACGCCGGTTGCATGACGACTACTGCGAGCAGTGGCCTTAACGTGTTCGCATATGTGCCGTCGGTGCCGGGGGCTGCAGGGAAAATACGCTTGGACACGTCGGGCGACCTCTCTTGGTACGCCGTTCGTAGCACAGGTAGCGCTGTCAACCTTTCGACCGGGACGACTTACTCGGTTTCCTCTTCGATCCCATCTGGAGATTTGCTTGACTGGGTGGTGATTAACCCTTGACGGCCGGTGGCCAAAAAGCGCTCGCTTCTCAGAACACGCGAGCTCGCGCTTCGGCATCACGTTTGCTGATATCGATCGGGAGCCTCCGGGCGAGATAGAGATTAACCCCTGAGGAGTTTCATATGGACGCGCTACTGGGCTACGCGATGGCCATCCTGCTTTCGCTGATGAGCGTGGGCACTTTTATCAAATGGTCCGATACTGGAACCAAGAACATCTTGGCCGCCGCGGTCGCACGCCAAAACGTGCTGTTCAACAAGGCTGTAGAACAGTACGTGCAGGACTATGCAGCTACCCTGGCGGGGCTGGTTACATCGTCATCCCCGACAACCATCACGACGGCGATGTTGATCAATACGGGCTATCTGCCGTCGGGTTTTTCCAGTACCAACGCATACGGCCAGACATGGGAAGCGCAGATATTGCAGCCCTCAAGTGGTGAGCTGGAGACGATGGTTGTCTCGACGGGCGGTACTGCAATCTCCGATCAGCTGCAACTCGTAAAGATCGCGTCGCAGGTCGGTGCGGAAGGCGGATTTATCCCTTACGCCAATCAGGGCGGTGACTCGACGATGACCACGAGCTATGCGCGTGGTGCTTACGGTGGCTGGAAGCAGGCGATGACCACGTTCACGAACCCAGGAAGCGGACATCTCGCTTCGCTGCTGGCCTTCACCAGTTCCTCCACCAATACGAATTATCTGTATCGCGTAGCGGTCACCGGAGAATCGCAGCTCAACGCGATGCAGACAGATCTCTCGCTGGAAGATACAAGCGGTACAAAGCACGACATCAATGACGTCGATGCTCTGAACACCGAGACGGTCGACGCAAGTGGCAATATGACTGCAGGCGGCAAGATCACCGCTACTGGCGCAATCTCTACTTCGAGTACGCTAACTGCCTCCAGCTCGATAACTTCCGGCAGTACGATTACATCGTCCGGAAGAATCACCTCAGGGGAGTACGTACTCGCAAACGGTAGCGCCACCGTTGGGGCAAGTTGCTCAATTGATGCCGCGATGGGAAGCGATGGAACTCAACCGCTTTTCTGTCAAAACGGGGAATGGGTTGAAATTGGCGCTGTTCCAACTGGGACAACGTGTGGCTGGGCAGACTACGACAACAACGGGGACTCTGCACAGGGATGGGCACACGTCTCAGCTTGCGAGGGTTACATTCCAGGTGAACAAGGCTGTCCAAGCGGCTACACATCGACGATAGTGGCGACCATTTCCTTGCACTACGAGTACACCTGTGTCAAGTCATAGTGCGGGAATTTCACTCGGGTGTGAGCTCCCCATGGGAGATTGTTGAACCCAAAGTGCATATAGCGAGAACAGGCGTTTTTAATTAACATGGGATTTTTAGCGAGCACGGTATACTGCGGGCGACGAACGATCACAGTTCGCGTAACTATACGGGGTTGGTTTGCTCTTTTCGCTCGCGCTCTATCTGATCTTGCTGGCAGTCGTCAGCGTGTTGTTCACAGCATCCACATGGGCATTTCTGGATGATCCTGGTCACGGCGGAGACCGTAGTGTCGCGATTGATGGAATGCGCGGTTATCTCGCGTTAAGCGTCATGGTTCAACACGCTGCCGTGGCAAGGCAGTGGTTGGCCACGGGGACATGGACGCTACCGGCGGATCCGCTCTTCTCTCAGTTAGGATCGGTAGCAGTCAGTCTCTTCTTCATGGTGACGGGCTTTCTATTTTGGGGAAAGCTCGTGAAATCTGGCGGCAAACTAATATGGTCTCAGCTGTACATCGGTCGGGTTTTCCGAATTGCGCCGGTATATTTCCTGGCGGTAAGTTTAATGCTTGCCGTAGTTATGTTGCGCACAGGATTTGTTCTCCATGAATCGATGCGAGCTTTTGCCGTCGGTGTGGTTCATTGGTTCGGGCTGGGTCTGCTGATCGGCCATGATTTGAATGGCTATGAGAACACCTGGATCATACTGGCCGGTGTCGTATGGACGTTAAAGTACGAGTGGCGGTTCTACTTTGCGCTACTGCCGGCCTCCATCTTCGCCCGCCGACGCTCACATCTTCCGACCGCAACAGCGCTCCTCGTCGCGAGTCTTTACCTTTCAGAGGTGGGGCAGCAGGGCAACAACTGGTCGTATGTCTCGTTGTTTGCTGCGGGAATGGTAGCTGCGTCTATTCGGAAAGTATGGCCAACCGAAACGATCAACGACCGGGCTGGTTCCTTAGCCGCGGCATTGTTGTTAGTGTTTCTAATTTGGCTTCACCCAGCGCCGTTTTCGTCAATTCAAGCGGGTATCCTCTTCGTATTCTTCGTCTTAATTTCTCAAGGGGCGACGTTGTTTGGCGCATTTTCGTCGACTGCGGCTGTCCGCCTCGGTCACACGAGTTTTGCGATTTACCTGTTGCAAGGGCTGATCTTCAGCATTGTGTGGGACACCGACGCTGGTAGGTCGTTTATTACGAGAACTGAAACTAATTTCTGGTTTGCCACTGTCGGAAGTGCTGTAATGTTGAGCGTAGTTTCTGCGGTAGTTTTTGTCAAACTTGAGAGGCCCGGTATAGCGATGGGACGTTCCGCCGGTCGCAAATTTAGCAGGCGTGCTGAGAGAGTGTTCGGGGCTTTTAACGCATCGCGATGATTACCGTGGATCCCGGTCCGTCGATCGCTGGTCTTTTTCACCATCTTCATTCGTAGGCGCAATACCAAGTAGATTGGATAGGGTAGGCATCTTGAGTCGTTCAATATGCCCGGCCGGCCCCATCGCGGCTGGTCGACAAAGCAATCGCGCGCGCTGGATCTGGTGATTGGTGAATTTGCCTGCGTGTGATGTTCCAGACGTGCTGGTGCGTCCCCGGTGATTGGCTGGTGAGACGGTCGCCTTTCCCGGAGCGGAGTAGGCGACAATGCAGCGGCCGTCGAAGTTTATGCTGTGTCAGTTTCCAGGCGCTTCCTGCTTGTCCAGAAGCAGAGCTAGTCAGTGGCTCACGGCCTTGGCCGATCGGCACGCAATTTGTCTTATTTCTATTCACGATCCGCATAGCCACGACGCCTAAAGCATGCGGTGTGCGCCGTCCACGAAACGCCCAATGGGCTAACTGGCGTCGAACGGACGCAGCTTTACTGCCGCCCGCGAATTTGCTGACCACGCGGTGCCGGTCGCTCTGTATTCCGTTTGAACACGGCTTTCAAACGCCTACTCATTCTGCTCTGTTTGCCCTCAGGTTGACGTGCCCGTGAAAGAGGGGCGAAGCCCATCTCTGGATGTCTCGCGTGTAGGTCAGTGCTGAGATGTGATCAGAGATCTCCGAGCGAAAGGCGCCGCAATGCGGTTGGCATTCGTCTTGGACGAGCGCAGACTCCGGGGCAAACTCCTTATCACTTTGTAAGCGTCGCGTCACAAAACGTGGCTTTGCGCGTTTGAGAACGGTTCTGGTGCACGTGTCTGTCCATCATTCGATGGCGAGTTTGCAGCACTCGATAGCGTCAGAGCCTTCCGGGCGAGATAGAGATTAACCCCTGAGGAGTTTCATATGGACGCGCTACTGGGCTACGCGATGGCCATCCTGCTTTCGCTGATGAGCGTGGGCACCTTTATCAAATGGTCCGATACTGGAACCAAGAACATCTTGGCCGCCGCGGTCGCGCGCCAAAACGTGCTGTTCAACAAGGCTGTAGAACAGTACGTGCAGGACTATGCAGCTACCCTGGCGGGGCTGGTTACATCGTCATCCCCGACAACCATCACGACGGCGATGTTGATCAATACGGGCTATCTGCCGTCGGGTTTTTCCAGTACCAACGCATACGGCCAGACATGGGAAGCGCAGATATTGCAGCCCTCAAGTGGTGAGCTGGAGACGATGGTTGTCTCGACGGGCGGTACTGCAATCTCCGATCAGCTGCAACTCGTAAAGATCGCGTCGCAGGTCGGTGCAGAAGGCGGATTTATCCCTTACGCCAATCAGGGCGGCGACTCGACGATGACCACGAGCTATGCGCGTGGTGCTTACGGTGGCTGGAAGCAGGCGATGACCACGTTCACGAACCCAGGAAGCGGACATCTCGCTTCGCTGCTGGCCTTCACCAGTTCCTCCACCAATACGAACTATTTGTATCGCGTAGAGGTCACCGGAGAATCGCAGCTCAACGCGATGCAGACAGACCTCTCGCTGGAAGATACAAGCGGTACAAAGCACGACATCAATGACGTCGATGCTCTGAACACCGAGACGGTCGATGCGAGTGGAGACGTGACTGTAGGCGGGACGGTCACAGCGACTGGCGCGATCAATGGTAGTAGTACCATTAAGTCGTCAGGGCGCATTACGTCCGGAGAATACTTGCTCGCCGACGGTAGTGCGACATTGGGTAGTAGCTGTTCGGTTAATGGTGCCATCGGCACCGATGGAACTCAGCCATTATTTTGTAAGTCGGGAGTTTGGCATGGCGATACAATGCAACAAGCCATGCAGCAGGTCGGCTGGTTTACTAATACAGACTCCTCATGGGAGACCTTTACAATAGGTTCCTATACTTTCTGCTCTATCATTGGCTCAGAACCGGACAACAGTGACCCAAACGCTGGATGGAATATGTATAGCGATGGTGGAGCGGGAGTGCGAACCTGGTATGTGACCGTGAAAGACGCACAAGTACTAGCAGGCTGTTACAGTTGAGAAAGATACTAGCTGTCGCTGATACACACTCGTTCCGAGTTCCGATCGCATGCTGTATGTTAGCGATTGCCTTCGAGTCAGTGCTGGATGAGACGCCACACGCCGAGGCGCCTCGATCTGCAGCTAAATCATACGTTCGTACTTATAGCGCTTGCTCTGCGCCCTTCCCAACGGGTCGAACGCTATGCCGAGTACGAACAAACCGCGTCATCGGCCTTTCGACGAGGTGATAACACCCAAGTGCGACGCAAACAGCGAGTGAAATCACTGCGATGGCGACGAGATCGCCGGGGACGTGATGTTGTCGATCAATTATCTGAATCAATTTTAACGCAAGCGGTACAGAAAGAACGTGCGTCAAATATAGCGAATAAGACGCATCGCCAAGCTTCCCGATGAGTCTTGCGCCACGCAGACGAGCTTCGAGTGCCAAGGCGACGATGAGAATCGTTAGCGCAGGTATGCCAAAGACTAGGATACGGTTTTCCTCAGTCAGTGTCGGGGAATAAGCAAACTTGCACGCGATTGCTATTAGCAGAGCGATCCCTGCACCGGTTGCTGGTATCTTTTTTCCGGCTGCATAGTATGTCCCGACGAATGCCCCGAAAAGAAACTCCAGAACAATAGAGTTTGTATAGAAGCTAAAAGCCACTCCGGTCGGGTGTGAAAGTCGCAAAAGTGACGTAGATGCGAGCGCGATACCAACGAAAATTAGAGGGCGGCTAGTGAAGCAAAGCGCTAAGCTAAATACCAGATAGAACCATGCTTCGTAGTTGAGCGTCCATCCTACATTGAGGACAGGGGCGACGATTCCCGCCCAGTTGATAGATGGAAAAAAAATGAACGATGTGATCAAGTGCCACGGAGCCAATCGTGCATGTCCAAACGCCGACGGAACAACGACAAGTAGCACAGCGAAAATGGCGGTCATTAGCCAATATAGCGGTACGACGCGTGTGATCCGGGCGACTAGGAATTGCCTCGCGGCACCGACGCCGCCCCTGTCACCTTTGCTTACGAGCGCGATTACAAATCCTGAGATCACGAAGAACACATCCACACCGAGTTCGCCGTAACTGGCGAACCGTGGAAGAAGGCGGGCGGACCACCCATAACTTCCGACGTTCCCGACTGTGTGGAAGGCGACCACGGCTAGTGCTGCGAGGGCGCGAAGCACCTGTATCGATTCAAACCTATCCGACTTCATATGTTTCCTATTTATGGGCTCAGCATGCTAGCGTTTCGGGCTCGAGCCGTTCCTGCTATGCGCAGTCCTCTAATTTTCGGCGACTTGCTTCGTTTTGCAAGCTATGTCGTGTGCACGGGCGTAGCCGCCATTTTACCCCTCCTCATCGGTTTCCAAGATCACCGTTTTTTCCGTGGTTATGTATCCGTCGCTCGCTTAGCCCGTTGAATACACGGGAGAAGCCTCGAGGGGAAACTCGAAGACTAAGGAATTTGCAAGGTAATCTTAATGCGAAGCCGCGAGATACGAGAAAATTCTCTATGAGAGAAATTCCGTTTCGTTATGCCATAACAAAGTATTGAGCCGGGAATTTTCATCCATACGGTGAAGGTGCACTTGCAGCGTCGCCTTTGTAGAGATTCGCACGGTTACTGAAAGGCTCCTTAACGGAGTGGATGTTCCAAATCCTTTCGACTGGTTTATCTGGCGGTAAGTTTATATGTTGGGGGGCAAGCCTCAGGCGAGCAGTAGTGGAGCTGCTGCGCTGCGAGCTCCCGAGCTTGCTGCGGAGATCTGTAGGCGCGAGTGCAGAGTAATTCGTCAAAATTCCATGTTTAGAGCGGCTTGAGCCAGAGTTAAGCGGACGACCTGCGTCGAAGGTGCTTCGGGATCGTTAGGGCATCCGTCGTGATTGTCATTCTGGACAGTAACTGCGGGAAGCAACGGAATCAAACTACAGACGAGCACGATCTTGAAAGTTTTGAGTGATCGTCGAGAAAATCACTGGACCGATTGTCATCCGACGGATATCCAGCTATTCGGTCGATTCGACTATCTATGTCAATCGCACCCAACACGATGAGGCTTAGTTGGCATAGCCGTGTGATATGAGATACTGCACTACATTTTTCACCTTTGCTGCGTAACGGTCTCGGTAAACTGGGGTTGCTGAGTTGTAGCTTCCGATCGCATCCCAGGTGTTTCCATACTTCTGAATGGACTGCTCAAGAATCCACGCCCCCAGATAAACGCTCTTGCAGCCGTCATATAGGTCGCTTTTACTGATGCCGAATTTTGCGAGTTCGGGAAGATGAATTGAGTTGATCTGCATCATTCCATAGTCGACCGAGCCATTGCTGTTGACATTGGTGACGTTTGGCCGGCCGCCGCTCTCCACGATGGCTATAGCTCTCAGAATCGTCGGATTAACGTGGTGGAAACTCGCGGCGTCGTCGAAACAGTCGGCAAATGCTGCGCCCGCTGGCAAGAGGAGCAACAGTGCGAACGATCGGATGAGGAGCACGGGGATGTTCATGCAGATTACCGGGGTATAGGGTCCGGTAATTGTCGGCGGTGTAAAGAAGTGCCTCGGTCTAAAAGCGGCAAGATTGTGGCCGCTATTTGAATGAAGCGAATTCTCGCTTGGCGGAGTTCACATCACTCACGGGTTGGTGGGCGAATTGCGCTGGCCCATGTCTTTCGGTCAGCAGCGGCCTGCGTGTGCTAGAGCTACCGTGGGTGGCTCTAGCACAGATTCGGTCTTAGAAAATGTCGTCTTCCTCTTCGCGGAGCTTGGAGAGGAAGTAAGGCGTACAGTCCCAGAGAAACTTCATTAAGAACGCAACTGCAACGGTCACCAGAACTTTTAAGGCGATGCTGACTACTGCTGCGGCGTTGGCGCAGCCGGGAAGGAGTTCACTAATATAATCACGCGCACCGTTCAAACAAAAAAGGGCGAGACAATAGATCATGACGCACATTGCGGCGATGAGAAGCAGGCCAAACCATGCAGCTGCATTTGCGACGATTAGCTCAGCCGTCGAACGTCTTCCGTTGTCGAGGAATGGAAGCCACATTTTTGTCGGCTTGGGCGTCTCCGTGATCTCCTTGTATGTCGGGTCGTCCGAATATGGCTTCTTCGTGCTCATCTAGCGCTCCTTGCGTAGTTGCACATCGTACTGTTGTGCGTTCATGGTTTGTGCTTAGAGGTTACTGCTAGCGAGACACAATGCAAACTGCGAGGAAGCTAATCCCCTTGTCGCCGTGGGAAGCGAAACCGGTTGGAGAAACGCCGGGCTCCATCGATGTTGTTGATCGAGTGGCGCCGGTAGCGATGCAAGAGCAAACCAGCGCAGAAAATCGCGGCGACGTTTATCCACAATGAGATCGGCAGTTTCTTGATTGGCGTACGATCAAGAATGAGCGTGATGAGGATAGCTGCGCTCAAAACCCCGTCAATTTTCCAGCTCCAGTTCGGTAGCAACAGCGCGAGTTCGCGTCGAACCTTTCGGGATGCGGTCAACAAGTATTGCATCGGCTGGCCTTCCGTTGGTTATGAAGGATGTCTCTGGCCGCGGCGCGCGTTAGGTTTGCACTCGCCGCAATGGTATTCCAGGTAGTCGCGAGGGATGATGAGCGGTACCTTGCAGCTTGCACAAAAGTGCAGCTTGATCTCGGCCGCCTCGTTACCGCGTTCGCTGATCTGTCGAGCGTCGCCAAAAGTCCCGAGCAACGTATACAGCCGCTGTGAGCTAACTACCGTCTTATCAGCGCCCCCGCAGATCTCCTGGTAGTAGGTCAGGGTGCGCGTAAAAGCGACTTCCTTTTTCTGGCGCGGGAGGAGGCCATCGAACGCCGGTCCGCGAAGGGACTGGGTGATGCGGCGGTACGCTAGCAGCACAAACGCACCGTGTATCTGGATTCGATGGCTTTTTGTAAACCATTCGAGGCTTGATGGCAGTTGGCCTGACGTGGATTGGCGACCGAGTTCTTCGGTGTACATTTGGTCGATAAGCGGCTCCGGCACCCGGCTGATACTCCGGACCACCGGTCTACGTGTACCCGCAGCGATAAGGACACGTGCAATACGCTCGTTCAGAGTGGGTGCGTTTCCGTTAGCGATCATGTTTTTACTCCTGTGAGACGGCGCGGGATCGTTAGAATGTTTTGAGAAGTTCCGTGATGACGCGGTCTCGATCGAGCTCAGGCTTGTCGTTGAGCGACACGAGATCGAAGCGTGACTGCCAAAGGGGGAGCCCGTTGTTGGCGGCCCACCTGATGTCGGAATGACTGAGGTTGCGCACAATTTCATACTGCTTGTCGGACAGGCCGAACATAAGGGCCGCGGCTGGGTCATCGTGGCCCTTCAAGCTGCGGTAGCACTCAAGTATCTTCATGTTGGCTTCGGCGATGGCGAGCCGAGCAAGCGGTGGGAGAAAGAGGTCGATTTCGGTTTTTCGGGACATTGGGTTTCCTGTGGCACGAGTGATCAGGCAGCGTGGCTCGACGAAAGAGCGTCAGCCAACGCTCGAAGCTGATCGGCAAGCTGGTCAACTCGCGCGCCGATAGTGGTGTTTGACGCTCTCATCGCCAGAACCGCCGCGGCAGGGAACGCAGAAAGGAGGTCGGCAGCACCTTTCTCGAGTTGGTCGAGTGCGTCTGCGGCGTCTCGTGCCTGTGAGATCTTTTGATCAATTTCCACGAGTTCGAGGTTCAAACGATCCCGTCGCGCTGTCACTTCCGCAAGTTCGCGGCGCGCGTGCTCAAGACTCTCAACATCCTTGGGCAGAACTTCGACCGGTGTTTCGACAATGGAGACTTCCTTCTCGCTCAGGCGTAGTCGATCGATCTCTTGCTGTGCCTCTCTGAGATCCTTGAGAATCGCGTCTCGGTCGGCAGCGACGTCCGTGACTTGCCTTTCGTGTGACCGCAGCTCGACGACCACCGCGTCATGCTTTGCTTGTGCTACCGAAAGGGCCTTCTCTGCGTCCTGCGCATTGGCCTGAGCTTCAGCTGTCGTTGCGGTCAGTTCGCCGATCTGAGCATTTGCCTCCTCAAGCTCGGTTCTAAGCTCTGCGGTAGCCTGTTCGACGATCTGCTTCACCTGGCTAAGGCTCAGTGGCCCTTTCTGCGCCTCCTCATCGATTACCTGCGCCAAGCGGACATCGTCGCTGTCGTCGATGAGCTTGAAGGCGTTGAGCGGCAGGCGGGTGATGTGCGGCGGAATATGCCCGTCTGGATGAAGGAAGCGATTCACCACTTTCCCTATGTAGCGATAGTGACGAAACGTCGATGCAGCTCGCCCGCAGACCTCACAGAAAAATTCCTGGGCTCCTTGATCACCGATAAGCTGGGCCATGCGAAAGGTGATCCACGCGATCTGGACAACCGTTTGGTTCAGGCTCTCAAAGTGGATCCGCAGGGTGATGGCCAGTCCCGCGAGCTCCTGTTGATCTTCCTGTGAAAGACCAGGGGGCATGGTGGGGAGGCGGGTGTTTGTTGCGTGCGCAGCCAGCGATGACATGTGCTTTTCCTCTCAGTAGCCAAAATGACCGGGCTCGAAGATTTGAGCCCACATGTAGAGATACGGCACGAGCCTCTGTTCTTTCACCCCCCAGGCGAGAAAAAAAGTTCCAGATTGTCTGTTTTTGGCAAGACTTAGCGATGTGGCCGATTCACGTTTTGTCGAAAAAAACGTCAAATGGGCAAATGTGGAATCTATAATCCACTTTAAATCAGTGGCTTATGAGTTTCGCCGTGCTATCTTCGGTCTGAAGGCGGTCTCGGGTGCCTTCATTTGTCCCAGATTAAGAACGATAGAATTGCAGCGCTGCGACTGAGAGGGCCGCTATCGAGACGCACGTACACGCCAACACGAAGACGAGATCGCGAAGGTCTGTGCTCAGACGCAGTACGCGTGCGTAGTGGTGGCGAAAGAAGCTGAGAATCCGGTCTTTGACAGGACCGGTGGTGAGGATGGGCGGGACCGCCGGTTTGCCGGCATTTGCGTCCCGTAGCTGCGCTACCGCCGAGTGGACACTTTGTTCCACTCGCGCCGCCAACTCGGCTAGTCGGCGGAACTCGTCCTCTGAATGACGCGCGAGGCTGGCCCATATGTCGAGTTCGAGTGCGTCAGCGAGTTTCTTGTGGATCTGCGTAACATCGGCTGCGTTGAGTATCTCCTGCATTCGCGCAGGGATCGAATCCGCCTTCTCGACCTGTTCAGTGAGCGTGAGCAGCATTGCCTTCCGCTCGTTATCAGACTGCAGGAACTCGCGGTCAGCGCGAATCCGCTCCCTCGCTAGATCCTGGTACTGAACGTGATGGGCGCGGAGTTCGGCGGAAAGTTGCTCGATGCGTTGATCTTCCGTGCTGCGTATCTTAACCACCTCCAGGATGTGGGTGTGTACGCTGCGGATCTCAGCGATCAGCGACTGTGCTTCGGCGCGAAGTGCGCTCGCCTCCTCGACCTGCAATTCGTAAAGCGCTTCCATCGCGCCCCGCGGACCACCACGCAACATGTTCACTCCTCGATCGCAACCGAGGGGTGTGTTACGACCGGCAAGCGGAGGGCCTGGAACGCTTCGTCAAAAGCGATCCTCGCGCTGTTCACTGCCCGCTGGAGGCCGAGCATGCGAATCAGCGCTTGTGTTTCGGCGCTCCTGGGCGACTTGCGCACCGCCTCGGTTACTTTTTCGCGGTAGTTGGTAGTGTCGCGTGCGACTTCTTCGAACGAAAGACCCTCGGCCCGGAGTTCCGAGTGGATCGGGTTTTCGTACAGGATAAGGTCCTTGTAAAAGGAAAGACCGAGGTGTTCTTGAAGATATGCAATTACGGGCTCGAACTGCTCGTCGAGCTGCGAGGGGTCGTCGATGGTTGCGCGGTTAAATAGCACGCGGAGTTTTTCCAGGTTCATGCCGACCTTGCGGAGCGTATCGATCGTCCCGAGTGTCTCCTCCTGGACCCGGCCATCTGGGGTGGTTGGAACGAGGACGATATCAAAATCGTCGATCGAACCGGCCAGCCGCGCGAACTCTTTGATTACGCCAGAGTACTGCGACGCGCCAACGTCGACGATCAGGTCGCTCGGGTACGCGACGATGTCGTCAAAGAGAGTCCTAAAGTCCGGGCCGTTATAGCGAACTACCTCGATTCCATATCGGCTCGCGTCCTGGTTCTGCTTTTCCACTGAGAAAATCCGCGGGTTTCGGAGGCGGGGGTGCAGCAGGGAAGCGACTGTCGTGCTTTTGCCAACTAAGCTGGTGGAATGAATTACGAGAATTTTCAGTGCCATTGGTTTTTCCTTAGGGGGTTGGTAGCTCAGTCTTCTGACTGGCGTTTTCTGGCTCGGTAGGCTGCCATGAGGGCTTTGTGCTCTGCGCCGCCGAATCTGTATCTCGTAACGAGATCGTCTTCGGATCCGGCGTCCCTCTCAACCACTTCTCTGGAATCTCGATCGATCGGAGGTCGATTTTCGCGACCACGAGCTGGAGTAGGTAAAGCTGAGACAGGGGGCGTAGTTGCCGACTCGACCTCAGGTCGCATCGGCATCTCGGATCGCGGCGAAGCATCGGGAATTACAGGAGGCGCGTTGAGGTCGTGACGGTTCGAATTTCGCGCGCCTGTAGCCACACCTTCCACGCGCTGTTCCGCAAAACCCGATGACGGCGGAGGCGGCGCCCGCTTCCCGTCGACGTCGGATAGTGGATCGCGAGGCGCGGCTATTGAAGGTGTGGCGACGTCGCGCGAAGCTGATTGGTTTGCAGGAAGGGCATCCAGATGTCGGAGTATCGTGGATCGGCTCACGCTGACCGAGTATTTAGCACTCAGAAATTCGACGATTTCGCCATAGCTCGCACCTGCGCTCCGAAGCGCGACTATCTCATCCGAATGCTCATCGAGCCTACCGCGGCGCCGCTTCTTGCGAGCCACGGCAAGGAATTCGTCGATCGACGTCACAACATCTTAGACCTTGGTTTTGCAAGTCGCACATGGTCTCACGCTGGCGGCATGGGCTAGAGCACGAAAAATGCTCCAAAGCAGCATTCATTAGCGTTGTAGCGCTCGCTGCTCGAGTGTTGCCCCCGCTGTTGCGTCGCGTTGCGTACTGTTGCGTAGCGTTGCGTCAGCTGTTGCGTCGCGTTGCGTACTGTTGCGTCGCGTTGCGTCAGCTGTTGCGTCGCGTTGCGTACTGTTGCGTCGCGTTGCGTCAGCTGTTGCGTCGCGTTGCGTACTGTTGCGTAGCGTTGCGTTTGTTGTTGCGTCGCGTTGCGTACTGTTGCGTCGCGTTGCGTTTGTTGTTGCGTCGCGTTGCGTACTGTTGCGTAGTGTTGCGTTTGTTGTTGCGTCGCGTTGCGTGCTGTTGCGTAGCGTTGCGTTGCTGTCGCCTATCGTTGCTGGCCTCTTGCGTATCGTTGCTTCAGTTGTTTTTCCAGCGGGCGGGACGTCCTGTCACTGCGCTCGACTTGCGCTACTACGGCCGACAGGGCGGCTCCGCCACAGACCGTTGCTTAGGTGGGGAAGG